>JANOZF010000231.1:0-7119 GCA_031429255.1 Rubrivivax sp.
AAATCGCGCAAGGGCCTTCGGCAGGCGTAAAGGTCCTTCCGGACCTTTACGTCCGGCCTCAGCGCTGTGGGGGTTGGGGGGCCATGGGGCGATGGCCGGGGCTGTCGTGCTCGCCGATCACGGCGTTCCAGCGGTAAGGTCCACCCGAGGCACAGTACATCGTGCCACTGATGGTGAAGCCGCTGATGGTGCCCATGTAGTGGCAGTCGTTGCCGTCGGAGGTGCGCGTGCGCGCGATGCTGACGACGTTGCCACTGCGGATGTAGAAGCCGTCGGCAGTGATCTGGGCATCGCCCTGCCGCAGGCCGAGCTTGAAGTCGCCGGTGCTGGCCTTCATTTGCCACAGCCCGCGCCATTCGCCGCGCTGGCCCTCGGTGACGGTCCAGTACTCGGCGTGCGCAGCGGCTGATGCCATGACCAGCAGCGCAGCAACGGTCAACAGGGGGCGGAACCTCATGGCAAGTCTCCTTTTTGATGCGGCCGCGCACCCAACGCCGGGTTTGCTGGCCGACGTAAAAACGGCTGTCGGCCTTGATGCGATGACCGCGCCGGTCAGCGCCGCCGCAGTGCGGGCCATGCCAGCACGGCCAGCAGCACAAACAGCGTCAGGCTGTAGAACTCGTAAGGCACCCGAGCCAGATCGGCCTTGGCGTCGGCGCAACTGGCGAAGACCCCAAAAACCTGGGGCCACCGGCTGTCCAGCTCCAGGCCGCTGATGACGCGGTCGGCCAGTGTCAGGTTGCACGATGCACTGGCAGCCGCCACGAAGTGCTGCCACAGCGCAGCCGCCACACCGCAGCCGGCCAGCAGCAGCACCACAACCGCTGCCCCGCGCCGCACCATGCCTTGCGCCGCGGCGCCCGTCAGTGCCAACGCCGCGATGAGCACGAAGATGACACGCTGCAGGATGCACCACGGGCAGGGCAGCATGCCCCATCGATGCTGCGTGAACAGCGCCGCTGCCACCGCCGCCAGCGCGATGAAGGCCACCAGCAACAGCCGCGCTGCAGGCCGTTGCCAGGCGGGCGCTGCGTCGTAGCGGCTCAAACGACCTCGGCGATCAATTCGATTTCGACGCAGGCACCCATCGGCAGCTGGGCCACGCCGAAGGCGCTGCGTGCATGCGCGCCCACCTCGGGCCCGAAGACCTGCACCAGCAGTTCGCTGCAGCCGTTTGTCACTAGGTGGTGCTCGGTGTAGCTGGCGCTGCTGTTCACCAGGCTCAGCACCTTGACGATGCGCGTCACCGTCGCCAGATCACCCACCGCCGCCTGCAGCGTGCCCATCAGGTCGATCGCGATGGCGCGTGCGGCGGTCTTGGCTTCGTCGGTGTTCATCGTGCTGCCCAGCTGACCCACCCAGGGCTTGCCGTCGCGGCGGGCGATGTGGCCTGAAATGAAGACCAGCTTGCCGGTGCGCACGAAGGGCACGTAGGCCGCAGCCGGCGTGGCCACGGCAGGCAGGCTGATGCCCAGTGATTGCAGGCGTTGTGCGACGGTCATGGGGGCATCCTTCAGGGTGTGGCGTGGGTGCTTCCGGGCACCCCAGCGGGGGCCTGGAAACAAGGCACTGGCATCCTACACTGCCCCTTCATGAGGCAAGACCCAGGGCCGGAAGTGGGGCTGGCGCTGCGGTGGTCCGGCGCGGCGCTAGCCATGCTGGCGGGCACGGCGGCGCAGTTGCAGCAGCCGCAGCTGTGGGCCTCGAGCGGCCTGCTGATGCTGGCCGTGGCTGCGATTGCGGTGCTGGCTGCCGTCTGGCGCTGGCGCCGCCGCTGGCCTGGCTGTAGCCTGATCCTGGTGGCGACCGCTGCGCTGGCTTTTGCGTTGACCGCGGCACGCGCGCAGTGGCGGCTCGACGACGTGCTGCCGGCCGCGCTGGAAGGGCAGGACATCGTGCTCACCGGTCAGGTGGTGTCGCTGCCGCGCGAAACGGTGGCCGGCACGCGGTTTGTCTTCGAGGTCGACAGCGCGCAGTTCCAAGGGCGCGCGGTGCGGGTGCCGTCGCTGGTGTCGCTGGGCTGGTACCGGGGCATGGACGAAGACACGCTGCTGGGCGGCGCGCCGCAGACGGTGAAGGCCGGCCAGCGCTGGCGCCTGACGGCACGGCTGCGCCAACCGCATGGCAGCTTGAACCCGCACGGCTTCGATCTGGAGCTGTGGCTGTTCGAACAGAGTATCCGCGCCGGCGGTTCGGTGCGCTCGACCGCGCATGCGCGTGCCGACCTGCTGCCTGACGAGGGCAGCGCGGCGGTGCAGCGCTTGCGCCAACGCTGGCGTGACGCCATCGCGCTGCGCGTGGCCGACCCTGCGGCGGCCGGTGTGCTGGCGGCCTTGGCCGTGGGTGACCAGGCGGCCATCGAACGCGCCGACTGGGACGTCTTTCGCGCAACCGGCGTGGCCCATCTGATGAGCATCTCGGGCTTGCACGTCACGATGTTCGCGTGGCTGGCCGGGGCGCTGGTGGGCGCCTTGTGGCGCCTGCACCCGCGCGCACCGCTGTGGTTGCCGGCGCCGCAGGCGGCACGTTGGGGTGGCCTGCTGGCGGCCGCGGCGTATGCCGCGGTGGCCGGCTGGGGCGTGCCGGCCCAGCGCACGGTGTGGATGCTGGCCGCCGTGGTGCTGGTGCGCAGCGCGGGCTTGCGCTGGCCGCTGTGGGCGTTGTTGCTGGCGGCTGCGGTGATGGTGGCGCTGCTCGACCCCTGGGCGCTGCTGCAGCCGGGGTTCTGGCTGTCCTTCATGGCCGTGGGGCTGCTGGCTTCGTCTGAACCGGCGCAGCGTGCGGTCACGGTCGGCGTCGACCAGCGCCGGCCCGTCGCGCTGGTGCAGCGCCTGCGCCATGCGCTGGTGCAAGGCCTGCGCACACAGGCCGTGGCCACCGTCGGGTTGGCGCCGTTGTCGATGGTGTTTTTTCAGCAGCTGTCGGTGGTGGGCTTTGCGGCCAATCTGCTGGCCATTCCGGTGGTCACGCTGCTGGTCACGCCGCTGGCGCTTCTGGGGCTGGTGCTGCCACCGTTGTGGACTTTGGCCGCATGGCTGGTGCAGGCGTTGATGCAGTGCCTGCAGCTCCTGTCGGCGTTGCCAGGCGCGGTGTGGACAGCGGCCGCTGCGCCGCCGTGGGCGGTGGCCGCTGGCCTGCTGGCCGCGGTGCTGGCCATCGCCCCGCTGCCTTGGCGTTTGCGGGCACTGGCGCTGCCGCTGATGCTGCCGCTGCTGGCCCCGCCGGTGCAGCGGCCCGCGGCGGGCCAGTTCGAGCTGGTGGCGGCCGACATCGGGCAGGGCACTGCCGTGCTCGTGCGCACGCGCCACCATCTGCTGCTGTACGACACCGGGCCGCAGTACTCGCGCGACAGCGACGCTGGCGTGCGCGTGCTGCTGCCGCTGCTGCGCGCACGCGGCGAGAACGAACTGCAGCTGCTGATGTTGAGCCACCGCGACGCCGACCATGTGGGTGGTGCCGCGGCGCTGCTGGCGGCGTTGCCGGTGCGCGCCTTGTCCAGCTCGCTCGAATCCGGCCACGCGCTGCTGGCGCAGGGGGCAGCGCTGGGCGTGCCACACACGCCCTGCCAGGCCGGCCAGCACTGGCAGTGGGACGGTGTGCAGTTCGAGGTGCTGCACCCCCAGTCGGCCGACCTGGCGCTGGGCGAAAGCCGCAGCCTCAAGCCCAACGCACTGAGCTGCGTGTTGCGCGTGCGATCGGCGGCTGAAGCCGGGGCGGACGGCAGCAGCGTGCTGCTGACCGGCGACATTGAAGCAGCGCAGGAAGCGGCGCTGGTGGCCGCGCACGCCGGCACCACGGCGCTGCGCAGCCAGCTGCTGCTGGTGCCGCACCACGGCAGCCGCACGTCGTCGACGGCCGCCTTCCTGGACGCCGTGCAACCCCGGCTGGCGGTGGTGCAGGCCGCCTACCGCAGCCGGTTCGGCCATCCCGCACCCGATGTGGTGGCGCGCTACGAGACACGCGGCATCACGGTGCTGCGCAGCGACCGCTGCGGTGCATTCAGCTGGCCGCAGCAGGCCGAGGGCCGTGTTTTGCAGTGTGAACGCGAGGTGGCCCGCCGCTACTGGCATCATCCAGACGGCTACCGGGTGCCGCCTCGGGCGCTGCCTTGATCCGGCCCGGCCAGCCCCAACCTGGGTGGCCCGGGGCTTGCAAGGGACTACCGAACAGCGACATTACCGATTGCTGACTTGACGCCCAGGAGCTCTCCTTGTCCATCCATGTTGCGCTGAACCACATCACCCACTACCGCTACGACCGGCCCGTTCAGCTGTCGCCGCAAGTGGTGCGCCTGCGCCCGGCACCGCACAGCCGCACGCGCATCCTGAGCTATTCGTTGCAGGTGGAACCGGCCAAGCACTTCATCAACTGGCAGCAAGACCCCTTCGCCAATCACCTGGCGCGGCTGGTGTTTCCTGACAAGACCCGCGAATTCAAGGTCACGGTGGACCTGGTGGCCGAGATGGCCGTGTTCAACCCGTTCGATTTCTTCCTGGAGCCGCAGGCCGAGCACATCCCGTTTGACTACACGCCTGAAGAAGCGCACGACCTTGCGCCTTACCTGGCCAAGCTGCCGCTGACGCCGCGCCTGAAGGCCTTCGTCGACAGCGTGCCGCGCGAGAAGACGGCCACCATCAACTTCCTGGTGGCGCTGAACCAGCGTGTGCAGCACGACATCAGCTACCTGGTGCGCATGGAGCCGGGCGTGCAGCAGCCCGAATTCACGCTCACCCAGGGCAGTGGTTCCTGCCGCGACAGCGGCTGGCTGCTGGTGCAGCTGTTTCGCCACCTGGGGCTGGCGGCGCGATTCGTGTCGGGCTACCTGATACAGCTCAAGCCCGACGTGAAGTCGCTCGACGGCCCCAGCGGTTCTGAGACCGACTTCACCGACCTGCACGCCTGGTGCGAGGTCTACCTGCCCGGCGCCGGCTGGGTGGGGCTGGACCCCACCAGCGGCCTGCTGGCCGGTGAGGGCCACATCCCCGTGGCCTGCACGCCCGAGCCCAGCACCGCAGCGCCCATCAGCGGCGCCGTGGACGAGTGCGAGGTGACCTTCGAGCACCACATGCAGATCACGCGCATCGTGGAATCGCCGCGGGTCACGCTGCCCTACAGCGACGCCCAATGGCAGGCCATCCAGGCCGTGGGCGCGCAGGTCGACGCGCAGTTGCAGGCCGACGACGTGCGCCTGACGATGGGTGGCGAGCCCACCTTCGTGGCCATCGACGACCGCGACGGTGCCGAATGGAACACCGAGGCGCTGGGCCCCACCAAGCGCGGCCTGGCCACAGCCCTGGTACACCGCCTGCGCGATCGCTACGGCGCCGGCGGCTTCCTGCACTTCGGCCAGGGCAAGTGGTACCCCGGCGAACAGCTGCCGCGCTGGGCGCTGACGATTGCCTGGCGCACCGACGGCCAGCCCTGCTGGCAGGACGCCAGCCTGTTTGCCGACGAGCGCGACCGCCATGCCTACACCGCGGCCGACGCCGAGCGATTCACGCACACGCTGGTGCGCCACCTCGGGCTGGACGGCAATTTCGTGCAGCCGGCCTTTGAAGACGTCTGGGCCCATCTCGCGCGTGAACAGCGGCTGCCGGTCAACGTCGACCCTTTCGACGCCAAGCTCGACGATGAGCTGGAACGGGCCCGTCTGCGCCGCGTCTTCAGCCAGGGCCTGGGCTCGCCCGTGGGTTACCTGCTGCCCATCGCGCGCCACCCCGAAGAAGGCGGGCCCGACGCCGGCTGGAAGACGGGTTCATGGCACTTGCGTGACGAGCGTCTGATGCTGATGCCCGGCGATTCGCCGATGGGTTTTCGCCTGCCCCTGGGCTCGTTGCCCTGGGCGGCACCGAAAGACCGGCCGCTGGCCATCGAGCCCGACCCGTTTGCGGCGCAGGCGCCGCTGCCGAAGGCGGTCCTTGCGCCCGCACCCACGGCGCCGCCGCGCCAGCAGCCGCCGGGGCCTTTCATCTCGTCGCCCCACCTGGCTGCCAAACAGCCTGGGCCGGGCCAGACGGCAATGCCCGCAACGGCCCAACCGGCCCCGGCCCGCCACCAGTCGGCGCGCGACCTGGTGCGCACTGCGTTGTGCGTGGAAGTGCGCGACCCCGCGCGCATGAGCGGCGTGCAGAAGGTCAAGGGCCACGGCGCCATCACCCACGCCGCCGCGGTGGGCGCGCTGTACGTGTTCATGCCGCCGCTGCCGCAGCTCGAGGACTATCTGGCGCTGTTGGCCGCTATAGAAGCCACGGCCGCCGAGCTGAAGGTGAAGATCGTGCTCGAAGGTTACGGCCCGCCGCGTGATGCACGCTTGAAAACCCTCGCGGTCACGCCCGACCCCGGTGTCATCGAAGTCAACATCCACCCCAGCAGCAGCTGGGCCGAACTGGTGGAACACACCGAGAGCCTGTACGACCTGGCGCACCACACGCGGCTGTCGGCCGAGAAGTTCATGATCGACGGCCGCCACACCGGCACCGGTGGCGGCAACCACTTCGTGCTGGGCGGCGCCACGGCGGCCGACAGCCCGTTCCTGCGCCGGCCCGACGTGCTGGCGAGCCTGATCTCTTACTGGCACAACCACCCGTCCCTGAGCTACCTGTTCAGCGGCATGTTCATCGGCCCCACCAGCCAGGCGCCGCGCTTCGACGAGGCGCGCGACGACCAGGTCTACGAGGTGGAGATCGCGCTGGCCGAAATCGAGCGCCAGCAGGCGCTGTACGGCGACAACCCGGTGCCGCCGTGGCTGATCGACCGCACGCTGCGCAACCTGCTCATCGACGTCACCGGCAACACCCACCGCAGCGAGTTCTGCATCGACAAGATGTACTCGCCCGACGGCCCCACCGGCCGCCTGGGCCTGCTGGAGCTGCGTGCTTTCGAGATGCCGCCGCATGCGCGCATGAGCCTGTCGCAGCAACTGCTGCTGCGCTCGCTGCTGGCCTGGTTCTGGCGCACGCCGTACCGCGGCCAGGGCAGCACGCGGCTGACGCGCTGGGGCACGGGCCTGCACGACCGCTTCCTGCTGCCGACGTTCGTGCAGATGGATTTCGACGACGTGATGGTCGATCTGCGCAGCGCCGGCTTTGCCTTTGACAGCGCCTGGTTTGCGCCACATCT
>JANOZF010000232.1:0-37926 GCA_031429255.1 Rubrivivax sp.
ATCCTTTGGCAGAATTGTGATGGTAATACTTCGTATGAATGCGATTTGTCGTGCAGAGAGCCCGTGGTCGGGATACCGAGCGCCTGCCGCTGTTCGGCCGCTACCAGGACGCCATGTGGCCGGGCGACCCGTGGCTGTACCACGCGCACCTGTCGGCCGCGCTCAACCTGAAGCTGCTCAACCCGCGCGAGGTCGTGGCTGCGGCCGAGGCGGCCTACCACGACGGGCAAGCAGCGCTGCCCAGCGTCGAAGGCTTCATCCGCCAGATCGTCGGCTGGCGCGAGTACGTGCGCGGCATCTACTGGACCCAGATGCCCGGGTATCTGGAGCGCAATGCGCAGGGCGCCCACGAGGACCTGCCCGCCTGGTATTGGACGGGTGCCACGGATATGGCCTGCCTGCGCGATGCGCTCGCCCAAACGCTGGCACACGGCTATGCCAACCATATCCAGCGGCTGATGGTCACCGGCCTCTTTGCGCTGATGCTGGGGGTGGACCCGAAGCAGGTGCACGCCTGGTACCTGGCGGTCTACGTCGACGCGGTGGAGTGGGTCGAGCTGCCCAACACGCTGGGCATGAGCCAGTACGCCGACGGCGGCGTGATGGGCAGCAAGCCCTACATCGCCACCGGCAAGTACATCCAGCGCATGAGCCCGCACTGCAAAGGCTGCCGTTACGACCCGGCCGAGCGCAGCGGCGACACCGCGTGCCCGTTCACCACGCTGTACTGGGACTTTCTGATGCGCCATCAAGCGATGCTGGCGCGCAACCCGCGCATGGCGCTGCAGGTGAAGAACGTGGCGCGCCTGAGCGACGCGCAGAAGCAGGCCGTGATCGATCGCGCGTCCGCCATCCGGCGCGGCGAAGTCGGGGCCACGGTTGAGGCCGAACCGGCAGCGAAGCCCCATGCCTGAGGCCTTTGCGCCGTCGCTGGCAGCCGCACAGGCGCGCATTGCAGCCGTGCGGCCGACTGACTACGCCCGCACACGCAATGCGCTCGACGGCGCCGTGACGGGGCTGTCGCCTTACGTCACGCATGGTTTCGTCTCGCTGACCGACGTGTTGGCCGGCGTGGCCGCGCGGCACCAGCTGCACATGCAACACAAGTTCGTCTTCGAACTCGGCTGGCGCGACTACTTTCGCCATGTCTGGCAGCACCGTGGCGAAGGCATCCTGCGCTCGCTGCACGCGGGGCCTCTGCCCGACGGTGCGTATGCACGGACGCTGCCCGGTGACATCCGTCAGGGCTGCACCGGTGTGCCGGTGGTGGACGAAGCGGTGCGCACGCTCTACGGCACCGGCATGCTGCACAACCATGCGCGCATGTGGCTGGCCAGCTACGTCGTGCATGTCCGAAAGGTCCATTGGCGCGCCGGTGCCGACTGGCTGTATGGCCACCTGCTCGACGGCGACCTGGCCAGCAACCACCTCAGCTGGCAGTGGGTGGCCGGCACCGCCAGCCGCAAGCCCTACCGCTTCAATGCCGACAACGTGGCCCGCTACGCACCGGCCGCGTGGCACAGCCCTGGCAGCGTCATCGATACGTCCTATGAGGCTCTGCACCGCATGGCCCACGCGTCGATGGACCCCGTGGCCGACGAGCGGACACGCGGAGGGACGCGGGATGGGACGAACCAGACGACCCGCCAACCGGCTCAGTCGCTGCCTGGACAAGATCACGCATCACCCGCAGCCAAGACGGGGCTCGACCCACCGCTTGGCGGCGCACCGCCCGCGGAACTTCACTTCACAACCCCTGAAGCTGCCGCCGTGACAGGCCGCGACGTCTGGCTGGTCCACCCCTGGAGCCTGGGCCCGCTGCCCGCCACGCTGCCAGCCGGTACAGCGGTTATCGGCATCGCGCTGGCCGACTTTCACCGAGCCTGGCCATGGAGCGAACGGCGCTGGCGCTTCGTCGGCAGCCGCATGGCCGAACTCGCCGACCTGCGCTGGCAGGGCGATGCCGCGGCCATTGGCGCTGCACTGGCAGCCGCCCGCAGCGTGCGCAGCGTGGCCGAGCCCCACCTGCAGCCTTGGCTGCCGCGTTGGGCCGATTGCGCAGCGGCGCCGGCGCTGTTTCCCAACGTCGACCGGCGTTGCGATTCGTTCTCGCAGTGGTGGGCCCGTGTTTCGCGCGGGCTGGACTCGGCCGCCGATCTGCTGGCCGTCAAACAGGAGACCGCATGGTGACCGACCCTGACCAGGCCCCGCCGCCGCTGACCGTTCTGTACGACGGTGCATGCCCGCTGTGCCGGCGCGAGATCAGCGTCTACCGTGGTCTGCAACCCAACACGCCGCTGTGTTTCGCCGATGTCAGCGATACGTCGCTGCCCCTGCCGCACGGCACCACGCGAAACCAGCTCATGGCGCGCTTTCACGTGCGCAGCAGCGATGGCCAGATGTTCAGCGGCGCGCAGGCCTTTCTGTTGCTGTGGGCCGCCCTGCCCGGCTGGCGCTGGCTGGCGCTGCTGGGCCGCGTGCCAGGTGCGGCATGGGCGATGGAGCGCGTGTACAGGCTGTTCTTGCGCCTGCGGCCCCGCTTGCAGCGTTGGGCATCCCGCATGGAACGATCCATCTGAAGCACCAGCGAATAAATCCCATGTGGTGCAAGCAAGCCCTGCCTACGACGGCCACCGTCACCGCCGCCAGCGGCCACCCTCGTTGCGCGCTCTTGTCACCTGCATCATCGAAACCGCAGGCCGCTGCGCGCCTGGCCGGCGTCAACCCTCCCGGCCGGCGAGTTGACTGGGCATGATCGAATGACGCGCAGGCCGCAGCAGTCACTTTGATGCGACGCCACACACCGGCTGCCTGCCGCGCCCTCGCTCGGCTTGATCCAGCAGATAGGCCTTGTATCGCTCGGCGGCGTGCGGATCGGCGTCGCCCAAGGTCTTCAGCAATGCGGGCGCGGAGCCCCGCGCTTCCCAGCGGATGGTGGGCTGGCTGACCAGGAAGCGTCTTGTCTGCTCCTGCAACTCGAGCAGCGTCTGCAGCGGGAAATCGGGCCCCAGTTGACCGCCCAGCGCCGCCCTCGCCAGCCGCTGTGCCAGCAAGAAATCTTCCAGCGGGCCCATGAACTCCCCGTAAGAGGGGCTGCGCAGGTTCTCGCTCAGGTAACGCGGCAGCCGCTCACCCACCGCAGCGCGCAAGGCCGTCAACTGCGCCGGCGGAAAGTCCAGGGCGGCAGTGTTGTTCTCGTCGGCAGTGCCGCTCTGCCGGTCGCGCAAGGAGAAGGTCGTGTGCGTCCAGAAGTCCCAGTGCGCGAGCCTGTCGGTAGACGTGCGCAACCAGCTCAGGTCGGCCGTCAGCTGCATGGGCCGTTCGCGAACCTGGGAGGTGTGATCCTCTGGAAACCAGTAGCGGCCGGGCAGTCCAGCGGTGCGAGGCTCTCCGCACAGGCAGGCGGCGACCGCTTCTTCGGGCCGAGCGGCGCAGGCCGTGGCCTTGCGAAGCAAGGCTTCGCTGGCCGGCGCCGAGCGGGCGTTGCTGGAGATGAATGCATCGAGCGTCTTCTCGGTGCCGGCCGAGAACTTGAGTGAAGACAAGCCTCGCCGCTTGACGATTTCAGTCACCTTCTCCTGCGGGCAGGCATTGCCGCGCAAGGAGGCCACACCCTCGGCCAGTTCCACGGCGCCCATCCAGCGATACATGGTTTCGCGGTCTGCTGCCAACTCGGCTAGACCTGCAGAGGGTCGGCCCTCGCCTCGCGCCAGGGTGAAGGTGTCCACCCAGCGGTCGGCCTCGACGATCCTGCAGCCCAGCGGGGTGTCCAGAAGTGCCGGATGCAGGTAGGTCAGGCGTGCCACCGCCTTGCCGTCGCCGGCGGTGATCGTGGTTGCCACCACCCGCCTGTCGGCCGCATAGCGGAGGGCTTGGTTCAGGACGGCGGCTTCATAGCTCCCCGCAGGCCGCCATTGCGGCAGTGCGGGCCCGCCTTCGGAGACGCGCAGCTCCAAGGCAACACGTGTAGCCAGGCCCGCGCGCTGGGGCGCGACGAAGCGCCAACGCAAGTCCGTGACGTCAAGTGCCCGGCCTTCCGGCTCGCGGCCAACGATGACCCCGCGGACGCGAAAGCTGCGCGAAGCCGCGTGAAAGCTCGTTGCGCCACGGCCCGGGCTGGCGTGCGCAGCAGGCATGGCGCGGGCCGGACCGTTGGCCGTTGGGCGTTGGCCACCGCCACCGCCACCGCCACCGCCACCGCCGCCGCCACCAGCATGCGGGCCTTGATCAGCGGGAAACAACCCGTCGTAGCCCGCCAGACGCTGCGCCAGCGCCGCTTTTTCTGCCTCGCCCAATCCCGTGTGCAAGGCGCCCACCTTTTCGGCAACGGCGCGGGCCGCATGGGCTTCTGCCTGCGCTGCACCGCGAACTTGCCAGCCCTGGCCTTCCATTGCAGCCAGGCTGGCGATGAACCGGCGCGATTCCGTTGATGCCTCGAAGGCGAATCCGCGCATCACCTCCGGGCGCGCAGCGCCGGCCATTGCGTCAGCGACAAACTGCTTGACGGCGGCGTTAGCCCAGGTCCTGACCGCTTCCTTGCCGAAGTCCTTGCCAAGCTTCTGAGCCTGCTTGGCCAGTTCACCCTCTGCCTTCATGTCCACGGCGCCGAATACCTCGTCCAACAACTTGGCAGTCAGTTTGCCTTGGGCATCGGTGGGCATCATCACCTTCGAGTAGCGCGCCTCGACCCGCTCCACGAAGCGGGCGAACGACGCAGGCTGGCGCTGCTGCATCTGCTGCAACGGCGCCGCGAGTTCGGCTTCCAGTTGGCGCAGCGTCGCGGGATGCAGTTCCGCGGCTTGGGCGCTGATCTTTCCCGCCGCTTCTGACCGTACACGGGTCACGTGGTCGTCGCCCGGAACACCTGGCGGGATGTGTTGATCGGCGAGCGCAGCGCGCACGAACTCCGATTCAGCCAAGGCCGCCCGGCGCGCGCCGGCGCTGCTGTCGACAAGCGAGGCGCGCGCCATATCGCGCACCGCGGCGCGCGCCAGCAGGCGGCTGGTGGTTTGCACCGCTGCAGCAGAAACGGGAGCCTGCACAGGTTCTGCGGCTTCCTTGGCGGCGGGTTTTTCGGTCTTGGACAACGCCTCGTCAAGGTGCCGCTGGGCATCCTGGTTTGCGACCTGGATGCGCAGGTTGTTGACTGCAAGTTGCAGGCTGTTGGCCATAGGCTCGGCAGCCCAGCCCACCAGCGAGACCGTGAGCAGGGCCGTGATCACCCACCCCATGGGCTTGCGCACCAGACCGAGGTCCTTGCCCAGGCGCTCACTGGCCAGGACCCGGGCCAGACGCTGCCAGCCCGTCACTGGCGACGCACGCTCCGACTTGGTGGCTATGCCAGCGGCTGCTGCGAAGTCAACCTGCTTTCGGGCAGATTCGATGGCCAGCATTGACAGCGCCTCGGACAGTTGGCTGCCGGAATTCGCCATGCGCACTTCGTCCGGCTTTTCCATGTCGTCCTGGGCGCGAATCTCCACGACTGCTTGTTCGATCCGTTCAACCAGGGGGCGCAGCTCGGGGTCTTCTCGCGCTGCTTCCAGGGTCTGCGGATCCGACCGAAGGGCCTCGTGGGCAGCCTGTGCCTTCGCCATCCACACTTCGACCACGCGCGCCTTGGCGTGCCGCGCCGCCAACCACAACGCAATGGCAGCGCCGAGCAGGCCCGCGCCAGTGAGCAGGCTGGCATAGCCGTCCGCCAGCGCCTTGGCGCCGCTGTAACTTGCTGCCGCAGCCTCGACCACTGCCTTGGGCCACACGGCATGGGTGCTGCCCAGGGCATTGCCGATGGCAACCAGCAGCACGACCAGCGCAACGACAAGCACCGAAACGAAGAGCAGGTCACGCAGTTTCTCTGCGGCCACCAGGAGGCCCGCGCGGGCCGCCTTGGCCCGCATGTCGGCTGCCTTCCAGTGGTCCCGCATCAACGGCAGCAGCCAGAAGTGAAGCAGGGCCCACAGCGTGCCTGAAATGCCCATCAGTGCAATGGCTTGCATGGCTTACCTCCATTTCGTCGGGGGCAGCGTACTCTTTGGTGCCGATTGAGCCATCCCCAGAACGAATCAGGCGCCAGGCACCGGCACGCGGGTGAAGGCACCATCCCCGGGTTCGAGACAGGCGTTCAGTCACGGGCCGACAGGGCTTGTGCCGGACGTTCATGGCCGTTGTCAGGAATGGCCGCTGCCGCCGCGTTCTTGGCCCAAGCGATTGCGCGCTCGCGACCTCGGTCGGCGCGCTCGCAATACACGGGCTCGACGAAGGCCTCCACCAGCAAGGCCGGATGCAGGGCAAGACGCTGCAGGATCGACCGAAGGGCTGACTGCAGAGAATTCGCCTCCGCGCTGGCTGCGGCGTGGAGCCTGTGACCGGGCTGCGTCAGGCCTTGGCGGCCGACGCGGCCGCGTGTTCGGCCACCTCATCGCCTGCCCTGGCTGTGAGGTCATCCGCCGAGCGCGTGCAGATGCCGCAGGGCTGCCTCGGTCGCATGCCGTCCGGCCACGACCAGATAGGGCATGGCTTCGGTGTGGAACAGGCCCGCGCGCCTATCCAGCCTGGGCAAGATGCTCAGCGGCCGGGCGCCCCCCCCTGCGCTTGCGCCGGGGGGACTTCAAGAGGTTGTGGGTAAGCGCCGAGGTGACTTACGCCAGCATTCGCGAGGCGCCGTTGATGCGGCAGGCTTTCGGCGACTCGAAGCCCAAGCCTGGAAAAGGCCGTGCTGCGGCGGCGCCGTTTGCTGGGCGATACGACGCCTTTTGCGGGTGGTCGACGCTTGGGTCATCGCACTCAACCACCCCGGGCTTCAGCCTGGGCCAAAATCAGCTCGTCTGGGGATGTTCGCAGACACAGAGGGACGATCTTGACTTATTCCCACTCGATGGTGGCCGGCGGCTTGCTGCTGACGTCGTAGGTGACCCGGTTGATGCCGCGCACCTCGTTGATGATGCGTGAGGACACCTTCTTCAACAGCGCATAGGGCAGCTCGGCCCAGTCGGCGGTCATGAAGTCGCTGGTCTGCACCGCGCGCAAGGCCACCACGTTTTCGTAGGTGCGGCCGTCGCCCATCACGCCCACGCTCTTCACCGGGATGAACACCACGAAGGCCTGGCTGGTGAGGTCGTACCAGCTCTTGCCGGTGGCGGGATCGATCGTGGCGCGCAGTTCGTCGATGAAGATGGCGTCGGCACGCTGCAGCAGCGCTGCGTACTCGGACTTCACCTCGCCCAGGATGCGCACGCCCAGGCCCGGGCCCGGGAACGGATGGCGGTAGACCATCTCGCGCGGCAGGCCCAGCGCCACGCCGAGTTCACGCACCTCGTCCTTGAACAGTTCGCGCAGCGGCTCCAGCAGCTTCAGGCCCAGCGTGGCAGGCAGGCCACCCACGTTGTGATGGCTCTTGATGGTGGCCTTCTTGGTGTGCGTGCCGCCGCTCTCCACCACGTCGGGGTAGATGGTGCCTTGGGCCAGCCACGACGCGCCCTTGACGGCGCGGCCGGTGGACCCGCGCTGCAGGCCGTCGCCCTTGAGCTTGGCGGCCTCGGCCTGGAACACCTCGACGAACTCACGACCGATGATCTTGCGTTTCTGCTCGGGGTCGGTGACACCCTTCAGGTGGCCGAGAAACTGCTCGGCGGCATTCACGTGCACCACCTGGGCATGCAGCCGGCCGGCAAACATGTCCATCACCAGGCGCGCCTCGTCCAGCCGCAGCAGGCCGTGGTCGACAAAGACGCAGGTGAGCTGGTCGCCGATGGCGCGATGGATGAGCGCCGCTGCCACGCTGCTGTCGACACCACCCGACAGGCCCAGGATGACCTCTTCGTCGCCCACCTGCTGGCGGATGCGGGCCACCGCTTCTTCGACGTAGTTGCCCATCACCCAGTCGCCCTGGCAGCCCGCTATGTCGCGCACGAAACGCGTCAGCATGGCCGCACCCTGCAGCGTGTGGGTCACCTCGGGGTGGAACTGCACGGCGTAGTAGCCGCGCGTTTCGTCGGCCATGCCGGCCATCGGGCAACTGGGCGTGCTGGCCATCAGCTTGAAGCCCGGCGGCAGCACGGTGACCTTGTCGCCGTGGCTCATCCAGACCTTCAGCATGCCGTGGCCGTCGGCGGTGCTGAAGTCTTCGATGCCCTGCAGCAGCCGCGTGTGGCCATGGGCGCGCACTTCGGCGTAGCCGAACTCGCGGTGGTCGCTCCACTCGACCGTGCCGCCCAGTTGGGCCGCCATGGTCTGCATACCGTAGCAGATGCCCAGCACCGGCACGCCAGCGTCCCACACCGCTTGTGGCGCGCGCAACTGGTGGTCTTCGTAGGTGCTGGCGTGGCTGCCGCTGAGGATGATGCCCTTGGCACCAAAACCGCGGATGAAGGCTTCGCTGACGTCGTTGGGGTGGATCTCGCAATACACCTGCGCTTCACGCACGCGGCGGGCAATCAGTTGGGTGACCTGGGAGCCGAAGTCGAGGATGAGTATCTTGTCGTGCATCATGGGTCGACGCACGCGTCAGCGTGCGACGGTGACGGGTGGGGTTGAAACCGCTGTCGCTCGGCGGCGCGCCATGCGGCGAAAGTGCACCATGGCCAGCACCAGGGCGGCAGCTTGCAGCGCAGCGCACAGGAACATGGGTGCACCCACGCGCCAGTCGCCTTGCGGCAGGTGCGCCACGGTCGCCATGACGGGTGCCGCAAACACCGGTGCCACCACGGCCATCAGGCTGTTCAGGCTGCTCACCGCGCCCATGGTCTGGCCCTGCGTCTTCTCATCAGCCGCGCTGGACACCAGGCCTTGCAACGAAGCGGCGACGGCTGAGCCCAGGACATTGGCAAAGATCACCGCGTACATCATCCAGGGCTCGGTGGCCAGGCCCCAGGCGGTGAAGGCCAGCACCGACGACACCAGGCCGGCCACGGCCAGCCGCTGCGGCGTGAAGCGCTTGAGCAGGCGCCCGAGCAAGGCACCCTGCACCACGGCCGACACCACGCCCACTGCAAACAGCGACCAGCCGTTTTCGGTGGGGCCCCAACCAAAGCGGAAACTGCCGTACAGCACCCACACCGTGTACAGCGAGAACTGCGCCAGTCCGGCAAAGGCCAGCACGCCAACCAGCGCGCCCACGCCCTTCAGTGCGGCCAGTTGCCGTAACGACGACAACGGGTTGGCACGCGACCATTCGACCTTGCGCCGCCGCTGTGCGGGCAACGACTCGGGCAGCACGAAGTAGCCATACACCAGATTGGCCAGCGCCAGCACGCCCGACACGAAGAAGGGCCAGCGAAGGTCGATGCCGCCAAGCACGCCGCCAAGCACCGGCCCCAGGATGAAGCCGATGCCGAACATCGCGCCCAGCATGCCGAAGCGCTTGGCTCGGTCTTGCGGCGCCGTGATGTCGGCCACGTAGGCATTGGCCACCGCCGCATTGGCCTGCATGGCCCCGCCCACGATGCGCGAGGCCACCAGCATCCACAGCGCGCTGGCCATGGCGGTGGTGAAGAAGTTCAGCGCCACCCCGCAAAAGCCCAGCAACAGCACCGGGCGTCGCCCGTAGCGGTCAGACAGCGCGCCCAGCAACGGCGAGGCCATGAATTGCGACACCGCATAGGCCCCGGCCACCACGCCGTACCACCAGGCTTGCTGAGACGGGTCGGTGGTGAACTGGCCCACCAGGGCCGGCAGCACGGGCACGATGATGCCCACGGCCAGCATATCGATCAGCACCACCAGCATGATGAAACGCATCGCAGCCGCCTGCCCGGGGGCATCGGGGGCCGCCTGCAACGAAGCAGGGTTCACAGGTCCAGCAGTCAAGTCGCGCTCATTCCATGCGGTAGTTGGGCGCTTCTTTGGTGATCTGCACGTCGTGCACATGGCTTTCGCGCATGCCGGCGGAACTGATCTCGACAAACTGGGCACGCTCGTGCATGTCAGCAATGCTGGCGCAGCCGCAGTAGTGCATGGAGGCCTTCAGGCCGCCGGCCATCTGGAAGATCACCGCCACCACCGAGCCCTTGTAGGGCACCTGCCCTTCGATGCCCTCGGGCACCAGCTTGGTGGTGTTGGGGTTGTTGCCTCCGCTTTCCTGGAAGTAGCGGTCTGCCGACCCCTGCTGCATGGCGCCGATGGAGCCCATGCCGCGGTAGCTCTTGTAGGTGCGGCCCTGGTACAGGATGGTCTCGCCGGGCGCTTCTTCGGTGCCGGCGAAGGCGCCACCCATCATCACGCTGTCAGCGCCGGCAGCCACGGCCTTGGCCAGGTCGCCCGAAAAACGCACACCGCCGTCGGCAATGACGGGCACGCCGCTGCCCTTGAGCGCATTCGCGACCTGGTCGATGGCATAGATCTGCGGCACGCCCACGCCGGTGACGATGCGCGTGGTGCAGATGCTGCCCGGACCTATGCCCACCTTCACCGCGTCGGCGCCGGCTTCGGCCAGCGCCAGCGCTGCCGCGGCGGTGGCGATGTTGCCGCCGATCACGTCCACCTGCGGGTAGTGCCGCTTCACCCAGCGCACCCGCTCCACCACGCCAGCGGAATGGCCGTGTGCGGTGTCGACCACCAGCACGTCCACACCCGCCCGCACCAGCAGTTCGACGCGCTCTTCGGTGCCGTCACCCACGCCCACGGCGGCGCCCACGCGCAGCTTGCCCAGGGTGTCGCGGGCGGCGCTGGGAAAGCTGGTCTGCTTGGTGATGTCTTTCACCGTCATCAGGCCGCGCAGCTCGAAAGCGTCATTCACCACCACCACGCGCTCGAGCTTGTGACGGTGCATCAGCGCCTTGCCGTCTTCGATGGTGGCGCCTTCCTTCACATACACCAAGCGCTCGCGCGGCGTCATGATCTCGCGCACGGGGGCGTCGAGCCGGGTCTCGAAGCGCAGGTCGCGGCCGGTGATGATGCCCACCACCTTGCCTTCGTCGACCACAGGGAAGCCCGAGATGCCGTGCTGCCGGCTGAGCGCGATCACATCCCGCACCGGCACGCCTGACGACACCGTGATCGGGTCACGCAGCACGCCCGATTCGTAGCGTTTGACGCGCGCCACCTCCTTGGCCTGCTGTTGCGGTGTCAAGTTCTTGTGCACGATGCCGATACCACCTTCTTGCGCCAGCGCGATGGCCAGGCGCGCTTCGGTGACGGTGTCCATTGCGGCGGACACCAGCGGCAGGTTCAGGGTGATGTTGCGCGACAGTCTTGTCGCCAGGCTGGTGTCGCGGGGCAACACCTGGGAATAGGCCGGTACCAACAACACATCGTCGAAGGTAAGCGCTTTGCCGAGTAGGCGCATGAGACGTGGCTCCAGACGCAAAACCAGATTATAGAGAGGCGAAAGCGCCCCACCCACGGCACTACACTGGCATCATGAAGAAGAGCCACCACCCCCTGCAGGCCCTGACGGTTGTTGCGACGTTGTGTCTGTCCCTGCTGTCGCTGCCCGCAGCTGCGCAATGGATGTGGCGCGGTGCCGATGGTCAAGTCAACGCCAGCGACCGGCCGCCGCCGCCCGGCGTGGCCCAAAAAGACATCATCAAGCGGCCGGCCGCTGAAAGCCGCAGTCGGCCGCAGGGTGCTGTCGCAGCCGGGGTTGCCAGCACAGGGGCAAGTGCCGCGTCGGCGCCAGCCGCTGCGGCTTCGGCAGCTGCCAGTGCAGCTTCGGCACCTGCCACTGCGCTCGAGCGCGAGGCGCAGACACGCAAGCAGGCTGCAGAAGCTGAAAAGGCCGCAAAAGCCAAGGCCGACGAAGACCGGCAAGCTGCCGTGCGCGCCAGCAACTGCCGCAACGCCCGCAGCCAGGCCGCCAGCCTGGAAAGCGGTGTGCGTGTGGTGCGCACCAATGAAAAAGGCGAGCGCGAGGTGCTCGACGACCGCGGTCGGCAGGAAGAGTTGAAGCGCGCGCGCGACGCGATCGCCAGCGACTGCCGCTAGGCAGCGTCGCCGGCTGTAGGTGCAAGTGCGCCCTGCGCCGCACTTCGCGCCTTGCGCGCCTGCACGGCCGCCTTGTGCCTGCCGTAGCGCAGGCGGCGCGCTTCCTTCGGGTCGACCTGCAGCGGCCGATACAACTCCACCCGGTCCTGCTCCCGCAAGACCGTGTCCAGGCTCTGCACACGCCCCCAGATGCCGGCCTGCACCTGCTGCAGTTGCAGGCCCTGCCGTTGCAACAGTCCGCTGGCCTGCAGTGCCTGCGCCAACGTGGTGCCGGGGGCCAGTTGCAGGTTCACCTGGTCTACCTGGCCGGGTGCCGGGCAGAACACCACCGCCACCGAGATGGTGTCAGCGGGCGCCATAAACGTCTTCTGCGCGCCGCACGAAGGCATCGACAAAAGTGTTGGCGACGCGGTCGAACACCGGGCTGACCACCGCTTCGAGCGCGGGGCTGGAAAAGGCATAGCGCAGGTCGAACTCGATCTTGCAGGCCTGCTGCTCGCTGCCCGGCCGGCCCAGGGGCTTGAAGATCCACAGGCCCTGCAGCAGGGAAAACGGCCCGTCCACCAGTTGCACCTGCACCTGTTCGTCAGTGATGTGGATGTTGCGGGTGGTGAAGGCGTGGCGCATGCCCTTGAAGGCCAGGCCCAGCCTTGCCGTCACGCTGTGCTCGTCCTGCTGCAGCACCTCGGCCCGGTCGCACCAGGGCAGAAACTCGGGATACTGGGGAATGGCCACCACGAGCGAGTACATCTCACGGGGTGAATACCAGAGCAGAACCGACTTTTGCACGTGCTTCATACAATGCGGTCGATTGTAGAAGTGCCCCAGGGCACCCGGTTCAACCAGCCCATCCATGCACCCCACCTCCTACATCGCCGAAAACCGACGCGCCCGCTTCGAGTACCACATCGAAGAACAGTACGAGGCCGGCATGGTGCTGGCCGGCTGGGAAGTGAAGGCTATTCGCGCCGGCCAGGTGCAGCTCACCGACGGCTACGTGCACATTCGCGACGGTGAGCTCTTTCTGATCGGCTGCCGCATCAACGCCTTGCGCTCGGCCAGCACCCATGTGTCGCCCGAAGCCGACCGCACCAAGAAGCTGCTGATGCACAAGGCGGAGATCCGGCGCCTGATCGGCAAGGTGGAACAAAAGGGTTTCACGCTGGTGCCGCTGAACCTGCATTTCAAGGGTGGCACGGTGAAAGCCGAGATCGCGCTGGCCAAGGGCAAGGCCGAACACGACAAGCGCAACACCGAGAAAGAACGCGACTGGAACCGTGAGCGTGGTCGGCTGATGAGGCACAAAGTCTCATCAGGTCCGAAGGACTAGCCCGCGAAGCGGGGTGCCGCCAGGTCGCGCGAAGCGCAAAAGGGGCGCCTGATGCGCCACAAGGTTTCAGGGCCTGGGAAGGACTGAGGGCTGATCGCTTGATCCCCCCGATTGGCTCTTTTGGCTGCAGCACGGGATCAGGGCTGCGGCGCACACCGCTCCGCTCATGTCCTCCTTCGCCGGCCTTCGGCCGACGAATTCCCCCTTTACTTCGCTGCGCGGCGCGCACCGCAACCCTGATCCAGCGACCAGTCTGGGCGCGGGCAAGACACCCTCAGGACGCTTGTCAGGCCTCGAAGGCACTTTGCAGCGCCTGTGCAAGGTCTGTCTGCAGATCAACCACCGCCTCCAGCCCGATGCACAGGCGCACCAGATGGCCCTTGAGCAGAGAAGTGTCACCCCGCATCACACGCAGGTCGTAGGGCACGGCCAAGCTCATCGGGCCGGCCCAGGAGTAGCCGATGCCAAAGAGTCGCAGCGCGTCGACAAAGCGGTCCACCTGGGCCTGCGTGTAATGCGGCTGCAGCAGCACCGAGAAGATGCCGGCAGCCTGTGTGCAGTGGCGCACCCAGTGTTCATGGCCCGGCGAACCGGGCAATGCCGGGTGCAACACGCGGGCCACCTGCGGCTGCGTCTGCAGCCAGCCGGCCAGTTGCCGCGCCGCCAGGTCTTGCGCGGCGTAGCGCAGCGCCATCGTGGGCAGAGACCGCAGCACCATCTCGGCGTCGTTGCCTGCCACGCCCAGGCCCAGCCGCATGTGTGTGCCCTTGATGCGCTCGTGCAAGGCCAGGTCGACGGTGCAGACACTGCCCATCAGCACGTCGCCGCCGCCGCTGGGGTACTTGGTCAGCGCCTGCATCACCACATCGATGCCCTGCTCAAAACCGCGCAGGGCAAGACCGGCGCCCCAGGTGTTGTCCAGCGCAGTGAGCACACCGCCTTCACGGGCCACACCCGCCAGCGCAGCGAGGTCGGGGAACTCCATCGTCACCGAGCCTGGAGCCTCCAGCCACACCAGCTTCGTGGCCGCGGTAATGCTGGCGCCCAGCGCGACGGCATCCAGCGGGTCGTACAGGCGATGCGTGATGCCCCAGCGCGCCAGTTCATTGCGCGCCAGTTCGCGGCTGGGGCCGTACACATTGGCAGGCAGCAACACTTCGTCGCCAGGGCCCAGCAGCGCCAGGTCCACCAGCGCCACCGCAGCCAGCCCGCTGGGCACGAGCAGGCAGTGGCGGCCCCCTTCCAGGGTGGCGATGCGCTCTTCCAGCAGCATCGTGGTGGGTGTGCCGTGCAGGCCGTAGGTGTAGCCCTCGCGGCTGCGCCAGTCGCGCGAGCGCATGGCCGCCACGTCCTTGAACAGCACCGTGCTGGCCTTGAACACGCCCGGCTGCGGCGCGGCAAAGCCGGCCGGCGCCTGGTAGGTGTGATGGATGAGGTCGGTGCTCAGCTCGCGTGCCATTGAGGATTTCTAGCAGTGGGGTCAGATCGGAACGGCCACCAGGTCGTGGCCCTCGGCGGCCACGATGCGGGCGCGGGTGAACTCGCCCACCTTCAGCGTCTTGCTGGCCTTCTCGGGCGGCAACAGGCGCACCGTGCCGTCGATCTCGGGCGCGTCGGCATAGGTGCGGCCGGTGCCTCCACGTCGGCCCAGTGCCGGTGCATGGTCCACCAGCACCTGCATCAACGCGCCCACGCGGCGCTGCAGCTTGGCCGTGGACACGGCCTCGGCCACCGCCATGAAGCGGGCGCGGCGCTCTTCACGCACTTCCAGCGGCAACATGCCGGGCAGTTCGTTGGCGGTGGCGCCTTTCACCGGGGAGTAGGCAAAACAACCGGCGCGGTCGATCTGCGCTTCACGCAGGAAGTCCAGCAGGGTCTCGAACTCGGCCTCGGTCTCGCCGGGGAAGCCGGCGATGAAGGTGCTGCGCACCACAATCTCGGGGCACAACTCGCGCCAGCGCGCCAGCCGTTCAAGGTTTCGTTCGCCACTGGCCGGGCGCTTCATGCGTTTCAGCACGTCGGGGTGGGCGTGCTGGAACGGCACGTCCAGGTAGGGCAGCACGCGGCCCTGTGCCATCAGCGGCAGCACATCGTCCACGCTGGGGTAAGGGTAGACGTAGTGCAAACGCACCCAGGCACCGAAGGGCTCGGCCAGCTGCGCCAGGCGTTCAGCAAGCTCCAGCAGCCGGGTCTTCACCGGTTGGCCATCGAAGAAGCCGGTGCGGTATTTGACGTCCACACCATAGGCGCTGGTGTCCTGGCTGACGATGAGCAGTTCCTTCACGCCGCTTTCGAACAGCGCACGCGCCTCGCCCAGCACGTCACCCACCGGGCGCGACACCAGGTCGCCGCGCATGCTGGGGATGATGCAGAACGTGCAGCGGTGGTTGCAGCCTTCGCTGATCTTCAGGTAGGCGTAGTGGCGCGGCGTCAGCTTGATGCCGGCGATGCCCCTGAACTCGGCGCGGCTGGCGGGCACCAGGTCAACGAACGGGTCGTGCGGCTTGGGCACGTGCAGATGCACCGCGTCCATCACCTCCTGCGTGGCATGGGGCCCCGTCACGGCCAGCACCTTGGGGTGCACCTGGCGCACCAGGTTGCCGCCGTCGTCGCCGCTCTTGGCACCGAGGCATCCGGTGACGATGACCTTGCCGTTGGCCGCCAGCGCTTCGCCGATGGTGTCCAGGCTTTCCTTGACGGCATCGTCGATGAAACCGCAGGTGTTGACGATGACGAGGTCGGCACCCGCGTAGGTCTTGCTGGTTTCGTAGCCCTCGGCACGCAGTTGCGTGAGGATCAGCTCTGAATCGGTGAGCGCTTTGGGGCAGCCCAGCGATACGAAGCCGACGGTGGGTGGCTTGGCCAACGGGACGCCGGCAGGTTCGGTGGTGAGGAGTTCGGTCATCGCGCGATTCTGGAGCATCGCGCCATCAGCGCCGGCTGCAGCGTCCTGCCGGCACGTGCGACTACTTCTTGGCCGCAGGAAAACCGGCCATGCCCGGGAACAGGGAACCCGCTTGTTGCATCTGCTCGAACAGCGAGCGGCTTTGCTCGACGTAGCTGCCCATCAGGCCTTGCAGCGCGGTGGGCTGGGCACCCAGAAACTTCGTCCACACCTCGGGGCTCAGGTGCTTGGGGTCGTACAGGCCCTTGCCCTGTTGCACGAACTGCGCCTGCATCTGCGCAAAGGCCTGCAGGTTCTTCTCGATCATGGTGCCCATCACGCCTTGCATCGCGTGGCCATAGAAGCGGATGATCTGTGACAGTGCCTCGGTGCTGAACATCGGCACGCCGCCGGACTCTTCTTCCAGGATGATCTGCAGCAGGATGCTCCGGGTCAGGTCTTCCGCGGTCTTGGCGTCCCGCACCTCGAAATCTTCACCGCGCAGCACCATCTGTTTCACATCGGCCAGCGTGATGTAGCTGCTGGTTTGCGTGTCGTACAGGCGCCGGTTGGGGTACTTCTTCAGCACCCGCAGCGCAGCGCCCGAAGGGGTGTTGACATCGCCACCGGCGGTCGCCTCAGGGGCCTTGGAACGTCGGGTACTGGGCATGGGTCATCCTGGCTGCGGTTTGGCTGATTCTATGAGCCCGCCGGCGGCCGCAGGTGCATGCGGCGGACAGCCCGCACGGGCAGCCCCGCAGCCCTGGATCAGCGGGCGCCCCAGGCCACGAAGTGCGGGTTGAAATAGCGCGGCTTGCCGTACCGCAAGGGCTGCCCGTCCAGGCCTTCGACCTCACCACCGGCCGCGCGCAGCACGGCATGGCCTGCTGCAGTGTCCCACTCCATCGTGGGGCTGAAACGCGGGTAGACGTCGGCCGCGCCCGCGGCCAGCAGACCGAACTTCAGCGAAGAGCCCACCGCCTGCCGCGTGCTGATGTGCAGCTGCGGCTGTGCCTGCCGCAGCCAGTGCTGCAACGCGGCTTCGTCGCCATGGGAACGGCTGCAGGCCAGCACCACCGACTGCTTCTGCACGGTGCGGCAGGCGATGGCACGTCGCCGGCCCCGGGCCACCAGCCACGCGCCCTGCCCTGCGGCGCCCAGGTACAGGTCGTCCGGCACCGGGGCGTAGACCACACCCAGCACCGGCACACCGTCTTCGACGAGCGCGATGTTGACGGTGAATTCGCCGTTGCGCGCCACGAACTCGCGCGTGCCGTCCAAGGGGTCGACCAGCCAGAAACGACGGCTGGCGGCAGGGGCCTGCCCGCGCGCCGCAGCCTCCTCGGCCACCACCGGAATGTCGGGATCGAGGCCAGACAGTGCGGCGGTGATGCAGGCCTCGGCCAGTTCGTCGGCCTCGGTCACCGGCGATGCATCGGCCTTGTGCTCGACCTCGAAGGCCGTGCCATACACCTGCAGAATCAACGCGCCCGCCTGGCGCGCAACGGCTTCCAGTTCGGCCAGCAGGGGCAGCGGGTACGCTAGCGTGGGCACGGTGTGGCAACCCTCTCAGGCCGCCGCGCGGCGGCTTCGCCAGCCACCCCGCGCCAGCCACTGCCGCAGTGAACGCGCCAGGCGCCACAGCCAGCGCAGCAGCAGCAGCGCCAACACGGCCTCGAGCAGCGTCATCAAGAAGGCCAGCACCACACCACGCTCTTGCGCACGCTGCTGGTAGCGGGCCAGCGCATGGTCGCGTGCCGTTTCGATGCTGTCGTAGAAGCTGGGGATCACCAGCAGCGTCAACAAGGTGCTGGTGATGGTGCCGCCGATGATGGCGATGGCCATGGGCCGGTAGAACTCGCCGCCTTCGCCCACACCCACCGCCACGGGCAGCATGCCCGCGATCAGCGCCAGCGTGGTCATCAGGATCGGGCGCAGGCGCTTGCGGCCGGCCATCATCAGCGCCTCTTCGCGGTCCATCCCTCCGGCCTCGAGCACACGCGCCGCATCGAGCAGCAGGATAGCGTTTTTCGCCACCAGTCCCATCAGCATGATGACGCCGATAAAGCTCATCAGGTTGAGTGTGCCGCCCGTCATCAACAGTGCCAGCACCACGCCGATCAGCGACAGCGGCAGCGACAGCATCACCGGCAGCGGCGCGGTGAACGAGCCGAACTGCATGACCAGGATCAGGTACATCAGCGCAATGCCGCTGAACAGCGCAATGCTCATCTGCTTGAACACCTCTTGCTGGTCGCGCGACGCGCCGGCCAGCTCCAGGCCGTAGCCCGGCGGGTAGTCCATCGCCTTGGCCAGCTTCAGCGCGTCAGCGGTGACCTCACCCGGCGAGCGGCCCTGCGCGTTGGCCGCCACCGAGATGGTGCGCTTGCCATTGGCGTGCTGGATCTGGCTGGGCCCCTTGCCCATGGTGACGGTGGCAATCTGCTCCAGCGGCACCATCAGACCGGCACCGCCCGCAACACCGCTCACGGCCACCGGCAGGCGCTCGATATTGGCTGCGCTCAAGCGGTCCTGCGGCCGCAGCCGCACCGCGACATCGCGCGTCTGCCCGCTCGGGTCGACCCAGTCGCCCACCTCGACGCCTGCAAACGCCACGCGCAGCGCCTGCGCGGCATCGTTGGCCGAGATGCCCAGCGTGTTGGCCAGGCCGCGGTTCAGCTCGATGCGCAGTTCGTCCTGCGGGTCCTGCTCCGATAGGCCCACGTCCACCGCTCCCGGCACCTGGCGCAACTGGGCCATGAAGCGCGCCGTGATGTCCAGCAGCACGCGCGAATCCGGGCCCGTGAAGCGCACCTGCACCGGCTTCTGGGCGCCGTTGTTCAGATCGTCCAGCACCACGTACTCGGCGCCCACCAGGCGCGCCACCAGCCCGCGCAGGCTCTCGGCGATCTCAACAGAGCTGCGCCGGCGCTGCGTGCTCTTGCCGACATCGACGTAGACACGGCCGCCACCCGGGTTGACGTAGGCGTTGGTGGCCACTGTCTCGGGCAGGCTGCGGGCCAGCGCCGCCGCCGCCTCGACCTTCAGGCGTCCGTATTCCAGGCTGCTGCTGGACGGCGTGCGCACCTCGATGGCCACCACGCCGACATCGGATGCCGGCAGAAAACTCGAGCCCCCGAACCGGGCCTGCAATGCCAGCGCGCCCGCCAGGCTGGCCACTGCGAAGACGGCCATCCAGCGCCGGTGGTGCAAGGCCCAGGCAATGACACGGCCGTAGCGATCGGCCTGGTGGTCGAACCAGTGGTTGAAGCGCTCCAGCAGGCGGCTGATGCCACGCTTGGGTGCCAGGTGGTGCCCCGGGGGGTCACCCCAGTAGGCCGACAGCATCGGGTCGAGCGTGAAGCTGATGAACAGGCTGACCAGCACCGACGCCACCACCGTCACGCCAAAGGGTCTGAACCATTCACCCGAGACACCGGGCATGAAGGCCACGGGAATGAACACGGCGACGATGGAAAACGTGGTGGCCGCCACCGCCAGCCCGATCTCGGCGGTACCTTCCAGCGCCGCGGTGCGCCGGTCCTCGCCGCGTTCCATGTGGCGCACGATGTTCTCGCGCACCACGATGGCGTCGTCGATCAGCACCCCGATCGCCAGCGACAGGCCCAGCAGGCTCATGAAGTTCAGCGTGAAGCCGGCCAGCCACACCGCAATGAAAGCCGCCACCGCTGAGGTCGGCAGCGACAGCGCCGTGATCAGCGTGGAACGCCAGGAATTGAGAAAAATGTAGACCACCAGCACCGTCAGTCCGGCACCAAAGACCAGCGCGTGAATGACGTTGTTCAGGCTGCTGGCGGCCGCTTCGCCGCCGTCCTGCGTCACCTCCAGCCGCGTGCCGGCTGGCAGCTCGCGGTTGATGTCCTTGACCAGCCGACGCACTTGGTCGGCCACGCCCACCGTGCTGGCGTCGCGGGTGCGTGTGACGGAAAGGCCCACGTTCGGATTGCCGCTGCGGATGGAAAACCCTGCGAGTTCGGCAAACCCGTCTTCCACGGTCGCCACCTGCGACAGGCGCACCAGTTCGTTGCCGCGGCGCTTGATGACGACCTGTTCGAACTCGGCCGGCGACGCGATGCGCCCCACCAGGCGGATGCTCTGGTCTTCCAGCGCGCCCCGCACCTTGCCCACCGGGGCGGTGGCGTTCTGGTTGCGCAACGCAGCCACCACCTCGGCCACCGAAACGCCCACCTCACGCAGTTTCTGCGCGTTCAGCAGCACGCTCAGCTCGCGTTTCAACGCACCACTGACATTGACCGTGGCCACGCCGTTGATGGCACGAAAACGATCGGCAATCTCGTCTTCGGCCAGCCGCGAGATGTCGGCCGCACGCTGGGTGTTGGTCGACAGCGCCAACTGCATGATGGGCTGGGCCGACGGGTCCAGCCGCTGCAGCACCGGCTCGCGGATCTCGGCGGGCAACTTGTGGCGCACCGACCCGATGGAGTTGCGCACCTCGTCGCCCGCTTCAACCAGGTTCTTGCCGAAGTTGAAGAACAGCACCAGCGACGCCGAGCCTTCGCGCGAGGTGGACTGCACGCGGTCGATGCCCGAGATGCCCTGCAGCGCTTTTTCGATGCGGTTGACGACCTCGCGCTCAACCGTCTCGGGGCTGGCGCCGGGGTACGGGATGGTGACGGTGAGGATCGGCTGCTCGATGTCGGGGAACTGGTTGACACGCAGCTTGGACAGAGCCAGCAAACCCAGCGCCATCAGCGCCAGGATGATGACCAGCATGGCCACGGGCCGTTTGATGCTGAAGGCAGACAGAAACATCGTGCAAGTGCGCTCTGGGCAATCGGCGGGCGGCTAGCGGCTGGCGGCCGCGGACGGCGTCGGCGCTGATGTCGGCACTGATGCAGCCACTGCCGGCTTGGCAAACTCGAACCGCTGGCCATCGCGCAGGTTGTTGCCCGGATTGCGCAGCAGGCGGTCGCCCGCGCTCAGGCCTTCCAGCACCGGCCATTCACCAGTGCGCGCATCGCGCGGCCCCACCTTCACCCCTTGCCGCTGGATGCTCTGCGCGCCCAGTTTCCACACCTGCACGGTTTCGCCGCTGCGCACCAGCGCAGACTCGTTCAGCATCAGCACCGGTGTGCCACCCGTCTCGACCACCCCTTCGGCAAACAGCCCGGCCACGCGGGGTGCGCTGGCGGGGTCGGCAAACGCCACCTGCACCTCCACCTGGCGCGTGCTGGCATTGGCCGTGGCGTCCACGCGCTTGACCTTGCCGGTGAAGACGTCCGGCGTGTGGCCGTTGACGCGAAAACCCACCGTCTGCCCGGGCTTGATCTCATGCATGCGGTCGGCCGACACCTGGCCGTCGAAGCGCATGCTGCGCGGGTCGATGACCTTCGCCAGTTCCTTGCCTACAGATGCGGTGTCGCCCACCGAAACCTTGCGTTCGCTGAGCACGCCTGCAAACGGCGCCCGCACCTCCGTGCGGCGCAGCTGCTGCCGCGCCGTGGCCAGGCGGGCGCGGTTGGCCACCAGTTCGCTGTTGACGCCAACGCGACGCTGCTCGGCGTCTTCCAGCGCCTGCACCGAGGCCATGCCCTGCGCCTGCAGCGTGCGCAGACGCGTGGCGCTGCGTTCGGCCTGTTCCAGCGCCTGCGTGCTGGCCCGCACGGCTTCTTCGGCAGAGCTCAAGCTCTCACGCAGCGTGGTGTCGTCCAGCCGCACCAGCAGCTCGCCGGCCTGCACCGGTTCGCCGTTGTCCTTCAGCACCTGCATCACCACCGCCGCCAGCTCGGCCCGCAGTTCCGCGCGGCGCTCGGGCTGCAGCGCGCCAGTGATCACCGGGCCCGACACCAGGATGCCCGACCTCAGCGTGCGCACGTCGACTTCCGACAGCAACAACGACGGCGCAGCGGCCGCAGCCGAGGCGGCTGCGGCCGCGCCCGTTACCGGCGTCGATGCCGCCTTTTCGGCACCTGCCGCGGCAGGCTGGCGGTTGCAGCCGGACAGCGTCAAGAACAGGACGGCAAACCCCAGGCCCAGCGCCAGAACGGACGCGCCGCGGTGCCGGCGCAACAAAAACGGTGAAGTGGGCATGGCCAGGTGTGCGCCCGTGCGCGGGCTGCGGTCTGCAAAGCCGTGAGGCTACAGCCAGTTGCCGCCATCGCGCAGGCCCGATGCGACGAAACGACGCCGCCAAGGCGCCAGCCGCCGCCGCCGGCCGCCCATCAGGTCGCCATCGCGCCTGGGCACACGCTCAGGTTTCGAGCGCGCGCAATTCCAGTTCGGCCGACTGCCCAGCGGCCCGGGGCGCTTTCACCGCCACGGTTTTGGCCGAGCGCGCACCCAGATCGGCCTGAAACTCCACGGGTCCGGCGGGGCTGGCACCCGCCAATGCCGCGTAGGCCGCTGCCAACGCTTCGTCGTCGGAGCGCGTGTCCACATCAGGCAGCGTGGGTATGCTGGGCAGGTTGTCGATGACCGCCGTGGTGCGGTAGGCGTCGGCCTCGGCATCGGCATTGATGTGCTCGCGGTCGATGATGGCCACGGCCATCTTCGAGCGCAGACTGGCCAACCCCACGGGGGTCCAGTTGCTGACCAGGCTCTCGAACTGTTCCAGCGCCCGCTGCAGCACGTCCACAGGCAGCTTGTGCAGCGCACGCAGACCTTTCTTGTGCAGCGATTGGCGCACGAATTCAATGTGGCGCAAGGTCTGGCGCGAACCGGGTTGCTGCTCGAGCAATTCATCGAGCTCACTCAGCATCAACTGCAGCTCGGCCTTTTCCTTGGCCAGACGGGCTTGCTCAAGCGCTCCCAATGCAGCATGGACCCCTGGGGTGCGCGCCTGCAACACCACCTTGAGCCCGTCACGCGAGCGTCGCACGGTCAGGTCGTGGCTGAAGAAGGCCAGGGCTGCCTGGTGGAAGGGTCGAAAGACTTTGGCGAAGACTCGCATGGCGGGCAGACCGCGCCGACGGGCGCCGGCAGAAACTGGTGTTGTCTGAATGTCGACACCCGCAAGAACCTCCTTGACGAAGCAGGTGTAATCAATCGATGCACCTTGTAGCCGCTGGCAACGTGGAAGCGTGCACCAGGCTCTGAAGAGACCGGACAGCCGGCACCAGACCTCAGGCCAGACAGGTCCTGTTCTTGCCAGTGCGCTTGGCTTCGTACATCGCGGTGTCGGCCCGAGCCAGCGCCTCTTCCATCGATTCACCGGCCTGCCACACCGTGACGCCGGCGGAGAAGGTGACAAACACCTCGCGCCCCTCATGCAGGAACAGGGCCTCGCTGAGGCTGCGCTGCAATCGGGTCAGGGCCACCTGCGCCTCGGCAGCCGCGGTGCCCGGAATGAGCACCACGAACTCTTCGCCGCCATAACGCGCCAGATGGTCGGTGGGCCGCAACCGCGCCTGCACCTGCGCGGCCAGATTCTTCAAGGCCTGGTCACCGGCGGCATGCCCCAGCGAGTCGTTCAGTTTCTTGAAGTTGTCGATGTCGATCAGGCCGATGGCCAGGCCCGGTCCGCCTTCGCGCTGCAAGCGCGCACACTCGGCCTCGAACACCTGGGCCAGACCGCGGCGGTTGGCCACCTTGGTCAACGAATCGGTCGAAACCTCATCGGACAGGCGCTGAAGCTCGCTTTCGAGTTCGCGCACCTTGGCCTCGAGTTCGCCGGCGCGGTCGCGGTCGGCATGCAGCCGCGTACTGGACAACTGAACCGCCGCCTGCACAGCGCGGCTGTCGGCCAGCAAGGACCTGACCACGCCGGCCAGTCCTTCGATCGAGCTGGCTTCCTCGATGGCCTGCACATGGGCTGCGGTGGCCAGCTGGAAACGCCCGGTGTGGTCGCCGAGTTCGCCCACTTCCAGCAGCATGTTCTGAATCAGGGACTTCAGCGCCTGCTGGGCCGCCTGGCGTTCGCCCTTGATGCCGCGCTGGCGCTGCCGCGCATCGGCCAGCAATGCCGTGGCGCCGCGCACAGCGCGCAACGTGGGTTCGCCCCCGTCGTCGCTGTCTTGCAGACAAGCCACCACCGCTTCACACTGGCCCTGCACCCAGCTGCCGTCTTCCACCAGGTCGGCCATGCCGCCACTGAGTTCGCGGCACAGGCGGCCGAGCTGCTGCACCAGATGGTGGCGCCGGCCCAGCAGCTGGCGCGCCTGCGCGCACAGGGTCTCCACATGGGCCACGTGCACCGCGGTGGCGCCGTCATTGGCCAGCGCCCGGGCCACCACCGCCAGACGCTTTGCCAGGGCTGCGGCCGCAGGCTCCTGCGCCGGCAATGCGGTGCGCACGGTGCTTTCAAGCGCGCCCACCGCATCTGCCCAGGCCTCATCGTGCACCGGCGCGGAGGCCAATGCGGCCCATGCCGCCGGCGCAGTCCCCGCGGGGTCGACGATGGCCTCGAAGCCTTCTCCGAGCTCGACACCGTCTGCGGGCAGGTCTTCTTCCCAGGCCTTCATCAGGGCTTGCAGACGCTGCTGCAGGCGGCCGGCATCGTTGCGGCTGCCGTCGAAGACGCGGCGCAGGCTTTCCTTGCGGCGGGCCCCCGTCCATTGTTTGCCGCCCCGGCCCAGATTGCGCGCCACCCGTTCAGTCAATGCGGCCCAGTGGGTGGCCAGCACCCGCATCTGCGATTCAGCATCAGCCGCAGTTGCCGCTTCTTCCACGCGCGTGCCCGCTTCCTGTGCGTAAGCGCGCGCGTAGTTCTCAGGCGTCGGCTCCAGCTGAGAGCGGGCCAGGCGCCGAAAGGCGGCCTTGGCCAACTCGGTGGCGTGGTGGGCAGTTGCAGCGCCTGCGCTGCCCGCTGCAGGGCCGGTGGTGGCTCGGCCGCTCAAGGGGCGCTCCAATTCAAGATCAATGCGAACGACGGTTGGTGGCCTGGCCTTGAGGCTCTGCGGGACCTTCACCCGAACGCGCCACGGCGATCCAGGGTGCCCGGCGCGGCAGCACGGTTTGTTCCAACCACGTCAACAACTCGGCCGAAGGCACGGCGCGACTGAACAGAAAACCCTGCATCAAGCCGCATCCCAGACGGTGCAGAACCTCCATCTGGCGCAGCGTTTCCACCCCTTCAGCCACCACGCGCAAGCCCAGGCTTCGCGCCAGCGCAATGATGGCCGTGACGACGGCCGAGCTTTGAGGCGTGATGCCCAGGTCGCGCACGAAGGTGCGGTCGATCTTGAGTTCGGAGATGGGCAGCGTGGTCAGATAGGCCAGCGACGAATAGCCGGTGCCGAAATCGTCGATGGAGATTTCGACCCCGATCTCGTTCAGACGGTGCAGCGCCGGAATCACGTTCTGCAATTCCTTCATCAGGTTGCTTTCGGTGATCTCGAGCTGGATCACGCGATGCGGCACGTTGACGGCCGTGACGCACTGGTGAATGTGCTCGACCAGGTCGCTGCGCTCGAACAGGCGGCTGGGCATGTTGACCGCAATCGAGTCGGCAAAGCCGACCTTGTCTTTCCAGACCCGGGCCTGCTTTGCGGCCTCGCGCAGCGCCCATTCGGACAAGGGCACGATGAGACCGGTTTCTTCGGCCAGCGGTATGAAATCTCCAGGCGGCACCAACTTGCCAGCCCGCTGCCAGCGCATCAGCGCCTCGGCACCTGCCATCCTGGCACCGTGCACGTCGATCTTGGGCTGGTAGTGCAGCACCAATTCGTCGCGCTCGATGGCCTTGTGGAGCGCCGTTTCCAGTTCCAGCTTGGCGCGCCCTCGGCCCGCCAGGACGGGGCTGTAGACGGCGGAAGAATTCTTGCCTTGCGACTTGGCGGAATACATCGCCACGTCGGAATTGCGCAGCAGGTCGACCACCGTGTTGCCGTCGCGCGGAAACAGCGCCACGCCCACGCTGGCGGTGACAAAACACTCCTGGCCACTGACGAAGATGGGTTCACGCAGGCTGTCCAGCACGCGCTGGGCCACGCGCTGGGCGTCGGCTTCGTCAATCACCTCGGGCAGCAGCGCCACGAATTCGTCACCGCCCAGGCGCCCCACGGCCTCCAGCGCGCGGTGGAAACGCAGGCCCAGCGTGTCGACGGCGCCGTCCATCACCTGATCGGAGTGGCGCACGCACGAGCGCAGCCGCCGACCCACTTCCACCAGCAATTCGTCGCCCGCCCCGTGCCCCAGTGTGTCGTTGATGATCTTGAAGCGGTCGAGGTCGATCAACAGCATCGCGCATTGATGGCGCATGCGCCGTGCCTGCTCCAGTGCGCGCTCGGCGCGCCACAGCAGCTGGCGGCGGTTGGGCAGCCCGGTGAGCGCGTCGAAGTTGGCCAACTGGCGGATCTTGTCTTCGGCCACGCGCCGATCGGTCACGTCCTGCACGATGCCGGAATAACCAGCGCCTTGCCCCCGGTCATTGAACTCGGGTTCGGCTTCGACGTGAATGATGCGTTGACGGCCATCCAGCAGCACCAGCGCCACGTCGGTGGCCAACGTGGTGGCCCGGCGCAACGCACCGTGCAGTTGCCGCATCAGCACCCGACGCTCGTCCTTGTTCACCATGCGCACCAGGGTGCGGATACTCACCATTTCCTGCGTGCCCAGCCCCAGCACGCGCAGGGCCTCCTGCGACATCGTCAGCCCGCCGCCGCCGCCCCGCCGCCAGTCGAAACTGCCCATGCGCGCCAGGTCCTGCGCGCGCGCCAGCTTGAACTTGCTGCGCTCCAGCTCGATGCGCGTTCTTGAGGCACGCAGCAGGTAATGCAGGCGGCCGCTGAGCAAGGACCACTGGGGCGCCTTGACGTAGAAGTCGGTGGCGCCCGCGTCATAGGCGCGGGCGATCGATGCATCGTCGTCCAGTCCGGTCAGGATGAGGATGGGCACGTTTTCGTAGCCCGGCGTGGCGCGGATCTCGCGGCAGGTTTCGAAACCGTCCATGTCGGGCATCAGCGCGTCCAGCACGATGATGTCGGGCGCGTTGTCGAGCAGCGTGGCCAAGCCTTGCGCGCCACTGCCGGCGGAGGTGACCTTGAAACCACGCTCGCCCAGCGCAAAGGAAGTCAACAGCAGATTGACCTCGTCGTCGTCCACCAAGAGCACCTGGGGCCCGTCGGGTTGCGAACCCGCGCCGAAGGGGTTCCCGGTGGTATCCCCGGCAGCAAGGCCAGCAGCGGCTTCAGACAGCTTGGACAAGGTCAGGTGTTGCAGAATGTTTCAAGGGCGCAGCATAGCCCGAACGGCGGCCAGTGCGGCTGCAGATTCGACCAGCAATTGCCTGATATCTGCTGCGAGTTCACAGCCTGGGTTCTGCCGCAGTCGCAACTCGACCTCGGCACAGGCTCGGGCCAGACTGAGCGCCCCCACGCTCGCCGAGGAGGATTTGAGCGTGTGCGCGATGCCGTTGACCACCCCGGCGTCGGCCACTTCGGCGCGGGCCTGTGCCTCCAGCACCGTGCACATGCGGGCCAGCGAGCCTTCGAAAGCCGTCAGCACCCGGTGCACAACGCCATGGCGCCCGTCGGGGTCGAGTTCGCGCAAGCGGTCCAGCGCTTGCGCATCAAGGCCGCCGGTTGGCGGCGGAAGATCGTTTGTCAGTGCCATTCAGGATTCTTCTTGTGATAACGCAAAGCCTGCGGGGGTTGCCTGTCTCGCCTCCGAGCCCCCGCATCGCAGATGCTAATCGCGTCGCCGCGTGTTGGCGAACTGCCGTGGCCACACGGGCCCATAGCCCGGTATCGGCCAGACGCCGGGCGACTTGAGCCGCCAGCCGGCGATGCGTGGCCCGGGCCAGGGTCATCCGTACAATGCCGCAGCATGCCGATGCAGTGGCCGACGCCGAGTCCGATTCCCGGGCGCCCAGACCCTGGCAAGCCCGACGCCATGCGGCCCGGCGCATGGCCGTCGCCGCCACCACCGCGACGCGCGGCAGTCACCCGGTCTGCCGTCTTCTTTTCCGTCCTGGCGCTCGCCGGGTGCGCATCAACGCCAGCAAACCTCATGGTGCCGTCAGGCCTTTGGTGGTTTGCCAGCCTGGCGCTGGGCGGCCTCGCGGTTGCAGGGTATGCCGTCGGCCGGCTGGTGGAAGAGCGCACTCGAAAAGCCGAGATCCACGCTGCTCGCAGCGAGCTCGCAGCCCTGCGCGCCACGGTGAGCGACACCCTGTGGCGCACCGACGCCCTGCATGGCCTGCGCACGGACCCCGCCGTCGCTGAGCGCGCCGTTGCAGGCGGCGGGAGCTCGCGGCCCTGGTTTGAGCACCCGCTGCTGAAGCAGACCTTGGCTGAACAGCGGGCGTTTACCGACCTGCGCCTGCCGGCAGTGTCGCCCACCGTCCGTGCACCCACCGAAGCGCCAGTTGTCGCCACCGTGGCCGCCACCGTGGCCGCCACCGTGGCCGCCGCAAGTGCCGCCGACCGAACAGACGCTATGGAATGGTTGCTGCAGGGGCAGCCTCTGCTCGACCCACTGGGCCGATTTGCGGGCTTCGTGGGCACGGCGCGCGCACTGCCAGTCGTGGCCGGGAAAAACAGGTCAACCGACTCCCCTTCAGCGGCGAGCGCGGACACCGGCCTGCCTGCGCCAGAGGCAACTGCCGCCGAGCGTGCGCATGCTGCAGGGGCCGCGCAGGCCGCCGAGGCAGCGCTGGCCGCAGCCCGCGCTGAAAGCGTCGAGGCCGACAACTTCAGCTTCACCGTGTCGCACGATCTGCGCGCGCCGATACGCGTGGTGGATGGTTTCACGCGCATCGTGAAGGAGGACTACGGCCACCTGCTCGATCGCGTCGGCAACGATCATCTGGACCGCGTGCTGAACGCCGCAGCGCGCATGAACCAGATGATCGATGCGCTGCTGACGCTGGCGCGCTTGTCGAACCAGCCACTGACGCGCCAACCGGTGAACCTGAGCCAGATTGCGCACTATGTTGTCGACGAACTGCAGCGCGGACACCCGGGCCGCGACGTCAACGTCAGCATCGAAGACGGGATGGAGGTGATGGGCGACCCGACCCTGCTGCGTCTGGTGCTGGAAAACCTGCTCGGCAACGCGTGGAAGTACAGCGCACGCAACCCGAAAGCGCAGATCTCGCTGGCCACCGTGCGCCACGGCAACGGCCGGGCCTTCGTCGTTCGCGACAACGGGGCCGGCTTCGACATGCGCGCAGCCGAACGCCTGTTCGGCGTCTTTCAGCGTCTGCACAGTGCCAGTGAATTTGCCGGCCATGGCGTGGGGCTGGCCTCGGCGCGCCGCATCGTGCGCCGCCACGGTGGTGATATCTGGGCCGAAGCCGAACCGGCCCGCGGAGCGGCGTTCAGTTTCACGCTGTCGGAGAACTGATGGCGCCTGCGCTGCGCTGAAGTGCGCGGCTGGGGCCGCGGGTCTGGCGCTGTGCTATAGCGCGGATCGGGCCAGCTCTTCCACCGCAGCCAGCAAACGCTCGGCCTGCGCCGGCAGGCTGAGCCTGTTCTCGTCGGCCAGGCGCTGCAGCCGGCGGGTGGCGTCGCCCCGCACCAGCGAATACCGGTGCATCAGCACACCAATGGCCATCGGCACCACGGTCTCGGGCGTGGCGCCAGCCGCAGTGGTGCCGCCACCTGCCAGCTTCGACACCACCGGCGTGCCGGCAGCCGCTGCGGCGTCCAGGCGCGCCAGCACGGCAGCCACGCTGGGCACGATCTGGCCCACGTCCAGCGGCTTGATCAGGTAGGCCTGCGCACCCAGCGCCTGCACCTTGGCCAGCGTGGCCGCGTCGGAAAACGCGGACAGGAACATGAACGGTATGCCGTAAGCGTCACGCAGGGTCTCGGCCACGTCGAAGCCACTCTTGCCTTCCATGCGGATGTCCAGCAGCGCCAGTTGTGGCCGGTGTTCGCGCGCCAGCAAGATGGCGTCGTCGCCGTTGTCGGCGTCGATCACCTCGTAGCCGGCCTGACTCAGGCCATGGGTGACGGTGGCCAGCACGAGTCGGTCGTCGTCGACCACCAGGATGCGCGCTTTTCGTGTGGCATCGCCGGTGGCGCGCAACAAGGGGCCGGCGGCATCGGGAACACTGTTCATAGCTCAAATTGTCGCTGATCGTGTTCAGTGCGGGGCTCGGTGTCGGGCCAACGCACCGAAGGCGGCCGAAGTTCGACTTCGGCCACCACGCTGTCGCCTTGCTGTGTCAGCGACAGCGTGGCGCTGCGCCGCGGCAGCAGTGCGCGCACCAGGCCGAGCCCTGACACGCCGGCGGGCACCCGTTTGAGATCGAAGCCAGGCGCCAGCCTGCCTTGCCCACTGACGCGGATGCACACGCCCTCGTCGCGGCCGATCAGGGTGCAGCGCACGGCGGCCCCCTGGCCATGCTTGATGGCGTTGGTGAGCAATTCGTTCACCGTCAAGGCCACAGGAATCGACTCGGCCTCGGGCAGCAGGTGCGGCACCCTGCCCTCCAGTTCGACCTCCACCGTGCGCCCGAAGGTGCGTTGCACCGACTGCGCAATGGCCCGCAGCAAGCCGGCCATTTCCAGCGGCTTGCCGCCGCCCACCTGCAGGCCATGCACCTGCGCGATGGCCTGCACCTGGCCCACGGCCTCATTCAGCACGCCCGCCAGTTCGGGGCGGCGCGCCGCGTTCTGCTGCAGCAGCCCGGCCACGCCCTGCAGGTTGTTCTTGATGCGGTGATGCACTTCGCGCACCAGCACCTCGCGCTGGTCGATGGCGGCCTGCAGGCGCGCGCGTTCGGCCTCCCGCTGGTGCGTCACGTCGCTGGCCACCAGCAGCAACTGGGTGACACCACCGCTGTCTTCATCGAGTGGCGCTATGCGGCAGTCCCAGACGCGGTGCGGGCTGGTGGCAGCGTCGGGCACCGGGCCCACGGGGGCCGGCATCTCGCGCCACTCGTGTTCGCTGGCGCCTTGGCCGTCGGCCACCGCGCGCAGCCAGGCCTGCAGCGCGCCGGCCTGGGCCGGCTCGCACATCTCCTCCAGCGTGCAGCCCGTCAGGGCCAGCAGCGGGCGGCCGAAAAACTCGCCCGCGGTCTGATTCAGTTGCTGCACGCGCAGGCTGCGGGCGTCGAACAGCGCAATCGCCATGGGCGCGGTCTCGATCACCCGCTGCAGCGAGGCCTTGGCCTGGGCGATGCTGACCTCGGCCTGTCGCCGCCGCTCGATGTCCAGCAGGGCAAAGGTGATCTCGCGCTCGCTGCCCTGGCCGGCCGAGGTCAGCACCGCCGAGCCCACCACCCAGAATTCGCGCCCATCGCGGCCGCGCAGGCGGCATTCGAAAGTCTCGGCCTCGCCTTCCTGCAGGCGCTGCAACCAGTCGGTCCTGCGCAGCGGATGCTCGGCCTCTGGCGTTGCCACCAGGCTGATCGGCCGCGCCAGGAAGTCCCCGAGGTCGCCAGCGAACATGCGCCGTGCCGAGCGGTTCATCCACTCGATGCCGCGATCGGACACCGTGACAATGCCCACCAGCACCGAGTTCAGCATCGAGCGCGTGCGCTCGGCCTGCAGCGCCATGCTGTGGCGGGCGCGGCGGCGTTCGTCGACGTCGACGAAAGAACAGATGACACCGGCCTGGACGTCTGCGCCGTCCACCGGCCGCACCGCCACCTGCACCCACAGCAAGCTGCCGTCGCGGCGCCTGAGTTTGCGTTCACCGCTGAAGCGGCCGCGCTCACGCAGGCCCTGCGCGATGCGGCTCTCGAAGTCGACACAGTCGCGCGCGCTTTCGTACAGCTCGGCGGCGTCGAGCGTGCTCAACTCCGAACTGCCCCATCCGGTGATCGCCGCCATGGCCTGATTGGCGCGTTCGATGCGCGAGCCGCGCTGGTAGACGATGCCCACCTCCGACAGGCTGAACATCAGCTCGCGGTCGCGCAGCAGTTGCTCCAGCTCGGACTGCTGCAGCTTGAGTCGGGTGATGTCGGTCAACACCGCCACCGCTTCGTCTTCGTTGCCGGAGCCACCCGCACGCCGCAGCGACAGCGAATACCAGTGCAGCTCCCCTCCCGGCTCGGCGTGGCTGATTTCGGTTTCGAAGGCCAGGCCCTGCACCAGCGCTTCAGCCGCAGCCGCGGCCGGATCGGGCCCGCCGTTCGAAGGTGCACTGCTGCGCAGGAAGATCTCCTGCAACGAGGCGCCCGCCGCGGCGCCCGCCTCGAAGCCCAGCATGCGCTCGAAGCGGCGGTTGCAGCGCACCAGCGCCGGGCCGCGCAGGTAGGCGATGCCGGCCGTGGAGGTGTCCAGGATGGTGGTCAGTTCGCGCAGCAGCTGTTCGTTGCGCCGCTGCGCCGATTCCTGGTCGGTCACATCCAGCGTCACGATCGATGTGGTGTTGCGGCCACCGGCCAGCGCTGCGGGTTCCACCCGGGTCAGCAGCCAGCGCCGGCCCATCTCGGGGTGACGCACGGCGTAACGCACTTCGGTGCGCTCACCGCGGCGCAGCGCCTGCTGCAGGCGTTCGAATTCAGGCATTGAATCCGCCTCGACCAACTCGCGTCCGATGCCCAGCAGCGCCCCTGACGGCGCCGCCGCGCGGCCTGCCGGCGCGCCCGCCGCTGCGCCCGCCCGTGGCGGGCCCAGGGCGGGCGCGAGCCAGCCGTGGCCAGGGTCGAAGGTGGCCACCCCGATGCTGGCGGTGTCCATCAGCATGCCCATCTCGAATTGCGCCAGGTCGCGCTCTTCTTCGGCACTGCGGTCCTGCACAACGGCCAGCACCCGGCGCGTGGAGTCGGCGGTGGCGGCCTGCGCATGGCAGGCCAGCCGGGCCCACAGGTGACGGCTGCGGCCACCGGTTTCAGCGCCCGCCGGGCGCGCCGGCTTCACCACCGACTGGGTCTCCAGCGGCGGCGCGCCGGGCACCAGCGCCGCGTCCAGGCCCTGTGTGCGCCAGGCCAGCAGGTCCTGCAATTCGGGGCTGGCCTGCTGCAGCAGTTCTGGCACCGTGCCCACCTGGTTCTCGAACGCGCGATTGAAGCGCACGATGAGCCCTGAGTCGTCATAAACCAGCATGCCACTGCTGCTGAGCTCGAACCACTGCGCCAGCTCGTGCTCGGCACGCTGCGCAGCGTGGCGCGCCAGATGCTCGCCACTCTGGTCCTGCACCAGGCTCAGCCAGCGCGGCGGTGTGCCGGTCGCCGCCACGTTGCTGACCAGCACGGCCATCCAGTGTTCACCGCCCTGCGGATCGAGAAACCGGTGCCGCAGCAGCGGTGCGGGACGGCCCAGCAACGCGGCAGAACAAACCTGGGTGCGCTGGGCGCGGTTCAGGGCCTGGTCGTCGACGGGCTGCCATTCGATGGGGTCGCGGCCCAGCAACTGCTCGCGCGTGCGGCCGAGCAGCGCCGCATAGGCCTCATTGACGTCGATGAGCTTGTAGTCGGCACCCTGCAGCGCCACGGCCTGCCCGGAGACCCACAGCGTGCGCATCAGCACGCCGGCCTGAGGATCCAGCGGCCCCACAGGCGCTACCCGGCCACTGCCCACCGGCCGGCCCCGCAAGACGCTGCGCGAGCCGTTGCCGGTCATCCGTCGAGTTGCCGCCCTGCCAGCAGCGCGCGCAGCAAAGCTTGATTGACTTCAGCCATGCCCAGCATCAGCTGCTCGGCGGCTTCGCGGGTGTCGTAGGCGGCCTCCTGTTCGACCGCGCTGACCAGCGCCAGATACGGCGCAAACGGCCCGCCCTCACCCAGCAGGGCCTTCTGCACCGATTCGGGCACCGGCAGGCTGCCCATCATGGCGGCAAACGGCTGGTTCAGCAGCCGGTCGAGCAACGAGAAGACGCCACAGATGAACATCTGCCCGCGCACCTCGGCGTCGCCGTGGCCGCGCGCCAGCTCTTCCATCATCAGGCCCCGCCGCACCGCCGCATGCATCAACGGCTGCGCGTTGTTGCCCTTCGAAGCCGATGCCAGCAGCAAGGCCAGCCAGCGCTTCAGGCGCTGGCTACCCAGCAACATGAGTGCATGGCCAAACGAGTTGATCTCCACCGACAAGCCGAAGGCCGGCGAATTCAGGTAGCGCATCAGCCGGTAGGCCAGCGTGGGCTCGCGCTTGAGCAGTGTTTCCAGTCGCGAGGCGGGCCAGTCCTTGTCCACGCCATTGATCAGTTCCAGCACCACCTGCACGTCGGGCGGCACACTGCTGCGGCTGCTGGACTGCGGCAGCGGGTCGTCCAGCGGCCAGCCGAGCACGGCCAGCGCATCGCGTTCGAAGGCCTGGCCGGCCGCCGCGCTGGTACGCACGCCACTTTGCACCAGGCCCAGGCGCCGCGTGCCAGGCACGGCCGCAGGCAGCGCGCGACGCTCTTCTTCGGTTTCTACCAGCGCGTGGCTGAAGCAGGACAGCACCTCGGGCGGCAGCGGCCGCAGCGGGCGGCCTTTCAACAGCAGCAGCGTGCCGCGGGCGTGCAGTTCGTGCAAAGCATCGACCGTGTGCGCATCGCCGACCATGAATGCCGGCACCTCGACCATGAACTGCGGCGGCACCGGCTGCGCCAGCACCGCGCGCAGCCACGACTCGTCGGCAATGTTCAGCGATACGGGCGCGAGTTCGCCTACCGGGGCGACGGCTGCAGCCGAGGGTTTGGTGGCCTTGGCTCCTGGGTTGCCATCCACCGAGCGCAAGGTCAGCTGCAGCGGTGGTTCCTTGCCCACCGGCGCCGCGGCACCGGAAACAACCGGGGTCTCGGTGCCTGGCGGTGAGGGCCAGACCTCCTGCAAGGCCAACAGCAGCGCCGCCGCATCGGGTTCGGCGTCGGACCGGCTGGGGGCGACGGAGACACGGGTGGCCACCACCTGCCGTTTCTTGCCGATGAAGGGGCTGTAGCCCAGGGTCAGGCTGCCGAGTACGGGAGGGGTTTGCATGGAAAAGGGCCCCCTGTCGGGAGCGGGTTGAAGCCGGGTTCTGCGTTCAGCGGATGTGGTCGAACAACGACATCTTCTGCACGATGGAATAGGTCTTCAGAGCGGCATCGTAGCCGGTCTGGCGGTTCTGAAAGTCGGAGATGGCCTGCAGCATGTCGAGGTCTTCGGCGTCGGAGCGCGCACGCTGGCTGTCCAGCGTGGTCTGGCTCAGTCGCTCGCTCATGCCGGCAATGCGGTTGAGCGACTCGCCACTGCGCGAGCGCCAGGCGCCGAGGTTCTCGACGCCGGCATCGATGTCGCGCAAGCCGGCGCTGACCGCCGCGCCCACCTGCGCTTTGGTCATGCCCGGGGTGCTCAGTTCGGTCACCACGCGGTCGAGCACGTCGAACAACGACAAGGTGCCGCCTGGATTGGCCGGGTCTGCCGCCTGCAGCCAGGCCTGCTGGCCGTCGATCGACAGCGGCGACGACTCCCCCGAGGCCGCACGCGCCTGTCCATTGCTGGCGGTGTAAACCACGCCGCCCGGGGCGTCCTGGAACGGTGGCTGGTCGGAGCCCTGGCCGCCAAAAAGATAGCGGCCAGCGCCGTCGCCGCGGTTGGCAATGGAAAACAGCTCGTCGCGCATGCCGCGCAACACCACCGACAACGAACGGCGCTCGGAGTCGGAATAAGTGCCGTTGCCAGCGGCCACCACCTGCTCGCGCACCTGCTGCAGCACATCGCCGGCCGCGCCCAGCGCCGACTCGGTGAGCTCCATGGCCTGGCGACTGGTGTCCAACGCGCGCTGCAGCGACTGGCTGCGCGTCACCTGCGCCAGCGCCCGCTCGGCAGCCGCCGCGGCCGCCGGATCGTCGCTGGGCTTGCGCACGCGCTTGCCGCTGGTCATCTGCTCCTGGCCTTCCACCAGCACCGACTGGCGGCGCTGCAGCGTGGCCACCGTGTTTTCAAAAGCGAAGGCTGTGGCGATGCGCATGGTGTGGATGCTCGGTTTGAAAAGTCGACGGCGGCGGTGGCAAGGGCGGGGTGGCGGTGCTCAGCCAGCGCCGGTTCTGCCGTCAGAGGCACCGTTCATCGCCCCGTGGCCTGCAGCAAGGCATCGAACAGGGCCTGCGCCACCTGCAGCACCTTGGCCGCGGCCTGGTAGCTCTGCTGGTACTGGATCAGCGTGGCTGCTTCTTCGTCGAGGTTGACGCCGGCGTTGGCGCTGCGCATGGACTCGGCATTGGTGGCCACGGCACCCGAGATTTCGGCCGACGTCTTGCCGCCCTGCGTGCGCACGCCGATTTCAGACAGCGCCAGCGCCCAGGCATCGGTGGGTGATCGTCCGCCCACGATGGCGGCGTCGCGCAGCGACATCATGAGCAGCGCGTTGCCGTTGTTGCTGGCCACGGCACCTGCGGGCGTGGGCGCCACGCGCAGCGTGTCACCGGTGCGCGGCACACCTTCCAGCAGCAACGAAAAGCCGTTGATGTCGGTCGGTGCCGTGGGCACGGGTTGACCGGGGGTCCAGGTACCGCTGCCGCTGGCGAGCAAGGCGTTGCCGGCGTCGAACAATTCCCAGTTGTAGTTGCCGCTGTCGTCGGTGAAGGTGATCTGCGCGGCAGCGCCGGGCACCGGCACCGGCGTGCTGGTCATCTGCAGCGAAGCCACGCCCACGGTGCCCACGTTGGTGCTGCCCTTGGTGGCCAGCAGCGGCAGCGCCGCGGCCAGATCACGCGGGTCGTTCAGCAGCCGCTGCATGCCGCTGGCGGCGCGGGTCACCGGCTCGAGCAGAAACTCGTCATCGGGTTGCGGGCCGGGCACTCCAAAGTCGATGCGAATGCCGTCCACGGTGTCGCCATCGGCCACGTTGGTGACGCGGCCGTCCATCAGCCGCGTCAGTTGCCAGCTACCCGGTGCGGCCGGGTCTTCGCGCAATTCGTAGCTGGTGGCCTCCAGCGCCGCAGGGTCGGTGATGGTCAGGGCCACACTGCCCACGAAATTGCCGGTCACGTCGCGGGCGTTGGTCTCGAAGCTGAGGGCCCGCGCCGGGCCGGTGGCAAACAGCGCTTTCGATGGCACCTGGCCAACGGGTGCCTGCAGATTGAGACCGAACATCTGCTGCTCGTTCAAGGCGCCAGCCAGCGAAGCAGCCATGCGACCGATCAGGTTGCGGCCTACCACCAGGTCGTCGTTCTGGTAGCGCAGCAGGCCGGCCAACTTGCCACCGCCCAGCGTGCTTTCGTTCATCTTGCGGCTGATGCCGTAGTCGATGAAGCCCACTGACGCGCGCTGCGGGTCGCTCTCATGCGACAGCACCTGCAGCTTCACGGCGTCGCCACCCAGCACCAGCCTCTGGCCATCGGCCGTGAAGAGGCCGACCGAGCCGTCCTCGGCATCCATGCGCGTCACCCGCACCAGCTGGGCCAGGTCGGAAATCATGCGGTCGCGTTCGTCCAGCAGGTCGTTGGGCGTCTGCTGCGAGCCCTGCGTCATCGAGATGCGCAGGTTCGACTGCGCCACGCCCGCGAGCAGACCATTCATCTGCGACACCACTGAGCCCAGTTCGGAATTCACGCGCAGCTGCGAGTCGTCCATGGCCGTCGACGCTTCGTCGAAGCGACTTGCGAGGTCACCCGCGCGCGCCAGCACCACCTGCCGCGTGGCCAGGTCGGCCGGGTGGCTGGACATGTCCAGCAGAGACGCCATCAGCTCGCTGCTGGCGTGTCCCAGGCCCAACTCGCCAGGCTTGAACACGTTTTCCAACTCTTGCAGGTGCTGCAGGCGGGTCGCGTCCATGGCCGCCACCGACTTCGTGGCCGTGGCTTCACGCGTCACGAAGACATCGTGCGCGCGCGTGACGGAGCCGACCTCGACACCGCGCCCAAAGAAGCCGCGGGAGGTCATCATGCCATCCGACGTTTCCAGGTTCACCTGCTGCCGTGAATAGCCCGCCACGCTGGCGTTGGCGATGTTGTGCCCGGTGGTCTGCAAGGCGGCGTAGCTGGCCGTCATGGCCTTCACGCCCAGGCCCATCAG
>JANOZF010000233.1:0-43516 GCA_031429255.1 Rubrivivax sp.
TGCATGTCGTTGTACGAGTTGGTCATCGCACCGTATCCCCACGTATTCGCCACACCGGCGACTGTCGTGGAGTGGCATATTCGTGCCTGGTGATCGCAGTTGTTACTGCCCCAGAGGGACATCCACTTTCTGAGCAGGTACCCCTGCTCGTTGTTGCTCTTGCACGAACCCACGATGAAAATGCTGTCGGGGCCGCTTTCCTTGCGCAGCTCCAGCATCTTGCTGGTGATCTCGGTCAACGCCACGTCCCAGGTGATGCGCTCGTACTTGCCGTTGACGAGCTTCATCGGGTACTTCAGGCGGAACTCGCCGTGCGCGTTGTCGCGCACCGCCGCACCCTTGGCACAGTGGGCACCCAAATTGATGGGCGAATCGAACACGGGTTCCTGCCGCACCCAGACGCCGTTTTCAACCACGGCGTCGATGGCACAGCCCACCGAGCAGTGGGTGCAGACGGTGCGCTTCACTTCCACCTTGGCGCCGCCGGCTGCAGCAGGTGCCGCAGGGTCGGCCGCGTTGGCTTTGCGAACCAGCGTGAGCTGCGAGGCGGTGATACCCACCCCCAGGCCCAGGCCAGACCGGCGCAAGAACTTGCGTCGGTCCATCGTGGGTATGGCGCGGGACAAACCCCGCGCCAGGCCGTCGACCAGGCCGCGGGACGACGGCGTCGCCCCTTCACCTGTCGACTTGCGTGTCAAGAGCATAGAGCCTCCTGTTGGAATGACTGATGGGATGGAATAGCGTCTGCCGCGGGCGGCTCAGATGCGGGCCGTGGCGTAATACTGCTTCACGTGATCGGTGAGCTGGTAGCCGCCGGAGGGGTCTACTTTGGTCGCAACCATGGTCGCCGGGGCCGGCAGCAGGCCTGGCACTTGCGTGGCCGCAGCGATGGCACCAAGCGCACCCACCGCGCCCGCACCAGCAAACATGGTGCGCCGATTGACCGCAGGAAGATCGGGTATGGACTTGCTCATGGGATCAAGCTCCTGAACAAAAAACCGCGCGCCAAGTGGGCGAATGCGGAACCTCACGATTAGCGCCGAGGGTGAACCCCGACACAAGCGGATTGACCCTAGCCGCAGCCGACAATTTGTCGCGCGCGCCGATGGCGGCCGTGGTCGAATTCACATCTTTGCTGCCAGCGCATCGCGCAACCGCCGGCCGCAGCACACGAGTTGATAATGCCCCACGCCTTTCACTGGCATCTGTCGCTGCGTGGCCGTGCATGTGCATGTGCATGGCGCGGACAAGTGGCAACCAATGAAGGCCGCCCGTCACGGCCCACCCCTCGAACAGGGCCCGCCCCCCAGCCCTACAGCCCGCCCCCATACCGTGATCATCGGCACCGCAGGACACATCGACCACGGCAAGACCTCGCTGGTCAAGGCGCTGACCGGCATCGATGCCGACCGCCTGAAAGAGGAAAAAGAGCGCGGCATCACCGTCGACCTCGGCTTCGCCTACCAGGCGCTGCCCGACGGCGACGTGCTGGGCTTCGTCGATGTGCCGGGCCATGAAAAACTGGTGCGCAACATGCTGGCCGGAGCCACCGGCATCGACCATGTGATGCTCGTCATTGCTGCCGACGACGGCCCGATGCCGCAGACGCGCGAGCACCTGGCCATCCTGCACCTGCTAGGCCTGGGCCGGGGCGTGGTGGCCTTGACCAAGTGCGACTTGGTGTCGGGCGAAAGGCTGGCGCAGGCGGCTGCCGAGATCCAGGCCTTGCTGCAGGGCAGCGTGCTCGAAGGCGCCCCGGTGCTGCCGGTGTCTTCCGTCACCGGCCAGGGCATCGCCGAACTGGCGACACACCTGTCGGCGGCGCGTGCCACCGTGCCCGCCTCCCGTCTGCAGGGGCAGTTCAGGTTGGCGGTGGACCGCAGCTTCACGCTGGCCGGCATCGGCACCGTGGTCACGGGCACCGCGGTGGCGGGCCGCGTGGCGGTGGGCGACAAGTTGACGCTGTCGCCCCGCGGCACCGAAGTCCGCGTGCGGGGCATTCACGCCCAGAACCACCCGGCAGGCAGCGGACATGCCGGGCAAAGGCTGGCGCTGAACCTGGCGGGTGTGGAAAAGAACGACGTGCGCCGCGGTGACTGGGTGCTGGCAGAGGCCCTGCATGCGCCCACGCAGCGTTTCGACGCCCAGGTGCATTTGCTGGCCAGCGAAGCCAGGCCGCTGGCGCACTGGACGCCGGTGCACCTGCACCTGGGCGCCGAAGACGTGGGCGCGCGCGTGGTGCTGCTCGAGGGCACCGCACTGGAGCCCGGCGGCCGCGCCTGGGTGCAACTGGAACTGGACCGCGCCATCGGTGCGCTGCACGGCGACCGTTTCATCCTGCGCGACCAGTCGGCCCTGCGCACGCTGGGCGGTGGCACCGTGGTCGACGCCTTCCCGCCGATGACGCGGCGCCGGCGCGGCCAACGTATGGCCACGCTGGCTGCCTTGGACCAGGCCACACCCCAGCTGGCCCTGGCGGCTTCGCTGGCGCTGGAGCCGGCATCGGGCATCGACGCCAAGGCCTTTGCCACGCAGTGGAACCTGACCGAAGCCGACCGGCTGCTGCTGTGGGCCGCGGTACCCCACCGCAGCATTGCGGTTGAAGGTGGCCAGACCCTGCTCTTTGCGCCCGGCCAGATCGAACGCTACGCCGCGGCGCTGACCAGTCACCTGGCGGCGTTCCACCGCAAGCAGCCCGACAGCCCCGGCCTGAACCAGGAGCAACTGCAGCGCGCGGTGCGTGACAAGCCGGTGGGCGCACTCTTCGGGCCGCTGCTGCGCCAGCTGGTGAAGGACAGTGTGCTCAAGCGCACCGGCGCCCACCACGCGCTGCCTGGCCACGACGCGTCGCTGCAGGGAGCCGACAAGCAATTGTGGGAACGCCTCAAACCCTGGCTGGACGAAGGCGGCATCCACCCACCCCGCTTCAGCGACATGTTGTTGCGCGACCGCAGCCTGCGCAAGGACCAGGTTCTGCGCCTGATGCAGCGCCTGCAGCGCATGGGGGCCGTGCATCCGGTGGGCGCTGAATACTTCATCCAGACGCCGCACCTGCTGGACCTGGCCAGCCGCGCCTACGCGTTGGCCGAGGCCGACCCGAACAAGCGGTTGAACGTGAAAGAGCTGCGCGAGGCCACCGGCGTCAGCCGGCACCTCTCGGTGCCCCTGGTAGAGTACTTCGACGAGATCGGACTGACCAAACGCGACGAGGTGGGGCGCCATTTCCGCCGCGACCCCCGCAAGGTGTTTGAGAGCTGATCGTCAAGCACGAGTTGGAGGAGGATCGTCCCCCGGTGGGGCGTCCGGTCTGCAAAACCGGGTGGGGCTGCTCCGCGGTCCCAGGTGGGTTCGACTCCCACCCTCCTCCGCCAACTTCGCCCGTGTACCCACTTTCATCCCGAGCATGACTGCCGCTGCGCAACGCCCTCCCGCCCTGGACAAGCTGCTTGACAGCGAGGCTTTGCGCGCCCTGGTGCAACAGCACGGCCGAGCGCCCGTGCTGGCCGTGGCACGCGGGGGGCTGCAACGGTGGCGCGCTCAAGCGTCAGCCACGCCTTTCGAGATCAGCCGTTTCGAAGCCGATTGCCGCGCCGCGCTGGATCAACAGGCCGCCTGGGCACTGCGGCCGGTGTTCAACCTGACGGGCACGGTGTTGCATACCAACCTGGGCCGCGCGGTGATGGCGCCGGAGGCCATCGAGGCCGTGATGGCGGTGATGCGCGGCGCAGCCAACCTGGAATACGACCTGGCCACCGGCGCCCGCGGCGACCGCGACGACCACATCGACGGCCTGCTGAAAGAGCTCACCGGCGCCGAAGCCGCCACCGCCGTCAACAACAACGCCGCCGCCGTGCTGCTGGTTCTGGCGGCGCTGGCCGAGAAGAAGGAAGTGATCGTCTCGCGCGGCGAGCTGGTCGAGATCGGCGGCGCCTTCCGCATCCCCGACATCATGCGCCGCGCCGGCGCCCGGCTGGTGGAGGTGGGCACCACCAACCGCACGCACCTGCGCGACTTTGAAGAGGCCCTGGGGCCGCGCACCGGCCTGGTGATGAAGGTGCACGCCAGCAATTACGCCATCCAGGGCTTCACCGCCAGCGTGCCGGTGGCCGAGCTGGCAGCCCTGTGCAAGGCGCACGGCGTGCCCTTCGTCGAAGACCTGGGTTCGGGCACGCTGGTGGACATGACCCGCTGGGGCCTGCCCGCCGAGCCCACGCCGGCCCAGTCCATCGCCGCCGGCGCCAACGTGGTCACCTTCAGTGGCGACAAGCTGCTGGGCGGCCCGCAGGCGGGGTTGATCGTCGGCGACAAGGCGCTCATCCAGAAGATCAAGAAACACCCGCTGAAGCGCTCGCTGCGACTGGACAAGATGACGATCGCGGCGCTGGAGGCCACGCTGAAGCTGTATCGAGACCCTGACCGCCTGGCACAGCGCCTGCCCACGCTGCGCTTGCTGACCCGTGGTGAGGCCGAGTTGCGGCAGCTGGCCGACCGCGTGGCGCCCGCCTTGGCACAAGCGCTGGGCGCACGTGCCAGCGTGCAGGTGCTGCCCTGCAAGAGCCAGATCGGCAGCGGTTCATTGCCGGTGGACCGCTTGCCCAGCGCCTGCATCGCCATCGGTGCGCCCGCGGGCGTCCGGCGCGCCGGCAGCTTCCCGGACCGCGTGGCCAAGGCGCTGCGCGAATTGCCTCTGCCGGTGATTGGCCGCATCGAAGACGCACAGGTGAAGCTGGACCTGCGCTGTCTGGACGGCGCCGCGGCCGAACGCGCGTTCCTGGATCAATTGCCGCTGCTGGCGCAGGCCGCGTTCTGATCACGCCGGCGGCGGGTCTGCCTGGGCGTCTGGCTGCCGGCCTACGGGCGGTTCGGTGTCCGGGTCTTGCTGATCGAGCAAATCGTCATCCAGCAGGCCCATCGCCCGGGCCTGGCGGATCTTCTGCTGCCGCGCCAGTGGTGACTGGGCCAGTTCCACCACCTCGTCGATGGCCACGTCCAGGCCATCGGACTGCTGGAAATGCGGGTCGCTGTGGAACAGCTTGCGCAGCGCCTCGTTGCGCACGCGCTCGTCGACGCCAGGGGCCGTGAAGGCGGTGTAATCGGACTCGGGCGTCAGGCGCGCAACGTCGTCCAGCGTGGGCGCCGGCGCGGCGCGCGGCGACGTCGGGGCTGCATCGTCGTCGTCAGCCATTGCCGCCCTCGTCGCGCCGAGACTGTTCGGCAGCGGCCGCGTGCTGCTCGCGTTCTTCGGGGCTCAGGAACGACATCGCGCGCACCTTGCGGCCGGTGTCGGGCCGGAAATGCGCGTTGGTGTACAGGCGCAGCCACTCGCACAGCTCAGGCTCCAGCGGCACGTTTTCCACCACCTCTTCGGCCGTCATGCGGCGGTCGGCTTCGATGTAGGACATGCTCACGCCAGTCAGGTTCAGCAGCGCCGGGTCATCCGGGTTGACCACCCAGAACACGAACCACGCCGGCTGGCCCGAGGTCAGGTTCAGGAAGTAGCCCTTGCATTCGTCGGGAAACAACTCGACCTTGAAACCCGGGTACAGCCAGCGCGAGGTCTTGCCGTCGTCGTGCAGGCAGCGCGGGCTTGAACCGAATGCGCCCTCGTCGGGCAGCACCTCGACGAGCCTGAAAGACCACGCTTCCCACGCATTGGGCTGGGCCACCCGGTCGATCACCACCGCCACCTGGATGGCTTCTTGCGGCTTCATCGGAAATGCATCGCTTGCTGGGCACTCATGCCGGTCAGTCTAGCCCAGGCGGCCCAAGCCCATCAGTGGGTCGTCATCTGGTGCAGGCGGCAGCCGCACGGCCTTTGCGCCCGGGCTTCAGAAACGCCGCCCACGACAAACTGTCGTGACCGACCTGCGCCTTCGCGTTTGCAGACGCGGGGCGAACCCCGCTGTCCGCACCGGGCAGCGACACCTAGAATCGACACCTGCCCAGCCGCCAGCGCCCAGCACCGCTGGCCTGCCTTTCGCACCCCGAACACGTCATGCCGATCGACACCGAAGACAGCGGGTTTCTCTCGCGGTGGTCCCGCCGCAAGGCTCAGGTGCGCGAGGGTGCGGCACCTGCGGAGCCTTTGGTGCCGCCCGTGGTGTCGACGGTGGCGATGCCCGCCCCACCTGCCGCCGCTGCGGTCAGCGTGCACCCCGCCGTGCAGCCGGTGCCGCAAGCCACCCCCGCCACGCAGGCACCGGCCGAACCGCCGCCCACGCTGGCCGACGTGGCCTTGCTCACCCGAGATTCCGACTACTCCCGTTTCATGGCGCGCAGCGTGCAGCCCGATGTGAAGAACGCGGCGCTGAGCAAACTTTTTACCGACCCGCACTTCAACGTGATGGACGGCCTGGACACCTACATCGACGACTACGGCAAACCCGACCCCTTGCCGCCGGGCATGTTGCGCCAGATGTTGCAAGCCCATGTGCTGGGCCTGTTTGACGAAGAAGACGAAAAGAACAAGACCGCCCTTGTTGCCACCGACGCGCAGCCGGCCTGTGACGCTGCGCCACCCACCGAACCGGCCGCTGATGAAAACACTGATCTGCAACTGCAACCAGACGATGACGCTGGACGCGCCAGCACTGCAAAAAGCGCTGACGAAGACCCCGGGTGCCCACACTGACGGTCTCGACACGGTCCACACGCTGCTGTGCCGACGTGAAGCGCCGGCCTTTCAGCGCGCGGCCAAGGCCACCAGCGCCACTGGCGACGAACTGCTGGTGGCCTGCACGCAGGAGAGCCGGCTCTTCCTGGAACTGAACGACCAGACCGAAGGCGCGGCGCAGACCAGCGAGCGGCCGATCCGCTTCGTCAACCTGCGCGAAACCGGCGGCTGGTCACGCGACCGGGCCGGCAGCACGGCCAAGATGGCTGCGCTGCTGGCGGTGGCGCAACTGCCAGTGCCCGAGGCCGTGGCCACGGCCAGCTACCGGTCTGCGGGACGCTGCCTGGTGCTGGGTACCGCGCAGCAGGCCGAGCAGGCCGCTGCGCTGCTGGAAGACAAGCTTGACGTCACCGTGCTCGTCAGCCGTGACGGCGGTGCAGGCCGCGGAGTACTGGCACAAACGCACGGTCGCGCCACCCACACAGGCACGCTGACCAAGCTCGGCGGCTGGCTGGGCCGCTTCGAGGCTGAGTGGTCCAGTGGCAACCCCATCGACCTGGACCTGTGCACCCGCTGCAACGCCTGCGTCGACGCCTGCCCGGAAGGCGCCATCGGCCTTGACTACCAGGTCGACCTCGCGGCCTGCAAGAGCCACCGCGATTGCGTGCGCGTGTGTGACGCCGCCGGTGCCATCGACTTCCAGCGCCAGCCCCTGGTGCAGACCCACAGCTTCGACCTCGTGCTCGACCTGCGGCAGCAGCCCGCCTTCGACCAGCACCAGCCGCCGCAGGGCTACTTTCACGTGCCGCTCCAGCTGCCGGCCAGCTCCGAAGCCCTGATGAAGGCGGTGCTGCAGCTGCGCGACCTGGTGGGTGAATTCGAAAAACCGCGTTTCTTCCGCTACCAGCCCAAGCTGTGCGCACACAGCCGCAACGAACAGATCGGCTGCACGGCCTGCATCGACGTGTGTTCGACCAAGGCCATCCGCAGCGACGCGACGCGCAAGGGCAAGGCCAAAGGCGAAGCGGGCGGCGGCGTCTTTGTCGAGCCGCACCTGTGCGTGGGCTGCGGCGCCTGCACCACCGTCTGCCCCAGCGGGGCCCTGACCTTTGGCTACCCCGGCCCCGAAGACACCGGCCGGCGGCTGCGCACCGCACTCACGGCCTATGGCCATGCAGGCGGCCGTGACGGGGCCCTGCTGCTGCACAGCGAACAGGCGGGGACGCGGGCCATCGACGCGCTGGGCCGCCAGGCCCGCGCCAGGCGGTCGCAGCCGGGCGCTGCGCCCAGCCTGCTGCAGGGCCTGCCGGCACGCGTGGTGCCGCTGGCCTTGTGGCACACCGCCAGCGTGGGCATCGACCTGTGGCTGGCAGCGCTGGCCCAGGGCGCGAGCCAGATCTGGGTGCTGCTGACCGACGAAGAAGCCCCTGAGTACCGCCAGGCACTGACCGAACAGATGGCCGTGGCGCAGGCCGTGATGACGGGCCTGGGCTATGCCGGCGAGCACTTCAGGCTGGTGCAGGCCGATGCCGGCGGCGACCTGAGGGCCCTGGACAGCGCGCTGCAGTCACCGCCCGCGCAAACCGTCAAACGCAGCGGCACCTTCGCTGCGCAATCCGACAAGCGCGCCACGCTGGAACTGGCCATCGACCATCTGATGGCGCAAGCGCCGCAGCCTGCCGACGTGGTGCCGCTGCCCGCCGCCGGCTCGCCCTTCGGTACGCTGGTGGTAGACGGCTCCAAGTGCACGCTGTGCCTGAGCTGCGTCAGCGCGTGCCCCGAAGCCGCTTTGGCCGACAACCCCGACAAGCCGCAACTCAAGTTCATCGAGAAGAACTGCGTGCAATGCGGTCTGTGCGCCAGCACCTGCCCCGAAGACGCCATCACGCTGCAACCCCGCCTGTGGCTGGCCGATAGCGGCAAGGCCCGCAAGGCGGCCCGTGTGCTGGCCGAGATGGAACCCTACCGCTGTGTGCGTTGCAGCAAGCCCTTCGGCACACTGCTGGCCATCGAGAACATGATCAGCAAGCTGGCCGGGCACAGCGCCTTCCAGGGGGCCGCTGCCGAGCGCCTGAAAATGTGCGGCGACTGCCGCGTCATCGACCTGCACAGCAACCCCAACGAAGTCCGCATCACCGACCTGTGATGACACGTCTGTCGACGTCCGACCACCGAGCACACCGAATGTCCAGCAGCACCGAATCAAACGCCATCGCCGCCCCCATCTCGCTGGAGCTGGGGCGCACGGACGACCACGAAGAGCTGGCACGCGCCGAGCTGTACGGCCTGCTGGCGCGCTTGTGGCTGGCGGCGCCTGATGAAGCGCTGCTGCAGCAATTCAGGGTGGCCGTCACCGAAGCCGAAACGCCCGGTGCGGTGCTGACCGCCCCGTGGCACGACCTCGTCGCTGCCTTGCGCGCCACCAGCGTGCCGGCGGCTGCCAGCGAGTTTGCGTCGTTGTTCCAGGGCGTGGGCAAGCCGGCGGTGTTTGCCTACGGGTCTTTCTACCTCAGTGGCTCGCTGAACGAAAAGCCGCTGGCCCTGTTGCGCACCGACCTCGCCGCGCTGGGCCTTGCGCGCGACGAGACGTCGGTGGAGACCGAGGACCATGTCTCCTACATCTTCGAGGTCATGCGTTACCTGATTGCCGGCGACGATGCCGGTGTCTGCAATCTGGAACAACAGCGCCGCTTCTTTCGCAACCACGTGCAAACCTGGATCGAGCCGCTGTGCGACGCCGTGCTGGTCCAGCCTGGCGCCGCCATCTGGGCCACCGTGGCGCGCTTCACGCAGAGCTTCATCGCCGTGGAAACCCAGGGCTTCGACATGCTGGAGGCCTGAGCCATGATCGAACCCAAGGACATCACCGGTCTGGTGCTGTGCGGCGGCCGCGGCACGCGCATGGGCGGCGTCGACAAGGGCTTGCAGAACCACCAGGGCATCCCGCTGGCGTTGTATGCGTTGTTGCGCCTGCAACCGCAGGTGGGGCCGGTGATGATCAATGCCAACCGCAACCTGGCCGCATACGAGTCTTTTGGCGTCTCGGTCTGGCCCGACCCGGTGGCCGACTATCCGGGCCCGCTGGCCGGCTGGCTGGCCGGGTTGGAACATTGCGAAACCGCCTACATGGTGACCGTGCCTTGCGACACGCCGGCGTTCCCGGCCGATCTGGTGGCGCGTCTGGCGTCGGCGCTGGAATCCGAAGGCGCCGAGCTGGCGATGGCGGCCACGTTGGAGCACGGCCGAGTGCAGTTGCAACCGGTCTTTTGCCTGCTCACATCGGGCTTGATTGAAGGCCTGGTGGCCTACCTGCACGGCGGCGGTCGCAAGATCGACGCCTGGACGGCCCGGCACCGCTGTGCCACCGTGGTGTTCGACGATGCCTCGGCGTTCTTCAATGCCAACACCTCGGCCGATCTGGCTGCCCTGCAGCAGGGTTCACCACCGTCGGCATGACCGACCTGGCGCCGTCAGCAAGCTTGCGCACTTGCGTTCACGCGCCACCGCTCAGGGCATACGCAATACGCGCCGGTACACCGGCCCCCAGAGCGGGTGCCCGGCCTCGGCACGGCTGAGCCGAAACGTCGGATCGGTCTCGCGCGCGATCCTGAATGCTGCCTCGCACTGCAGTTCGCGGTTGCTGGTGCAGAAGATGAAGGCCAGCAGCTTGTGCGCAGCCGCCTTGTCCCGCGCGCTGCGCAAGCTGCCCGCCAATGCCGAGCGCAGGGCCGACTCGGCCAGGTCGTATTGACCCTCGTCGTAGGCACGAATGCCGTCGAACAATGCGCGCTCCGCGGGGCGGTCCAGCACATCCGCCAGGCCCAGCAGCGGCTGCGGTGCGGGTGCTGAAACGGGAGCCGAAGCACAGCCCGAGAACAGCACCGCCGCCAGCACCGCCAGGGTCGCACAGCCGCCAGCAGGGCCGCTACGCGCCAGCACCGCCGGCTTCATTGCGCGAAGCGGTGTCGCACCGTCGCAGCCTTGTCGGCTGTCACCTGAACGGTGGTGACGAACGGGGCAAAGTCTTCGTTGCGTATGGTGATGGTGTGTGTGCCTTCAGGCAGCATGAGCTTGTGCAGCGGCGGCGAGGCGCCGGCCAGCTTGCCGCCCACCTCGACGTAGCCCCAGGGGCTGATCGCCAACTGCACGGTGCCCGTCTGCCCCGCCACCGGCCCGGCGGGGGCGCGCGCTTCGACAACCGCCGGGCGGGCTTTGTCGCGCGCAACAGCCTTGCTGGCCGACTGCTGGGCCTTGCTGGTGGCCACTGCCGGCGTCGATTCGGGTTGCACGGTGGCGGATGGCTGCAGGCGCGGGGCGGCGGCGGTCTCGCTGCGCACGCCGCCGTTTGCCCCAGGCCCTGTCGCGACCACGGCAACCGCCGCAACAGGCAAGGCAACGGGGACCGCGTCGTCGGTCGAACGAGGTGCCGGCAGCGTCCGCACAATCCCGGTTGCTGCAAGGCTGGACCCGGTGGCGACGACGACAGCCTGCTCCAGTCCCGCTGCACCTGCATGCCCCAAAGTCGCGTCAGAGCGCCCCCCCACGCCCGCGGCGTGGGTTTCCGAAGGGGCTGCCCCAGCCACTGGCGCCGTCACCTTGCCGTCGGCCCCCGCTGCCGCAGCGACACCTTCGACAATGCGCGACGAAGCCCCGACAGGCGCCGTTTCGTGCCGCTCCACCCAGGTGAAGGCGACGACGGCAGTGGCCGCCGCCAGCAGCGAGGCACTCACCCAGTAGCCCTTGCGACGCACGGGCCTGGCCTCCTGTTGCGCGACCGCAAAAGCCTCGCGGGCATCTTCGTTTTCCTCTTCGGACTGCTGCAACCAGGCGTCCAGTGCATCGCCCACTTCACCGACATGGGCGTAGCGGGCGGCCGGGTTGCGCTGCAGGGCCTGCATCGCGATGGCCGACAAGCGTTCGGGCACATCCAGGCGCAGCCAGTGGGGCGGCGCAGGGTCATGGGCCATCAGTGAACGCGCCACCTCGGGTACGGTTTCACCCGGGTAGGCGCGGCGCGCGGTCAGCAGTTCGTACAGCAGCACACCCAATGCATGAACATCGGTGCGGGCGTCCACCGAGCCACCCTGCAGTTGCTCGGGCGCCAGATAGGGCGCAGCGCCGCTGACCAGGAGGTCCATCGCCGGCACATCCGAGTCGTGGGCGATGCTGGCATATCCCAGGCCCAGCACCGTCGGGCGGTCGTTGGCATCCAGCATCACGGTGGCTGGATTCAAACCTCCGTGCAAGACACCATGGGCGCGGGCGTGCGCCAGCGCCCGCGCCAGGTCTCGCACCAGATTGGCGGCCACACGGGCCGTGGGATGCCAGCCAGACATCTGGGCCTGACCCAGGGTGCGGCCGGGCAGCCAGTCGTAGACGATGTAGACGCCCTGGCCGATCACACCGGCATCGTGGATGCGGGCCAGTCCCGGGTGCTTCAACGCCGCCGCCGCCAGCACCGACTGCTGCAACTGCGCCACGATGGCTTCACGGTCGCGCGCGTCGGATTCCAGATCAAGCAGCGTGAGCATCACCTCGACACCGTCGGCGGTGTCCCAAGCCTTGAAGCACTGACCCAGGCCGTGGCGAGCCAATGCGACCCAGAGGTCGTAGGGGCCGATGTGACCCAACGCCGAGCCGGCTGGCGCGGCCAAGGAGGGCACCGGCGGCGTTGGGGCGGCCGGGCCGGTTTTTGTGTCTGTATGTCGGCCAGGCACGGGTGCAGGCTCACCGTAACCAACGACTGCAGCGGCCGCAACATCCGGGGCCTTCTCGCTCACGAGTGCTGCAGCGGGCGCCCTGTCACGGTTTCTGGCCTCGCCCGACGCGGCCGATGCCGCGGCAGCTTGCCCGCTGGCAGCCTGCATCCTGCCCATCTCGAGGTGGGCATCCAGGTTAAGCAGCGCAGCAAGACCTTGCGCTTCAACCGAACGTGACAGTGGCTCTCCTGTTGAGGGCGACGAGCGGGCTGGTGACATCACGACAGATTACCTTCAGCAACCAGCCAACGCGCGGCAATATGGTGTGGTTGGCACAGCGGGACACCCATTCGCGGGGTCACCATTGTCCTATCATCTGCGGCCGTTACGACTGCGGGCAGATTTGCGCTGCCTGGTGGCCAGTGGAAGGGAACTGCGGCCACAGGTCGAGGCCATCGACGACGCGTCGATCAGTGCACTGACAAACCGGCTTCGGCTGCCCCCGGACCCGGCCGGGAACTTGCGATGGCGCTGAAGCTGACACGCCAAAGCCATTGTCAACGCTACCATCGGCGCCGCCATGTCCACGCATCCCGCATCCGCTGCCCAGTCCCAAACCCCGCCCGCGAGTCCCGTGCCCGAAGCGGACGCCGGCCACTGGCGCCACAGCGCCGTGCTGGTGGTGGACGACGAACCGGGCATGCGCAATTTTCTCACCAAGACCCTGGCGCCGCGCATCGGGCAGGTGATGTCGGCAGCCTCGGCCGAACAGGCCGAGTTGTTGCTGCAGCGCCATCGATTCGACCTCGTGATCCTGGACATCACGCTGCCGGGCAAAAGCGGGTTGACGCTGCTGCGCGAACTGCGTGAACAAGGCCTGCCGTGCGAAGTGGTGCTGATCACCGCGTTTGCCGACCTGGACACCGCCATCGAAGCCCTGCGCGCCGGTGCCGGCGATTTCCTGCTCAAGCCATTTCGCGTGGCGCAGGTGCTGGGCTCGGTGCAACACGGGCTGGACCGGGCACGCCTGAAGCGGGAAAACTGGGTGCTGCGCCGCTCGCTGACGCAGCGCACGCCACCTGGCGACGGCCTCGTGGGCCGGTCAATCGTCGTCAAGGGCCTGCGCGCGGCACTGCAGCAGGTCTCGGGCGTGGACAGCACGGTGCTGCTGACCGGTGAATCCGGTACCGGCAAGGAACTGGCCGCCCTGGCCTTGCATCGCCAGAGCCACCGTTGCGCCGCGCCCTTTGTGCCACTGAATTGCGCCGCGTTGTCGCCCACCATGATCGAGGCGGAGTTGTTCGGGCAGCCGGGCCGCGACGGCCTCTTCGTTTATGCCCAGGGAGGCACGCTGTTCCTGGACGAGGTGGCTGAACTGGCGTTGCCACTGCAGGGCCTGCTGCTGCGCGCCCTGGAGAGCCGCCGCATCAGACCCGTGGGCAGCGAGCAGGAAGTGGCACTGGACCTGCGCATCGTCGCTGCCAGCAACCGGCCGCTGCGCGTTGAAGTCGAGGCCGGTCGGTTTCGCGCCGACCTGTACTACCGCTTGCAGGTGGTGGAGATCACGCTGCCCCGCCTTGCCGCGCACAAGGAAGACATTCCGGACCTGGTGGCGCACTTCATAGACACGCTGGCGCCGGCGATGGGCGTGGAGCCGATCGAGGTCAGCGAAGATGAGATGCGCTACCTGCTGCAGTACGACTGGCCGGGCAACGTGCGCGAGTTGCGCAACCTGATCGAACGCTCACTGATCGTCGGCGCCCTGAATGTGTCTGCGCTGTACCAGAGTCTGTCCAGACCGGTACCCGCGCCGCCGGCACGTCCTGCGGCCAGCGACGGCGTCACCGACCTGCAGACGCTGGAAAAGCGCCACATCTTGTCGGTGCTGGAGTCGGTGGACGGCGACAAGACGCGCGCCGCGCAGTTGCTGGGAATTTCCAGGCGCACTCTGGAGCGGCGCTGCGCCGAATGGGCGGGCGCTTGAAGCGCTTGGCCGGCGGCGCCGCGGCCATCGGTCCGACCCGCACGGCTCCCGGCACCGCTGCGCTCAGCGCTGCCGTCGCCACTACCAGCGCCGCGGCCACTGCCCCATCGGGCGCTGCCACGAGCCACCGCCTGGGCCCGTTTGCGCGCCTGTCCATACGCAACAAGCTGCTGGTGATGGTGTTGCTGCCCCTGCTGGGGGTGCTGCCGCTGCTCGGCGCCTTCCTGCTGTGGTGGGCCAGCATGGCGCTGGATCAGCTGCTGCTGACCAAGGTGCGCTCGGACCTCGCCGTGGCGCATGGCTACTTCGAGCGTGTGCTGGGCGAGGTAGGCGCCAGCACCACCGGCATTGCCGAGTCCGCCGCCTTGCTGCAAGCGATGGCCGGCGATGGCACCGGGGGCGCGGCGACCACGGCGTTGCTGGCACGCCTGGCAAAACGGGAACTGCTGGACTTCATTCACCTGTTGCCGGCCGAACCCTCGGGAGGCCCGGCAGCAGACCGCACCAGCCTGGAAGTGCTGAACACCGAACAACAGGGCAGGCTGGGGCCCGAGCTGCGCCAGCGAGTGGCCGTGCCACTGGTAGCCACGCGCAACGCCACGCCCACGGCACGCAGTGTCGAGGACCGCGCCATGGTGCTGCTGGCCACGCGCGCCGTGCGCGGCGCGCAAGGGCAGTTGCTGGCGCGGCTGCAGGCGGGCGTGCTGCTCAATCGCAACCTCGCTTTCATCGACCATATCAACGAAATCGTCTACCCCGAAGGCAGCCTGCCGTTTTCCAGCTGGGGCAGCCGCGGCACCGCCACGCTTTTTCTCGACGATGTGCGCATCAGCACCAACGTGCGCCTGTTCGGTGCCGAAAAGGACGAGCGCGCCATCGGCACCCGCGTGTCGCAGACGGTGCGCGACCGGGTGCTGGGCCAGGGCATCACCTGGCTGGACCGGGCCTTTGTCGTCAACGACTGGTACGTCTCGGCCTACCAGCCTCTGGCTGACGGCAGCGGCACACGTCTGGGCATGCTGTACGTCGGCATCCTGGAGCGGCCCTTCACGCTGCTGAAGTACAGCGCACTGGTCAGCGTCGGGGTGCTCTTCTTTGCCGTGATGGTGATCGCTGCCGCGGTGTCGGTGCGCTGGGCGCGGGGCATCTTCAAGCCGCTGGAACAGATGGAAGCCACCATGCGGCACGTCGAAAGCGGCGCTCTCGAGTCGCGCGTCGGGCCCGTGCCCAGCGGCGACGAGATCGGCCGCCTGGCCGGCCATCTGGACCGCCTGCTGGCCGTGATCGACCAGAACACGCGCCACCTGGACGCCCAGGTGGCCGAACGCACGCGCGCACTCGAACTCGCGCAGCAACAGCTGGTGCACAGCGAAAAGATGGCCACCGTGGGGCAGCTCACGGCGTCCATTGCCCACGAGGTGAACAACCCCATCGCCGTCATCCAGGGCAACATGGACCTGCTGCGTGAACTGCTGGGCCCGCAAGGTGCCGCCCCCGTGGCCGCCGAGTTGAAACTGGTGGACGGGCAGATCGAACGCATGCGGTTGATCGTCACCAAACTGCTGCAGTTTGCGCGGCCGGGTGAATTTGCAGGTTATGTCGAAGCAGTGGACCCAGCGCGCGCGCTGGACGACTGCGTGGTGCTGGCCAGCCACCAGATCTCGCGCACCGGCATCACGCTGCAGCGCAACTACAGCGCACAGCGCCAGCCGCAGATCAACCGCCAGGAACTGCAGCAGGTGCTGGTCAATCTGATCGTCAACAGCCTGTACGCCATGCCCGATGGAGGCACGCTCAGTCTGTCCACCCGCGACGAAGGTGACGACAGCGTGGCGCTGGAAGTGGCCGACAGCGGCACCGGCCTGAGCGAAGACCTGCTGAAGCGGCTCTTCCAGCCCTTCGTCACCCGCCGCCCCGACGGCACTGGTCTTGGCCTGTGGATCAGCCGCGGTTTGGTGCAGCGCTACGGCGGCGACATCAAGGCAGCCAACCGCCCGGCCGGCGAAAGCGGGGCTGTCTTCACGGTCCTGTTGAAGACTGCGGGTGCGGCTTGAGCCGCTGGCCCGGCGCTCGCGACCTGGCTCGACGGCTTTGCCAACCACGAACCAAGGGTTGAAACCATCTGCCGGGGCACGGTCGATGGAGACAATCGCCGGCACCCAGTTCGCACCCTGAAACACACACCGCTGATGACCGCATCGTCCATGGCCTGCACCCAACTCCTGCCCACACCGGCCACTTTGCTGCGCCAGATGTTCGACGCCGCGGTGGCGTCGGCCCAGCCGGCGCTGTGCGTGCCTCCGCACCTGCCAACGGCGGCTGAACTGGGCGCTGGCCGGCTGGTGGTCATCGGTGCCGGCAAGGCGTCTGCCGCCATGGCACGCGCGGTGGAAGACCACTGGAGCGGGCCGTTGTCGGGCTTGGTCGTCACACGGTACGGCTACGGCGTGCCTTGCCAGCGCATCGAGATCGCCGAAGCCTCGCACCCGGTGCCCGACGCCGCCGGCCTGCAGGCCGCGCAGCGGCTGTTGCAGTTGGTGAACGGCCTGCATGAAGACGACATCGTGCTGTGCCTGATCTCGGGCGGTGGCTCGTCGCTGCTGCCTCTGCCGCTGCCTGGCCTGACGCTGGAACACAAGCAGGCTGTGAACCGCGCGCTGCTGGCCAGCGGCGCCACCATCGGTGAAATGAACACCGTGCGCCGCCACCTGTCGGCCATCAAGGGCGGGCGCCTGGCCACCGCCTGCCACCCGGCGCGCGTCATCACGCTGTTGCTGTCCGACGTGCCCGGTGACCGGCCGATCGACATCGCATCGGGCCCCACGGTGGCCGACCCCACCACCTGCGAAGACGCGCTGGCCATCTTGCGCCGCTACGGCATCACCCTGCCTTCTGAGGTGATGCACGTGCTGCACAGCGGCGCAGGCGAGTCCGTCAAGCCCGGCGACAGCCGGCTGGCGCGCGCCGAAACGCGCATGGTGGCCACACCGCAAATGGCGCTGGAAGCCGCCGCCCAGGTGGCGCGAAAGGCCGGCTACACACCGCACATCCTGGGCGACGCGCTGGAAGGCGAAGCACGCGACGTGGGCAAGGTGCTGGCAGGCATCGCGCTGCAGACCGCCCACCGCGGCCAGCCCTTTGCACCGCCCTGCGTCTTGCTGTCAGGCGGCGAAACCACCGTCACGGTGCGCGGCACAGGCCGTGGCGGGCGCAACGTCGAATGCCTGCTGTCGTTTGCCGCAGCCACCAGCGGCCACGCCCAGATACATGCGCTGATGGCCGACACCGATGGCGTGGACGGGCAGGAAGAGATCGCCGGCGCCTGCATCGGCCCCAGCACCCTGCCCCGCGCCTGGGCCCTGGGCCTGCGGCCGCTGGACAGCCTGGCCAACAACGACGGCCATGGCTTCTTCCACGCGCTGGATGCGTCGGTGGTCACCGGGCCGACGATGACCAACGTGAACGACTTTCGCGCGGTGCTCGTCACCAAACCGGCGGCAGCGCCCTGAGCCAACCGGCTCTGAATGCGACACTGCAAGCTTCAAAACCGTGGGTTATTCGCGATGCTGAAAACACTCCTCGCCGCCGCCATCGCCTTGTGCACCACCACGGCAACAGGCCAGGACAAAGGCCAGGTCAACGTGATGTGCAGCGTCGAGATGGAATGGTGCGGCCTGATGAGCAGCGCCTTTGAACGCGAAACCGGCATCAAGGTGAGCACCGTGCGCAAGAGCACCGGCGAGGTGCTGGCTCAACTGAATGCCGAGCGCGCCAACCCGAAGACCGACATCTGGTTTGGCGGCACTGCCGACCCACACATGCAGGCCGCCGAACAAGACCTCACGCTTGCGCACGCGTCGGCGCAGGCCGCGAAGTTGCAGCCCTGGGCAGGCGCACTGTCCCAGGCCTCTGGCGGCAAGTCGGTGGCGGTGTACCTGGGCCCGCTGGGCCTGGCCTACAACCCCGAGCTGCTGGCCAAGAAGAAACTGCCGGCGCCGGGTTGCTGGAAAGACCTGGTCAAGCCTGAATACAAGGGCGAGGTGCACAGCAGCAACCCCAACAGCTCGGGCACGGCCTACACCGCCATCGTCACCTGGGTGCAGCTGTTTGGCGAAGAATCCGCCTTCGACTACATGAAGGCGCTGCACAAGAACATCTCTGAGTACACGCGCTCGGGCGCGGGCCCGGTGAAGAACACCGGCCGTGGCGAAAACGCGCTGGCCATCGGCTTTCTGGCACTGGCGGCTGGCAAAGCCAAACAGGGCCTGCCGGTGAAGACGCTGGTGCCCTGCGAGGGCACGGGCTATGAGATCGGCGCGACACCCCGCTGCACCCGCTGATGCCGCCGGCGGCACAGATGAAGTTCATCAGCTACGACCTGAAGAAGTACGGCTCGAAGGAAGAGCGCACACGGCTCATCGGGCGCTGGGAAAAGGAAATCAACCAGGCGGCACGCTAAAGGCCCTGCACTCCAGACGACATCGGCCGGGCAGCGCGGGCTGGCTGGCCGATACCCCGCAAGCCGGCCAGGTGCGCCGTTCTCAGCGCGTCACAGCCGGGCAAAAGACCAAGGCCTCCCTGATCGGCACGGGTAAACAGCTCTGCCCGCTCAGGCGCCGCCACTCAGGATGGCCATCGTGATGCGCGACACGCAGGTCAGCTGACCGGCTTCGTTGCTCAGTTCGATCTGCCACACATGCGTGCTGCGGCCGATGTGCACGGGCCGGGCCACACCGGTCACCCAGCCTTGCGTGGTGCTGCGCAGGTGGTTGGCGTTGATGTCCAGCCCCACCGCGCGTTGGCCTGGGGGCAACGAAAACGCCGCACCGCAGGAGCCCAGCGTCTCGGCCAGCACCACCGAGACGCCGCCGTGCAGGATGCCGTAGGGCTGCCGCGTGCGGGCGTCCACCGGCACCCGGGCGCTGATGTGGTCGTCGCCAACCTCCAGAAATTCAATGCCCAGGTGCGCCACCGTGGTCTGCCGGTGGATCTCGGTGAGCGTGTGCACAGTGACGGGTTGTTTCCAGATGCTGGGCATGGGGGCTGATGCTGTGTGCCAAAAGCGGTCAGTGTGCCACCACGCCCCGCCCATCGCGCAACAGGTCTTCCAGGCTGTTCATGCTGCCGAAGTGGCAGGAACCTTCAATCATGCAAACCTCTGCTGCAACACGGGCGTGAAGTGACGTTGTAGCCGTGCTTGCTTTGCGCCAGTTTCATTCATGGGTCGACAAACAGCAGCACCACCACCCGCACCGTGATGGGGCTGACAGGGTCCATGTGTGAATCGGTCTCAAGCCTGGCCTTCACCCATACCCTCCCCCGCCAGCGCACCTTCAGCCATGATCCTGTCCAGTGGCTCTGACAGGCCATGCAGACTGCGAAATCGGCGCTGCCCGGCAGGGCAAGCTACTTGGCGGCCTTCAGGTCGCGAAAGACCTCGCTTCCTATCGCGTCCACCTGCTGCGGCGTGACCTTGGCAAAGATGCCGCTCCAGGCACTGGAGGTGGTGTTGTGCTGCTGCTCGCCAAAGGTGGCGCCATCGCGCAGGTTCACGAACTTGACTTTGGCGTCGATGAACGCGTTGCCCGTCATCACACCGAAGAAGATCCGAGCGCCTATACCCACGATGCGGTAGTCAGCCACATTCACGAGAAGCAGTGTGCCGTCTGAGGCCTGCGGCCGCGCCTCTCCATCGACAAAGCTGAAATCGATGCCGGCCCCTTTGGCGTGTTCGGCAAACGTGTCGCGCCATTCGCGCTTGAACTCTGCCCAGTCCTTGGCTTCCACGACGTTCTTCGGGCCGGTCATCGACATGACCACTTTCTTGGCCGACGCGGCGGGGATGACCATCGGCGTTGTGGTGCGCGCGGCGCTTTCCGCCGGTTTCGAATTCGCGGCCCCGGGGGTACCGTCGGGACTCTTGGTGGCACAGCCTGCAAGGACAAGGGTGGCCGTCAGTGCGAAAGAGAGAAGGATGTTGCGCATGGTGTTTCGTGGGTTGCAAGAGGACTGGAAATCCAGCGGTCAGCCTCCGGGTCGAGATGAAAATCTGCCAGTGGCATAACACAGCGTCGGAGCTGTGAAACTGTACCGCGTACCGCGTACCGCGTACCGCGTACCGCTTACCGCTTACCGCTTGGCGCATGGCGCACAGTGCCGCCTGGTCGCCGGCCGTCGGTGCGGCAAAAACACCATTGGCGCCTGCCCAGCCCAGTCAGCGCAAACGCGACACGAAAAACGCGAGCAACGGCGCGCTGTATTCGTCAAGCCACGCATGCGCGTCGACGGTACGGAATCCTCCATCAAGCATGAACGGCGTCTCGCCCGGGTACTCGCGGGCAAGTAGCTGGGCTCCCACCTTGGCCACACAGGAACGGTCGTTGATGCCATCTTGCGCGTGGTGGAACTGGCGGAATGCCGGCTTTGGGCCGCTCGATGACCCGTCCCAGGTCTTCTCGTTCGGATGGCTGCTGGCTTCGCACGCGCCGGGCTCGATGATCTGGCGCCGGGTTTCATTGTCGAACCCGGCGCCGGCGACATTGACGCGGTCGCCAGGGCGCCGCGTGCAGTCGCGGAACCATCCATAGGGGTCGCCGCCAGACACCGGGGCAAAGGCGGTGACCCACTCGGGAAAGCGGCTGGCTGCACGCACGGCCATGTACCCACCAGACGAGTGCCCCGTCAGGAAGACCTCGCTGCGACTGCCCGTCGGTCGCTTCGCAGGAATGACCCGCCGCAGCAGGTCTTCGATGAAGGGCAGGTCCAGATTCGCGCGGTCCCTTACCTCGTCGTCCCAGACCTTGCCGCAGAGCCGCCCTACGGTGTCACTGACCTGGTCGGAAGAGTCCAACAGGAAGACCGCGAAACCTTGCGCCAGCGCCATGTCCGTGAAGCGCACTTGCGCGGCAATCGAATCGACGTTGGCCACACAGAAGTTGGTGTGCGAGCCTCCGCCCCCGTGCATGACAACCAGCGCGCCCCGGGTCCATGCTGCCGGGGCCTTCCACAGCACCAGCCGCTGCAGACCCGCGGACGCCACCACCTCGCGCGCCCAGCCAGCGCTTTGGCATTGCAGTTCCTGCGGGCTTGGAAACGCCGCGGCGCCCGCACCTGTGGACGCAGCGGTATCGCCGCCACCGCCGCCACCGCAGGCACCGCAGGCAGCCAGCATCAAGCCTCCAACCACCCAGGGCAACATCGCGGCGCGGCGACCCAGCGTCATGGCTCTCTTCCAGTGCAAGCGATCAGCTGGCACACGGAAACACCGTCGTCGAAGTGGCAGTCACACTGCTTGCATGCCGCGCTTCTGGGCGCCCTCCGACTCGTGCGTGAGCCGTCGTCCTACATCCATGGGCGCACTGCCCGGATTCAATGGAGCGATCGCGAGCCCGCCCTTCGCTCAACGGGACGTGGCCGCACCCATTAAAGGAGAAATCAATGAACGGACTTCGAATGGCTGCCATCGCTTTGATCATCGCAGGCGTTTTGGCACTTGCATACGGTGGATTCTCGTACACGAAGGACTCGACCGCCGTGAAGCTGGGCCCGCTGGAGCTGAAGGTGCAGGAGAAGGAAACGGTCAACGTTCCCATGTGGGCTGGTGTCGGGGCGATCGTTGCCGGTGGCCTGCTTCTGGCAGGCGCAGGACGCAAGTCCTAAAAGCGGCGCGGCAGGGGGCGCTGGCTGCAACACGCGAGAAAACCTCGCCCCGTCGTTTATCGCCTGTTGAGACCAGGGAAGAAACCTTCAGGTGCTGCGGCAGCGTGAAGGGAAGAACGTTGCGGATCTTGCGGATCGCTTGGCGCCTCGGGATCGTGCAATTGCGTGGCATGCTGGCGTCGACCGAAAGTTGGGCGCCATGCGCGTTGAGTGAGGACGGGTTCAGATGCTAATGGCCAGAGCCCATAGCGCCGAGGGTGTGAGGGCAACGGGTCGGAATCGCTCCAGCGCCCGGAACCAGCCGAGGCAGGGGTGGGGGCAGGAAGATGCCACGCCGTTGAATCGGCGCAGCCCACCCTTCAGCCGGCAGTAGTAGCCGTTGAAGTTGTTGATATTCCGGGCACCGAGCGCATGCTGGCAGGCGCTGGCGTTGATGGCATGGTGCTGCACGCCGAGGCAGAGCGCCGCGGCTGCCAGTGCAGGGAAGCCGTCAGTGCACAGCACGACATCGGCCGCCAGCACGGGCTGCAACACGGCGGCCAGATACGCGTTGTCCAGCGCCACGTGGCCGGCCTTGACGTGCTGCAGCAATGCCAGGAGGCGCCAGCGAAACGCCGTGCTGCGCGCCACGCTCGACTGGTATGCCGCTTTCGTGATGGTCAAGCCGTCGAGCAGCGGCTGGGTCTGGCCGAACCACCGCTGGCGGTAGCGCAGTTGCGTGGCACGCCTGTACCCTTACCTGCCGCCAATAAACGCTCAGATGGCACGGGAGCTGCCGGGAACCTCCGGAGCGATGCAGACTGCGCTTTACCAATGAAAAAAGCCCCTTGCGGGGCCTTTTCAAATGTAGCGCTGGCGGAGTCGAAGGGATTCGAACCCTTGATGCAGGTTTTGCCCACATACTCCCTTAGCAGGGGAGCACCTTCGGCCACTCGGTCACGACTCCGGCGAAGCTTCACATTCTAGCCGCAACTTGCAGCGGGCCTTGAGCCACAAAAGAACGGCAAAAGCGGCTGCCGTCGGTGCACCGTCACTCAGGCGCCACGACCAGTTCCAGGCCGAAAGCCTTGTGCAGTGAACGCACCGCCAGTTCCATGTACTTCTCGTCGATGACGACGCTGGTCTTGATCTCGCTGGTGCTGATCATCATGATATTGATGCCTTCCTCACTGAGGGTGCGGAACATGGTGCTGGCCACGCCCACATGGCTGCGCATGCCGATGCCGACGATCGACACCTTGCAGATCTTGGCGTCGCCACTGACGCTGGCCGCGCCGGTGGCGGGCAGCACCTGCGCCTGCAGCAGCGCCATCGTGCGCGCGTAGTCGTTGCGATGCACGGTGAACGAGAAGTCGGTGCGGCCGCTGTGCGAGACGTTCTGGATGATGACGTCGATGTCGATGTTGGCGTCGGCCACCGGGCCCAGGATCTGATAGGCGATGCCTGGTTTGTCGGGCACACCCAGCACGCTGATCTTGGCCTCGTCACGGTTGAAGGCGATACCCGCTACCACGGCTTTTTCCATTTTTTCGTCTTCCTCAAAAGTGATCAGGGTGCCGGAGCGGGCCTCTTCGTCCAGGTCGATGTCCCACGGCGTGAAGCTGGACAGCACGCGCAGCGGCACACGGTACTTGCCGGCAAATTCCACCGAACGTATCTGCAGCACCTTCGAGCCCAGGCTGGCCATCTCCAGCATCTCTTCGAAGCTGATGGTGGACAGGCGGCGCGCCTCGGGCACGATGCGCGGGTCGGTGGTGTAGACGCCGTCCACGTCGGTGTAGATCAGGCACTCGTCGGCCTTCAGCGCCGCAGCCACCGCCACCGCCGAGGTGTCGCTGCCCCCGCGGCCCAGCGTGGTGACGTTGCCTTGCCTGTCGATGCCTTGAAATCCGGTGATGATGACCACGCGGCCGGCAGCCAGGTCGGCGCGCACTCGGGCATCGTCGATGCTCTCGATGCGGGCCTTGGTGAATGCCGAATCGGTGTGGATCGGCACCTGCCAGCCGCTGTAGCTGACCGCCGGCACACCCTGTGCTTGCAGCGCCAGTGCCAGCAAACCCACCGACACCTGTTCGCCGGTGGCAGCCAGTGCATCGAGTTCGCGCAGGGCTTCGGGCTGTGTGGCGGCCGGCAGGCTGTCGGGCATCAGTTCCTTGGCCATGCCCAGCAGGCGGTTGGTCTCTCCGCTCATGGCCGAAGGCACCACCACCAGCTGGTGGCCCGCTTTCACCCATTTGGAAACGCGAAGCGCGACGTTGCGGATGCGCTCGGTCGACCCCATCGAGGTGCCGCCGTACTTGTGAACGATCAATGCCATCGAAACCGACCCGTCACGGCGTGCCGTGGAAATGGTTGAACGGGCGCTGCACCGGGCAGTGGCTGGGGTTCGCCCTCCTGCCACTGATGCGCGCAAAACCAGGCATTTTAGCCGGCCGCCTGACACCGGCCTATCGTGCACCCAGAGCCGTGGCGCTGGGCCTCACTTGCCCGGGGCGGGCACCCAGCGCAGCCCGCGCTGGTCCACGCCCGGCGCGGCGTGGCTGCGCGCGTCGACACCCAATGCGGGCACGAACAGCAGTTGCTCGTCGGCCGTCCACACCAAAGGGCCCTGACGTTGCCAGGCGGGAACTCCTGCGGCTTGATACTGCTTCTTCAGGCTGCGCGGCGTGGCTTGGGGCTGCAGCGCAAACCGCTCACCGCCCTGTCGCGCCCGCAGGCAGGCATGGCGCAGCAACGAGGCCGCAACGCCCCGCGCGGCCACGCGCCGCACCTCGATGCTGCCAGCCCAGGCCGCCACCGGCCACAGACCGGGGCGGCTGAGGTCGAGGACCAGCCGCGGCGCCAGCGGTTCTGACGCCGCTGGCAACGCAAGGTCGGGCCCCATCCGGGCGTACGCCAGCACGCCACGGTGCAGCTGCAACTCACCGTGCGGCGCAGGCCAGCGGGCGCTGCGACGTGCCCGTTCGCGGCCCGTTGGCCCCAAGTCACTCAGCAGCCGCTGCACCAGCGTCTCTGGCGCCCCGTGCCCCAGCACCTGGCGCAACCAGAACCGCAACGCGTTGGTGCGCCGGGCCGCAGGCAGCGCTTGCCACGCTGCCACGTGCAATCCGGCCGGGTCCACGCCTGGCTCGACCAGCAACTGCGGCAGATCGGCCGCCGCCACTTCGGCGGCCAGGGCCTGTGCCTCTTGAGCGTGCCCCGCCGCAGCCGCAAGCACCGTTTCTGCGTCGGCAAAGGCCCGTGTCAGCGCCGGCCAGACTTGCTGACGCAGCCGGTTGCGCGCATAGCGGGCGTCGGTGTTGCTGTCGTCGTCGATGAAGCGCAAGCGGTGTCGCCACACGTATTCATCGATGGCCTGCCGGGGCTGGTGCAGCCAGGGTCGGCACCAGGTCAGCCCAGCGCGGTGAGCCTGCGCAGGCATCGCCGACAGCCCGTTGGGCCCGGCGCCACGCAGCGCCTGCAGCAACCACGTCTCGGCCTGGTCGCTGCGGTGGTGGGCCAGCAGCACCAGCGGGCACCCGGCTTGATGGGCCATCGCGGCCAGAGCCTGGTAGCGCTCACGCCGTGCCCAGGCTTCAACACTGTCACCGGCCATCGGGCCGGTTTGCAGCCGCTGAGCCATGAAGCCGGCACCCCATCGACGAGCCTGCGCCTGCACCTGGCGCAGCCACTGGTCGGCCGAGTCCATCAAACCATGGTGCACGTGCAGAGCCACCACGTCGACGCCCAGGGCCGCGGCCTGGCGCACCGTGCAGTGCAGCAGCGCTGTCGAGTCGCGTCCGCCGCTGGCCGCCACGGCCACCCGGCGTGCGGACACGTTCAGCGCTCCTTGGTGTCGGTGAAGCGGCCGTAGGAGCGCAGGCGCTCGTAGCGGCGCTGCAGCAGCTCCTTGGGCTTCAGGTCGGCCGTCTGGCGCAGCGCGTCGCCCAGCGCGCGCTTGAGCTGCGCGGCCATCCATGGCATGTCGCGATGGGCGCCGCCCACCGGCTCGTTGATGATCTTGTCGATCACACCCAGCGCCTTCAGGCGGTGTGCCGTGATGCCCAGCGCTTCGGCGGCGTCCGAGGCGCGTTCAGCGGTCTTCCACAAAATGGAGGCGCAGCCCTCGGGCGAGATGACCGAGTAGACCGAGAACTGCAGCATCAGCATCTGGTCGCACACGCCCAGCGCCAGTGCGCCGCCGGAACCGCCTTCACCGATGATGGTGCTGACGATGGGCACTTCCAGCTGCGCCATCTCGAAGATGTTGCGGCCGATGGCTTCTGACTGGCCCCGCTCTTCGGCACCGATGCCCGGGTAGGCACCGGGCGTGTCGATGAAGGTAAACAACGGCAGGCCGAATTTCTCGGCCAGCTTCATCAAGCGCAATGCCTTGCGGTAGCCCTCGGGCCGCGCCATGCCGAAGTTGCGCAGCGTGCGCTCCTTGGTGTCGCGACCTTTCTGATGACCGACCACCATGCACGGCTGGCCGTTGAAGCGGGCCAGTCCGCCGACGATGGACAGGTCGTCGGCATAGTGCCGGTCGCCATGCAGCTCCTGGAAATCGGTGAAGGCTTCCTTCACGTAGTCCAGTGTGTAGGGGCGCTGCGGGTGGCGGGCGATCTGCGTCACCTGCCACGGGGTCAGGCTCGAGTAGATGTCGCGCGCCAGTTGCTGGCTTTTCTGGCTGAGGCGGTCGATCTCGTCGGAGATATCGACGGCCGATTCGCTTTGCACATAACGCAACTCGTCGATCTTGGATTCAAGTTCGGCGATCGGCTGTTCAAACTCGAGGAAGTGTCGCTTGGACAAATCAATACTCCACGGGCAGCGGGTCGAGGCTGCGCCAAATATACCAAGTGGCCACCGAGCGATAAGGTGCCCAGCCCACACCCACCTCGCGCGCTTCGGCACGCGACACAGGCTCGCCACTGAAGTAGTTCAGGCTGATGCCCTTGAGCAGGCCCAGGTCGTCCAGCGGCAGCACGTCTGGGCGCATCAGGTGAAAGATCAGAAACATCTCGGCCGTCCAGCGGCCGATGCCTCGAATGGCCACCAGCTCGTTGATGATGGCCTCGTCGTCCATCTGGCCCCAGTGGTCCACATGCACCTGCCCGTCGCTGAAGTGCGAGGCCAGGTCGAGCAGGTATTCGGCCTTGCGCATCGACAGTCCTGCAGCGCGCAGGTCTGCCACCGCGTGGCTGTGCAGGCTGGCAGGCTGCAAGGCCCCGGCGCCGCCTTGCAGCAACGCCACCAGACGCTCCCATACGCTTTGTGCCGCCTTGACGGAAATCTGCTGCCCGACGATGGATCGCGCCAGCGTGGTGAACGCGTCACCACGGCTGGACAGGCGTGCCTGCCCGAAACGCGGAATCAGCTTCTTCATCACGCGGTCGCGTTTGGCCAGGTGCTTGCAGGCGTCTTCCCAATAGCCAGGCGTGGCCAGGGCGCAAGCTGCACCAGCCACCAGCGGCGGCGTGGCCGCCGCTTGCTCAGCCAGCTCTGGCGGTGGCGGAGCGGCAGCCTCTTGCGCGACGGTGTTCAAGCGCGTACCCAGGTGGTGCCTTGAGGTGAGTCCTTGAGCACGATGCCCTGCGCAGCCAGTTCGTCGCGGATGCGGTCGGCGCCCGCGAAGTCGCGCGCCGCCTTGGCCGCTGTGCGCGCCAGAACAAGGGCTTCGATGTGCGCTGTGGCGTCGCCATCAACGGTCTGCGCCGCTTGCAGATAGACCTGCGGGTCGCTCTGCAGGATGCCCAGCACGCCGCCAAGGCTGCGCAGCAGCGATGCTGCTTCGACGCGCCCCCGGTTGGCCTGGCCCGCCAGTTCGAACAGCACCGCCAGCGCACCGGGCGTGTTGAAGTCGTCGTTCATGGCGACCTTGAATGCGGCGGCATGCGGTTCGGCCCAGTCGATGGCGACCGCTGCCGGGCTGCCCGCTGCCTGCACCGCGTTGTACAGGCGTCGCAACGCGGTGCGCGCTTCGTCCAGCACGGTGTCGCTGAAGTTGAACGGGCTGCGGTAGTGCGTGCGCAGCATGAAGAAGCGCACCGCCTCGCCGTCGAACTTATTCAGCACGTCGGCGATGGTGAAGAAGTTGCCCAGCGACTTGGACATCTTTTCGTTGTCGATGTTCAGAAATCCGTTGTGCATCCACGTCTGCGCAAACAGGCCGCCGCTGGCACCTTCGCTCTGAGCGATCTCGTTTTCGTGGTGCGGAAACTGCAGGTCCATGCCACCACCGTGGATGTCGAACGGTTCGCCGAGCAGCGCGCAGCTCATGGCCGAGCACTCGATGTGCCAACCCGGCCTTCCCAGGCCATAGGCGCTGGGCCACTGGGCGTCGGCCGGCTCGCTGGGCTTGGCCGCTTTCCACAGCACAAAGTCCAGCGGGTCTTCCTTGTCGCCGAGCACCGCCACGCGTTCGCCGGCCCGCAGTTCGTCCAGGCTCTTGCCCGACAGCTTGCCGTAGCCCTCGAAGCGGCGCACCGCAAAGTTCACGTCACCACCGTCTGCGCGGTAGGCCAGGCCGCGCGCTTCGAGCTTGCCGATGATGTCCAGCATCTGCGGCACGTACTCGGTGGCACGCGGTTCGTGCGTGGGCGTGGCCAAGCCCAACGCGGCGAAATCGCGGTGCATCGCGGTGATCATCTCGTCGGTGAGCTGGCGCATGCTGATGCCCCGTTCCAGCGCCCGCTTGATGATCTTGTCGTCGATGTCGGTGATGTTGCGCACGTAGGTCACGCGGTAGCCGCTGGCCAGCAGCCAGCGATAGGCCGTGTCGAACGACAGGGCCATGCGGGCGTGCCCCAGATGACAGAGGTCATACACCGTGATGCCGCAAACGTACATGCGAACATGGCCAAGTTGCAGAGGCACGAAGTCCTCCATGCGGCGCGTCAGGGTGTTGTGGATGCGTAGGGACATGGCGGGGGGGGCAGAGCCGGGGTGCCGGAAGGGACCTCGCGAGGCGAGGTCGGGCACTCATCGATAGAATCAAATCAGTATAGCGGTGGCCCCAGGGGCCTCGACGGGCGGTCGGCCCCAGGGGCAAACCACCTGAAGACGCTGCAGGGCGCCCCGTAAGATGCCCCGCACCCCCGTTCATAGCCTGCCCTGTCCAACTCTGCCCGGCGCGTGCGCTGCGCTCAAGAGCCTTGAAACCCCAGCACCTCCCATCCACTCTGCGTCGCTGCACCCGCCCTGTCTTCGCAGTTGCTGGCGCCGGTTTGGCGATGGCCCTTGTGCTGGCACTGGCTGCTGCGCTGATGCCAGGCTTGGCGCGCGCCGATGCACTGGCCGACGCCCGCGCGCTGGCGTCGCAAGGCGACATGACGGCGGCACTGCGCCGCGTTGATGCTGCGATGGCTGCCGAACCCCGGGACGTGCAGCTGCGCTTCATGCGCGGTGTGCTGCTGCTGGACCTGCAACGTGACGCCGAGGCGCTGGCCCATTTCGAGCTGATGGGCCTGGAGTTTCCAGAGCTGCCCGACCCGTTCAACAACCTGGCGCTGCTGCATGCGCGCGCGCTGCGGCTCGATGAAGCCCGTGTAGCGCTGGAGACTGCCCTGCGCAACGACCCCGGCCACCGCACAGCCCGCGCTAACCTGGGCCAGGTCTATCTGATGCTGGCCGCCCGGGCGCTGGAGACCTTGGCCGCGCAAGGACCGGTTGAACCGCAGCAGCAACGGCGCCTGGACGCCGTGCGCGCGCTGATTCAGGAACCGAAAATCAAGCCACCGGGCTGAACTGCCACACACCGAACGGGCTCACGGCCAGCCACAGCTTCAAGGCCGAATGCCCGTTCATCCCCAACCAAAAACCTCGCGAAGACTCCACCCATGAAGAGATTCACCCCCCTGCTGCTGGCTCTGGCCTGTGCCGTCACCGCGCCTGCATGGGCGCAGAAGGTCAAGCTGTCGACCACGCTGGGCGATGTCACCCTGGAACTGGACCGCGAGAAGGCGCCGAAGACGGTCGACAACTTCCTGCAGTACGTGCGCGCCGGGCATTACAACGGCACCATCTTCCACCGCGTGATTGACGGCTTCATGATCCAGGGCGGCGGCTACAAGGCCGACAACAAAGGCGAGATCAGCGAGAAGACCACCCGCGCTCCCATCCCGCTGGAAAGCCGCAATGGCCTGTCCAACCTGCGCGGCACCGTGGCGATGGCGCGCACCGGGATCCCCGATTCAGCCACCGCTCAGTTCTTCATCAACGTCAACGACAACACCATGCTCGACCAGGCCCAGTCGCGCGACGGCCATGGCTATGCCGTTTTCGGCAAGGTCGTCGAAGGCATGGACGTGGTGGACAAGATCAAGGCCACCGCCGTGAAGCCCCGGGGCATGCACCAGCACATGCCCGAAACTCCCGTCATCCTGAACAAAGCAACCGTGGAAAAGTGAGACTGAAGAAATGAAAACCGTACAGATGGACACCAGCGCCGGCTCGATCACGATCGAAGTGGACGACGTCAAGGCACCCTTGTCGGCGGCCAATTTCCTGGCCTACGTCAACAACGGCCACTACGACGGCACGGTGTTTCACCGCGTGATCAAGGGCTTCATGCTGCAAGGTGGTGGCTTCGACAGCGCGATGAAGCAGAAGGCCACCGATGCGCAAATCCGCAACGAGGCCAACAACGGCCTGAAGAACCTGCGCTACACGCTGGCCATGGCGCGCACCAGTGACCCGCATTCGGCCAGCTCGCAGTTTTTCATCAACACGGTGGACAACGGCTTTCTGGACCACACCGCTGAAACGGCTCAGGGCTGGGGCTACGCGGTCTTTGGCCGTGTGACCAGTGGCACCGAAGTGGTCGATGCCATCGAGAAAGTGCGCACCGGTCGCAAGGGATCTCATGACGACGTGCCGCTGGAAGAGGTGCGCATCGAGCGCGCGCGCGAGATCGTCTGATGCCCCCAGCGCCGGCAGCTGCACCCGGGGTGCCGGCGGCCCCTCGAGGCCCCAGACCCGATGCGATGCCAGGCGCCACCGTCGCACGCGAACTGCACGTGCCGGCCACCTGGCAGACCATTGATTTCATCTCCGACCTGCACCTGTGCGCGGCACTGCCGCGCACCACGGCCGCGTTCAAGCAGTACTTGCGCGGCACCACGGCCGATGCCGTATTCATCCTCGGTGACCTGTTCGAGCTGTGGGTGGGCGACGACATGGCGCAGCAGGTCTTCGAGGCAGACTGCATCGCCACGATGCGCGATGCCAGCCGTCGTCTGACGCTGGCCTTCATGGTTGGCAACCGCGACTTTCTGGCCGGCCCGCAGTTGATGCTGCAAGCCGGCCTGATGCCGCTGCAGGACCCGACCGTGTTGCTGGTGTTCGGGCAGCGTGTGCTGCTCAGCCACGGCGACTCGCTGTGCCTGGCCGATGAGCCCTACCAGGCCTTCAGGCGCGAGGTGCGCAGTGACGCCTGGCAATTTCGCTTCCTGGCCCAGCCATTACAAGAGCGGCTGAAGATCGCGGCCGACATCCGTGGCGCCAGCCGCGAACGGCAACGCTTCGATGGCACCAGCCATGCCGACCTCGACGGCGCCGAAACGCTGCGCTGGATGCAGGCTGCGCGGGCCCCGGTGATGGTGCACGGTCACACGCACAAGCCCGCGCATCACATGGTGGCGCCCGGCTACAGCCGCCATGTGCTGACCGACTGGGACCTGGACCACGGCCAGCGGGCCGAGGTGCTGCGGCTCGGCGCCCACGGCTTCGAGCGCGTGCCCGTGGTGCTGGACTGAAACTGCAAGGCCAGGGCAGCAGGCCGTGCTGAAACGCTGGTTGCAGCAGCTGCAATCCCGTCGAGAGCGGGCTGCCGTTTCACGCCGCGCCATCCCCGACGACCTGTGGAAACGCACTTTGGTGCGCTACCCCTTCCTGCAGCGCAAGAGCCTGGAAGACGCGGCGGAGCTGCGGCGGCTCACCAGCCTGCTGCTCGACTGCAAGGAATTTTCCACCGCCGGCGGCCTGCGGCTGACCGATGCGATGGCGGTGGCGATTGCGGCACAGGCCGCGCTGCCGGTGCTGCGGCTGGGCGTGAGCGCGTATGACGGCTTTGTGGGCATCGTCGTGCACCCTGACCAGGTCAGCGCACGGCGACAACACCTGGACGACGATGGCGTCGTGCACGAGTACGACGAAGTGCTGGCTGGTGAGGCCATGCAGGGCGGCCCGGTGATGCTGTCCTGGCCCGACGTTCGCGCAGCGGGTCTCGCGAGCCACGGCTACAACGTCGTGATCCACGAATTCGCCCATGTGCTGGACATGGCAGACGGCCGCGCCGACGGCGTGCCGCCTTTGCCGCCAGGCCTGACCGTCAAGGACTGGCAGACGGCACTGCGGGCTGAACTGGGCGCCTTTTCAACGCGCATCGACCGCGGCGAGCCCACCTTGCTCGACCCCTATGCCGCACAAGGTGACGAAGAGTTCTTTGCCGTCACCAGCGAGGCCTTCTTCACCACCGCGGTGGCGATGAAAAAAGAGCATCCCGCGTGGTACGGGATGCTCTGTGCGTTCTACCGGCAGGACCCGGCTGAAGAAGGCGTGGCGGCCAGGCGCCGCGACTGAACCGATCAGGCCGCTGCGGCCTCGGCCCTGGGCTTGTCGCTCTTCTTCGGCGGCTGAATGTCGAGCTGCACTTCGTCCTTGTCGTCGATGTCCACCGTGAGGCGACCACCATCGACCAGGCGCCCGAACAGCAACTCGTCGGCCAGGGCGCGGCGGATGGTGTCCTGGATCAGACGCTGCATCGGCCTTGCACCCATCAGCGGATCGAAGCCCTTCTTGCCCAGGAACTTGCGCAAGGCGTCGGTGAAAGTGACTTCCACCTTCTTCTCGGCCAGTTGGCCTTCGAGCTGCAGCAAGAACTTATCCACCACGCGCAGGATGATGTCCTCGTCCAGCGCACGGAAGTTGACGATGGAGTCCAGCCGGTTGCGGAACTCGGGCGTGAACAGGCGCTTGATGTCGGCCATCTCGTCACCCTGCTCGCGCTTGTTGGTGAAGCCGATGGTGGCCTTGTTCATGGTCTCGGCGCCCGCGTTGGTGGTCATGATGATGATCACGTTGCGGAAGTCAGCCTTGCGCCCGTTGTTGTCGGTCAGCGTGCCGTGGTCCATCACCTGCAGCAGCACGTTGAAGACGTCGGGGTGCGCCTTCTCGATTTCATCCAGCAGCAGCACGGCATGCGGCTTCTTGGTGACGGCCTCGGTCAGCAGGCCACCCTGGTCGAAACCCACATAGCCTGGGGGCGCACCGATCAGGCGGCTGACGGCGTGGCGCTCCATGTATTCCGACATGTCGAAGCGGATGAGGTCGATGCCCAGCACGTAACCCAGTTGCTTGGCCACCTCGGTCTTGCCCACGCCCGTCGGGCCGCTGAACAGGAAGGAACCGATGGGCTTGTCTGGCCGACCCAGGCCCGAGCGCGCCATCTTGATGGCCGCGGCCAAGGCGTCGATGGCCGGGTCTTGCCCAAAGACGACGCTCTTCAGGTCGCGGTCCAGCAGCTTGAGCTTGCCACGGTCGTCGCTGGACACGCTGGCCGGTGGGATGCGCGCGATCTTCGCAACGATCTCTTCAACCTCGCTGCGCGTGATGGTCTTCTTGCGCTTGTTCACGGGCAGGATGCGCTGCGCCGCGCCCGCTTCGTCGATGACGTCGATGGCCTTGTCGGGCAGATGACGGTCGTTGATGAATTTGGCCGACAGCTCGGCCGCAGCCTGCAGCGCGCCCACGGCGTACTTCACACTGTGGTGCTCTTCGAAGCGCGACTTCAGGCCCTTCAGGATCTCTATCGTCTGCTCCACCGAGGGCTCGACCACATCGACCTTCTGGAAGCGCCGCGACAGCGCCGCGTCTTTTTCGAAGATGCCGCGGTACTCGGTGAAGGTGGTGGCGCCGATGCACTTCATGGCGCCGCTGCTCAACGCGGGCTTGAGCAGGTTGCTGGCGTCCAGCGTGCCGCCGCTGGCTGCCCCGGCACCAATCAGCGTGTGGATCTCGTCGATGAACAGCACCGCGTTGGGGTTGTCTTTCAGCTGCTTGAGCACGCCCTTCAGGCGCTGCTCGAAGTCGCCGCGGTACTTGGTGCCGGCGAGCAACGCGCCCATGTCCAGCGAATACACGGTGGCATCGGCCAGCACGTCGGGCACGTCCTTTTCGGTGATGCGCCACGCCAGCCCCTCGGCGATGGCGGTCTTGCCCACGCCAGCCTCGCCCACCAGCAGCGGGTTGTTCTTGCGGCGGCGGCACAGCACCTGAATCACGCGTTCGAGCTCGTGTTCACGGCCGATCAGCGGGTCGATCTTGCCGTCACGGGCCAGCTGGTTCAGGTTCTGCGTGAACTGCTCCAGCGGCGAGCCCTTGCCGTCGCCCGCGGCGCCGTCTTCCTTCTCACCTTCGTTGCTGGAACTCTCGTTGCCCTTGGCAGGCTCCGGCGGGTCGCTCTTCTTGATGCCGTGCGCGATGAAGTTCACCACGTCCAGGCGCGTCACGCCCTGCTGGTGCAGGTAGTACACCGCGTGCGAGTCCTTTTCGCCAAAGATGGCCACCAGCACGTTGGCGCCGGTGACTTCCTTCTTGCCACTGCCCGTGCTTTGCACATGCATGATGGCGCGCTGGATGACGCGCTGAAAGCCCAGCGTGGGCTGCGTGTCCACTTCATCATTGCCGCCCACGGTGGGCGTGTTTTCCTTGATGAAGGTGGTCAGGCTCTTGCGCAGGTCGTCGATGTTGGCAGCGCATGCGCGCAGCACTTCGGCGGCCGACGGGTTGTCCAGCAACGCCATGAGCAGGTGCTCGACGGTGATGAATTCGTGACGCTGCTGGCGCGCTTCCACAAACGCCATGTGCAGGCTGACTTCTAGCTCTTGCGCAATCATGCGGCCTCCATAATGCACTGCAGAGGGTGTCCTTCACGGCGGGCCGCCGTCAGCACCAGTTCAACTTTTGTTGCTGCGACGTCCTTGGGGTAGACGCCACAGATCCCACGACCTTCGTGGTGGATCTTCAGCATGATGTGCGTGGCCGTGTCGGCATCACGCTGAAAGAATTGCCTGAGCACCATGACGACGAACTCCATCGGCGTGTAGTCATCATTGAGCATCACGACCTGGTAAAGGGACGGTGGTTTGGTGCGCGCCGCCTTGCGCTCGGCCACCACAGAGCCACCTGCGTCCTTGCCGGGCAACACGCCGGGTGACACCGGCCCTTGCGGCTGTTTTGGTTGACGGGGGGGATCCTCAGGCATGGCCCATTCTATCGAGTTGGTCGCAAAGCGCAGGGACGGCCCTCCCGATTCCCCTGCAGCAAGATGTTGGCCTAAAAGCCGCCGATTCAAGCCGGAAGCTGGCCGCCTTTTTCCCGATTGCTTCGGGTCATGCCCCGCTGCTGAACGCGGTGGCGTCCTCGCGCGGTCTCCCCCCACGATTGAAACAGACGCCTTGTTGACGCGCCGACATACGCAGGCGCAGAATTTCTGAGTCAATTGTCTGGGATGGGCACGATGGCCAAGGGCACAGTGAAGTGGTTCAACGACGCCAAGGGTTTCGGGTTCATCGAACCGGCCGATGGCGGGGCCGATGTCTTCGCGCATTTCTCTGCGGTGCAGATGGAAGGTTTTCGCACCCTCAAGCAGGGCAGCAGGGTCAGCTACGATGTGACGCAAGGCCCCAAGGGCGACCTCGCGCAGAACATCCGTCCGCTGGACGAGCAGGGCAATCCAGTGCCCGCAGTGCCCGCAACCGCCACGGGCGTCAGCGAATCGGCGCCGACTTGAGGGGCCGCGCGGCCGCCCCGCCCACCCGCTCGGACTGCAGTAGAAATTGCCAGCGGTGCTGCGCCGAGGTGACAGTCCCGTCGCCGCGTCGCCGTTAGAGTCCGCGCCTGCGGCTGCACTTTCGCCGCGGCGGCCGATCATCAGACAAGGCAGGCTCATGGCAGACGGATTCGACAGCGCGCCCGGCAAGGCCCGGCTGGTGTACCCCTTCGAAGGCCCGCCCGCGCGTGGCCAGACGCTGGAAGTAGCCCCGGGCGTGCACTGGCTGCGCATGCCCCTGCCGTTCACTTTGAACCACATCAATCTGTGGGCGCTGGACGATGGCGCCGGTTGGGCGCTGGTGGACACCGGCATGCGCACCGACGACGCTGCGCAGGTCTGGCGGGAGTTGTTCGCCAACGCCCCCGACCAGCGCAGCCTGACACGCGTCATCGTCACCCACATGCACCCCGACCACATCGGTCTGGCCGGCTGGTTGACCCGCAAGTTCGACGTGCGTCTGTGGATCACGCAACTGGAATACCTGAGCTGCCGTGCGATGGTGGCCGACACCGGCCGCGAGGCACCCGAAGACGCGTTGCGCTTCTATCGCCGCGCCGGCTGGAGCGATCACGCACTGGAAACCTACCGCGCACGTTTCGGCAACTTTGGTCGCCACATCCACACCCTGCCCGACAGCTACACCCGCTTGCGCGACGGCCAGGAACTGCAGATCGGCGCGCATGCCTGGCGCGTCATCGTGGGCCGCGGTCATTCGCCCGAGCACGCCTGCCTGTACTGCCCGGACCTGAAAGTGCTGATATCGGGTGACCAGGTGCTGCCACGTATCTCGTCCAACGTGTCGGTCTACCCCACAGAACCCGACGCCAACCCGATGGCCGACTGGCTGGACTCGCTGGACAAGCTGCAGCAACGGGTGCCCGACGACGTGCTGGTGCTGCCGGCGCACAACGAATGCTTTCGTGGGCTGCATGCACGCATCGACGCGCTGCGTCGCGGGCAGGAACTGTCGCTGCTGCGGCTGCGTCGCACACTGGCGCAGCCGCGCCGCGCGGTGGACGTGTTCGGAGCCCTCTTTGCGCGCAGCATCAGCGAGGCCGACGCAGGGCTGCTGAGCATGGCCACCGGTGAGAGCCTGGCCTGCCTGAACCTGCTGCTGAACCGTGGTGAAGCCGTCTGTGAGACCGACGAGCAAGGCGTGGGCTGGTATCGCGTGCGCGATGGCGTCGGTGAACCCGATTCGGAGGATGCCGCGTCGGCAGCCTGACGAACCTGGCGTTCACCGACTCCCGAACCCGTCTTGGGGCGCTGCCTCGACGGCCCTCAGCTGCTGCGAGGACCGGGCATGGGCCAGCCGAGCAACTCGGCCAGACGACACACCACCCATTGGGCCTCGGGCGCCGACACCACCGGCTCGGCAGCGCCGGCCAGCGCATCATGCATGCGCTCCAGCACCGTGGCCTCGTCCAGGCCCAGGTCCCACTGCGTGTGCCGGGCACGGTCCACCAGCATCTGCGCCAGGTCGTCGCAGAACTCGTGACGCTCTGCTATCTCGTCCCACGCGCTCGTCGGCTTGCTGCGCCCGGGCAACAGGTGCAGCGAAACAAACGACGGTGGGACGGGAAATGCGCTGCCAATGGCCATGGGCGCATTGTCAGGCCTTCGCGGCCGACGGCTCCTGCTCTTGCAGCTGGCGCCACATCACCTTGCCAGAGCCGCTTTTCGGCAGCGACTCGACGAACTGCACCAGTCGCGGCACCTTGTAGACGGCCATGTGTTCACGCGCCCAGGCGATGATGTCCTGCTCGGTGGTGCCTGCCGGCGCCGTGGCGCGCAGCACCACCACGGCCTTCACGGTCTCGCCGCGGTAGCTGTCCTTGGCGGCGATGACGCAGGCCTCCTGCACCAGCGGGCACTGGTAGAGCAGCAACTCCACTTCGCTGGGCCACACCTTGTAGCCGCTGGCGTTGATCATGCGCTTGAGGCGGTCGGTGATGAAGAAATAGCCTTCGTCGTCCCGCCGGCCCAGGTCGCCAGTGCGAAAGAAGGTCTTGCCGTCCAGTTCGATGAAGGCCGCGCGAGTGGCTTCGGGATGGCGCCAGTAACCCTTGAAGACCATCGGTCCGTGGGTGATGATTTCACCGCTTTCGCCGTTGGCCACCTCCTTCAGGGTGTCGGGGTTGATGATGCGGCTGTCGGTGCCGAAGATGGGTATGCCCAGGCACTGCAGCTTGGCACGCTCGGGCGGGTTGGCGTGGCTGGGCGCAGCGGTCTCAGTGAGGCCGTAGCCCTCGGCAAAGCTGATGCCGAATTCGTCCTGCAGGCGTTGCGCCACGGCCTGCGGCATGGCAGCACCGCCACCCGACACATAGCGCAGGCTGGACAGGTCGAACTGCCGGTAGTTGGGACTGCCGAAGAGGTCGATGATCATGGTCGGGATGCAGGTCCAGTGCGTCACCCCCAGGCGCGAGATCAGCCTGCCCGCCAGCTCGCGGTCCCAGCGCGGCAGCAGCACCACGGTGCTGCCCAGATATACCGACGACAGCACGCCGTACATCATGCCGGTGATGTGGAACATGGGCACCACGCCCAGGCTGATGCTCTCGGCGCTGGCGTGCCCCCACAGGCCCCCGCCCACCGCGTTGTGCATCAGCGTGCGGTGAGTGTGCATGCAGCCCTTGGGCATGCCGGTGGTGCCACTGGTATAGGGCAGCAGGGCCATGTCGTCAGGGCCGGCCGTGGCGGGCCCGGGCTGGTGGCCGGCGGCCAGCGCGTCAATCCAGCGCACGGTGCCTGCGGGCAGCACCGGGTCGGCCTGCAGCCACTGCATCACGGCCGGCGGTGGCGCCTCTTGCGGGTCGACCTCGGCCGGCGTGGCATCGGTCATGCGCGTGGCCACCACATGGGCCAACCGTTCACCGCTGGCCACCGATGCATTGGCTTCGGACACCAACGCGGCCAGATCGGCCGTGGTGAGAGCCACCCGCGCCTGCGCGTCGGTGATGCAGTGTGCGAGTTCCTGGGCCCGGTTCATCGGGTTCACCGGCACCACCACCGCGTTGGCGCGCTGCACGGCATAAAAGGCAATCACGAACTGCGGGCAGTTCTGCATGTACAGCAGCACGCGGTCGCCAGTGGCCACGTCATGCACCTGCAACCAGCCAGCCAGCGCTTCGGCCTGCTGGTGTAGCTGCAGAAAGCTCAGCGGACGGCCGAGAAAGACATAGGCCGCCTTGTGCGGGTAGCGACGCGCGCTGACTTCAAGGTTGAACCAGAGGCTGGTTTCAGGCACCACCAGCTGGTGGGGAAGGCGCTTGGGCCAGGCGGCAGCGTGGGGACGGGTATCGCTCAAGGGCAAGGTGCACTCCGGTGGGATGTCGACCTTGCGGTGTAACCCGACCGGTACGCAGCTGTCATCCAGCCTTACCCTGGGCGGGGCAGCATCACTCGCGTTTGGCGCTCTTTCGCCACGCCTGGCAATCAGCATGGCCGCTGAAGTTGCTGCGCAGGCATTCGCGCTCCATGCAAACGAAGTGCGACAGGGCATTGCGCCCGGCACACTTGGCTTCTGGCCCCGCTGCGCCAGGCGCCGGGAAGTCGCCATCGGCGCCAGGCTGCTGACGTGCTGCCGCTGTATCGGCGGGCATTGCTGCAGACAACGAGGTGCTGCCTGTTGACGAGGTTGTCCCCGGGGCAGCGGTTGGCGCCGCAGCAGGCACCACAGCGGCAGCCTCGGCAGCAGTGGGGCTCTGTGCAGCACCCGACACGCCACCGGCTGCAGCCTTGTTGGAAACGAGATTCGGGTTGGCTCCGGCCCGCTGCGCCGGTCGCGACGAGGTGGTCTGTACCGGCTTGACCTCCGACTCGGGCACCGCACGGGCTGGCGGCGCCTGAACCGACGCCGTGGCGGGCGGCGTTTGCGCTGCGCCAGCGGTTGCCGTGGTGGCTGCAGCGATGGCTGCGGGGGTCGACACCGGGCTCGCAATGGGCGGCACGGCCGCGGCAGCGGCCACCGCTGGCGTGCCCGTCGCGCCCGCTTGCGGCAGGGACGTTGGTTCTGCAACCAGCGCAGGCGCTGGCGTCGGTGTCGCCTTCGGCCAGAAGATGAAACCTACCACGACGACGGCCAATGTGGCCGCCGCTGCGGCTGGCCAGACACTGCGCCGGCGTGCTGCAGCGGCCACCGACACGGCAGCGCTCGCAGCAGCCGGTGCCGACGGCGACAAGTTGGCAGGGGTCGGCGGCGACGGGGTCGATGGGGTGAGCACTGCATCAGCCGCGCCAGCCACCGACACCACGGGTTCCGACACCGCGGGTTCCGACACGGCAGGTGACGGGGTTGGCGCCAGCGAGACGCTGGCGGCGATGGCCGGCACCACCAGCCGCGGCTCCACTGTGGGTGCCGCGGTACGCGGCATGACCAGGGTCGCGTCGTCGCCCGCTGTCAAACCATGGGGCAGCACCTGCGTCTTGTCCCAGGCATCACCCGATGGCTCGATCAGGTAGGCAGACGGAACCTGTCGTTCACCCCGCAATACCTGGCGCAATTCGGCCACGTTTTGCGGGCGGTCGTTGGGGCGCGGCGCCAGCATCCAGTCCACCATCTGCAGGAACGCGAGGCTGTAGCCCGGCAGCCCCTGACCTGCCAGCGCAGAAGACTCGTCGAACACCGCGCGCGCGGTGGCCGGTGCCGGGGGCTTGCCCAGCAGCACGAAGTGCAGCGTGGCGCCGAGCGCATAGAAGTCGGTCCACGGCCCCTGCTTGACCGAACCGGTCTCGGCGTACTGCTCGATGGGCGCGTAGGCCGGTTTCAGGATCGCCGTGAGCGACTGCGTCTTGTCGCTGAGCACGCGCCGGGCGGCGCCGAAGTCGAGCAGCACCGGGTGGCCGTCGGGTTCGATCTGGATGTTGTCAGGCGCGATGTCGCGGTGATAGACGCCCTCGCCGTGCAGCCGTTCGAGCGCACCCAGCAAGGCATCGAGCATGCTGCGCAAGATGCTTTCGTCGGGTGCGCGGCCCAGCTCGGTGCGAAGTTCCTTCAGCGTGCGGCCCCGCATCACCGGCATGGCCATGTAGGCGGTGCCGTTGGCCTCCCAGAAACGCAGCACTTTCAGCAGCGACGGATGATCGAAGCGGGCGAGCAGCCGCGCTTCATTCACGAACGAGCGCAGGCCCAGCGCGAAGGTTTCGGCGTCGGACTGCGAGCGCAGCGAGACATGCATGGTCTCGGTGCGGCCGGCCAGCGACACCGGCATGTATTCCTTCACCGCCACCTCGCGCTCCAGCGCGTGGTCGAAGGCCAGATAGACGATGCCGAAGCCGCCCACGCCCAGCAGACTGAGCAACTCGAATTCACCCAGCCGTGTGCCCACGGGCAAGGAGTTCGCTTCTTGCAGGCGCGGCGTCGGAGCGGTGGGTGACGTCATCTGATGAGCTTAGCAGGCTTGCCCAGACGCGCCATGCCGCCTTTGGGGGATGAAGCGGTGCCGCTGGGGCATACGTCGCACCGTCCGGTGCACTCTCGCTTACACCTGCAACCCACCATCGCCGACCCGGCCCAGGGACCGATATCCTCGGCGCCCATGGAGTCATGGACACTGGTGCACGAAGACGCTGACCTGCTGGTGGTGAACAAGCCCAGCGGCCTGCTCTCCGTGCCCGGCAGGGGCCCAGAAGGCGCCATCAATCTCGTGGCCCAGGTGCAGCAGGGCTACGCCGACGTGCTGGTGGTGCACCGCCTGGACATGTCGACCTCGGGCCTGATGATGTTTGCCCGCAACCTGCCGGCCCAGCGCGCCTTGAACCATGCCTTCGAACGCCGCCAGGTGGCCAAGCGCTACGAGGCCGTGGTGCAGGGCTGGCCTGAAGCCGAGCAGGGCAGCTGCAACGCGCCGATGCGGCTGGACTGGCCGGCGCGCCCGCGCCAGGTGGTGGACTGGGAGGGCGGCAAGCCTTCGTATACGCGCTGGCGCGTGCTGGACCGCTGGCGCGATGCCGACTTGCTCCGGGCCCGGATGGCGCTGGAGCCCGTGACCGGGCGGTCACACCAGTTGCGTGTGCACATGCAGACGCTGGGGCACCCGATCGTGGGCGACGAGCTGTACGGCATGCCGCCCGGGCCGGGCGAGCGGCTGCTGCTGCATGCACGCAGACTGTCGCTGCTGCACCCCACCAGCGGCGCCGAGCTTCGGTTCGAGAGCGTGCCGCCGTTTTGAGCCGCCGGGTCCAGCAACGGCCGGCGGCTGACCACGGGATGCCGGGTCGTCCAGGCGGCGACCCCGACGCTCACGCCTTCAGCCAGGCCGCGAGGTCGTCTTTCAGCTGCTTCAGGTCGGCCTGGCGCGTGTACATCATGTGCCCGGCGTCGTAGTAACGGTGCTGCACCCGTGCCGCCACCGCAGGTGGCAGATCCAGTTGCGCCAGCGACCAGTCGCTGGCGCTGTAAGGGGTGCCCAGGTCGTAGCGGCCGCTGGCCACCAGCACCCGCAGGTGCGGATGGCGCCGCAGCGCGCGCGCCAGGTCGGGGCTGGTGGAGGTGAAGCCCTCGCCCGTCTTGCCGCCGCGGTTCCAGTTCCACGCCGGCCCGACTTCGCGGTTCAGCACTTCGTAGCGCTGTTCCAGTTTCAGCCCCAGCGTGCTGTGGAAATAGTGCATGGCAGCCATCGTGTAGGGCGCCACGATGGCTTCGATGCCAGGGTCGAATTCCCATTCACGCGTGCGGTTGGCCGCCATCGGCCCGGTGGCTCGCGCGTCGAGCCGGCCCACCATCAGGCCGCGGCTGCGCAGTGCGTCGAAGAAGAAGGTGTGGTCGCTGATGCGCAGGTTCTTTTCGTCGACCAGTTCGCGCGACAACCCGGTCAGTTCAGACAAGCGGCGCACCAGTCGCGTGCGCTGCGTGGTGGTGAGGCGCGCACCGGCGTGCAGCGCGGCCATGTAGTCGCTGAAGACAAATGCTTCGGCCGCGCTGCGCGCGGCCGCGGCGCTGGAACCCAGGGCGCCGCGCAGCAGGCCGTGGTATTGCGCCACGCCGGCCAACGCAGGCAGGAACAGCGCGTAAGGCAGGTCGTTGGCAGGCGAAAACACGAGCGACTGCAGGTCTATCGCACAAGACACCAGGATGAGGCCGGTGAGTGACACGCCCAGGTTCTGCAACTTGTCGGCCAGACCGGCGCCGCGTGTAGTGCCGTAGCTTTCGCCTGCCAGGTAAAGCGGCGAGCCCCAGCGCTGGTGGCGCGTGAGCCACAGGCGCACCACCTCGGCCAGCGCCTCGATGTCACCGTCCACCGACAGCATCTTCTTGCGGGCCGCTTCGCTGGCCGTCACCGACCAGCCGGTGTGCGGCGGGTCGATGAACACCAGATCGAAGTGTTCAAACCAGGTGTGCGGGTTGTCCCGCACCGCGTAGGGTGGCTGCGGCATCGAGCCGTCGTCGGGCACCACCACGCGCTGCGGGCCCAGTGCCCCCAGGTGCAGCCACACCGACGCCGAACCGGGCCCGCCGTTGAAGGCAAAACACACCGGCCGCTGCGCCGGCTGCGCACCCTTCAGCAGGTAGGCGGTGGCCAGGATGGCGGCCTCGGGCTCGCCGCGCGGGCCGTCCAACGCGCCGGCCAGCACGGGCAGGAAGGCCGCATGCACCTCGTACGGCGAGTCGCCGCTGGCCAGACGCGCCGTGCCGCTGCTGATGGCGGCGGGCAGCGCCAGGAGCCGGTCGACCTGCTCACGCTGGCGTTGTGCTGCATCGGGCTGGGACGGTGCGGCGGTGCCCCCTGGGCTGCCGGGGGTGGTCG
>JANOZF010000234.1:0-3786 GCA_031429255.1 Rubrivivax sp.
TCGAGCGGCTGGTCCGGGCTGCGGCGCGCTTCAACCTCGCCCGCCAGCGCGGCGCGGCGCGCGGCGGCAGCTTCCACCAGTTCCAGCGTGTGCGTCGGCACCAGCGTGATGCGGCTCGGGCGGCCAGGGGCATGGCCGCTGCGCCCGGCGCGCTGCAGCAGCCGCGCCACGCCCTTGGCGCTGCCGATCTGCAGCACACGTTCAACGGGCAGGAAGTCCACGCCCAGGTCCAGGCTCGACGTGGCCACCACGGCTTTCAGCCGGCCTTCCTTCAGCCCGAGTTCCACCCACTCGCGCACCGACTTGTCCAGCGAGCCGTGGTGCAGCGCCACGACACCGGCCCAGTCGGGCCTTTCCTGCAACAACAGCTGATACCAGATCTCGGCCTGTGAGCGCGTGTTGGTGAACACCAGCGTGGTGCCCGAGCGTTCGATCTCGTCCACCACCGGACGGCACATCTGCGCACCCAGGTGGCCGGCCCAGGAAAAGCGGCCCGGGTCCTGTGGCAACAGCGTGTCCACCAGCAGCGTCTTGGGCGTGCGGCCTCGCACCAGGCTCGGCGGCGGACGCCCGGACGCGGACGGTTCACAAGCAAGCAAGGTGTGCATCGCTTCTTCCAGATTGCCCAGCGTCGCACTCAGCCCCCACACCACCAGGCCGGGGTTGAAACGCCGCAGTCGCGCCAGCGCCAGCTGCACCTGCACGCCGCGCTTGTTGCCGATCAGTTCATGCCATTCGTCGACGATGACCGTCTGAACGCCACCCAGTTCCGTCGGCGCGTGCTCACGGGTCAGCAGCAGGCTCAAGGACTCGGGCGTGGACACCAGCGCCTGCGGCAGCCGCCGGTCCTGGCGCGCCCGTTCGCTGCTGGGGGTGTCCCCCGTGCGCTGGCCCAGCGTCCAGCCGGGCAACAGCACCTCCAGTGGTGGCTTCAATGCACGTGCGGTGTCGGCTGCCAGGGCACGCATCGGGGTCAGCCACAACACTTTCAGCGGCGGCGTTTCGGGCCTGGCGCCTTCGCCGCCCGCCATGGCCACCTGCTGCGCACGCAACAAGGCGCCCAACCAGACGGCATAGGTCTTGCCACTGCCGGTGGTGGCGTGCAACAGCCCGCTGCGGCCGGCAGCCATCGCCGCCCAGACCTCGCGCTGGAAACCGAAGGGTTGCCAGGACAGGCCGGCAAACCAGGCTTCGACCGCAGCCGGACCACCGTCCGTGGTACCCATACTTTGTGGGTTATTCATCGCAGCCCGGCTCGCACCTGATTTTCGTCCTGGATAGATCTTCCCCCGTGAATCGGGGGGTCGACCGAACCATGTTGCAAGCACTTGAATGACACAATTGATTACATGTGGACGCAACTGCAGTTATCTTGAGTCCCACGCTTATTCCCCGCGATCTGGCCCTGCTGCGCGCCTCCGAAAGCACCGACAGCGTGAGCGGTTTTGCGTCTGACAGCGATGCCGTCCTCGCCGAATCCGCTGCATCAAGCGACAAGCACGCACCGCTGCCCGCCGAAGCGCGCGAGCAGGCGCAGCGGCAATCGCTGGAGATGCACCGCCTGTTCAACCAGGGTCTGCACAACGAGGCCTTCAAAGCCGGGCGACACGCGTTGGCACTGTGGCATGCACTGCAAGAACACAGCATGTCATGCGAGGTGCTGCGCCTGTTGTCCTCCAGCTGCATTGAACACGAACAGGGTGTCGAAGCGCTGGCGCTGGCCCGCCATGCACTGCGGCTGGCGCGTGCGCGGGTGCTGCCGGTGGCACTGGTGCAGTCGCTGGCTCTGCTGGGGGTCTTGCACGGTCGGCTGCACGATGTGGGCGTGGGCGAGACACTGGTCATGCAGGCGCTGTCACGGGCGCGGGTACAGCACAACCGGCCGGTGCTGATGCAGACACTGGACGCACTGATGTGCGTGTTGCTGGAAGCCCACGAGGTGCAGCGCCTGGCCGGCGATTCGGCGTCGATGCAAGCCACGGCACAACGGCTGCAACGCCATGCCAACCATGCGCTGTCACAAAGCGGCTCCATGCCCGACAACTTCGTCGACCTGCAGTTGCGCGTGCATGCAGCGGCAGCCCTGGTGGCCTGCGGCCAACCGGCCGTTGCACTGCCGGTGCTGACCGAGTGCACCGAGCTGGCACGCCAGGCCGGGTACCGCGGTGCCAGCCTGTGGGCCCGCCTGTACGGCGCACAGGCATCGATGTTGATGGACAACGACAACGCGGCGTTGGCGGCCGTGCAGATGCTGACGCCCATGCTGTCGGCCGACGAGCCGCCACGGCTGCGGCTGGCCAGCCTGGGCCTGCAGGCGTTGTTGGCCGAGCGGGCGGGCGCACAGGAACGGGCCGACGAACATCGCTTCGCAGCCCACACACTGCGCGATCTGCTGCTGCGCCAGCGCTTCAAGCTGCGCGCCACGCTGCGCCGCAATGCCGAGGACGTGATGCAGAACCTGGCCACGGTCGACCGGGATTGGCAAGGGCGTGGCCTGCCGCCGCACACGGTGGTCGATCCAGCACCGATCGCTGCTTCGGATGTGCTTGCGCCGCCAACGCCAGATGCAGGCCACACACCTGGCGTCGCGTCAGCTGCCGCCACGTTCACCACCCTGGTGCCGACGCCCGACGCGAAGCCCGGCGTGGCCTGACCACGCCAGCACGCGGTGATCGTTGACAGGACGCCGTCGAAACGGCCGGTGGGGCAGCAGCACCAGCGCCGTCCACCTTCAAACCGCGCCCGCACCCAGTATCCAGCCCTCCACCGCGTCGACCTCGGCGGGCAGGCCGTGGTCAGGCTGCAGCCGGGCCCAGGCGGCCTGGGCCAGGCACAGCACGGCGTCGAGGCGGTCGCCGGCGGCATCGGCCACCAACTCGCCGGCCTGCGCCGGTGTGAGCTTCAGGCGCAGGCCCAGGCGGGTGCGCCCCTGTTCCAGCGACTCGACGATGTCCTTGCGCGCCAGCAGCCGGTCGCTGTCTTCGCTGTTCTTGTACGACCTTCGGCCGATCAGTTCAAACGCCAGCAGTCCAGGGTAGCCCTCCAGTGCCACGCGCTGTCCGTCGCCTTCACACAGCCTGGGCAGGTGCACACCTGCCTGCACCAGGCGCGCCAGGCCTTCGTAGTACATGAACCCCACCGGCACATAACGCGTCTGCAGCGGGCTGGTGGAACTGATGCCCGGCATCGCGGCGTCGGTGGCTCGGTGCAGCAGCCGCCGGCCCGCCGGCTGGGTGTTGCCCCAGTCGTCGACCAGCGCACGAAAGTCCATGCGCGTGGCGCAGCGCCGGTGCAGTTCGCCGATGACGCTGCGTGTATCTGCACCCAGCCCGTGGGCCTGCACGAAGGCGCGCGGCAGGCCAAACGGAAAGTCAAACGCGCCGAACCAAGGTCCCGGGCTGCGCAAGAGCTCTTCGAAGGCGGCCAGGGTCGGCAAGGCCTGCAGGCCCTGCAGCTGCAGCACATGGCCGCGCAAGATACCGCGCGCCAGCACCACCGGCTTGCGCTTGCTCGGCGCACTGCTGAAGTCCACGCCCCACAGTTCCATTGCCATCAACCCCAGGCCAACGCCATCACACCGCCGGCGCCTGCCAGCCGAACCACAGGCCGGCCGGCAGCCACACCACGGTCACCAGCAGGCTGGCGAGCAGGCTGAAACGCTGGTCGCCCCCGGCACGTTTGGCCACGATGTTCCAACCGGCGTGCAGCAAGGCGGCCACCAACACCAGCAACAAGGCGGACAAGGGCATGCGCCGATTCTGCATGGGCCGCAGCGGCGATACAGTG
>JANOZF010000235.1:0-15488 GCA_031429255.1 Rubrivivax sp.
CGCACCCTCTTCGGTGCGCAAGGCGGGCACCGTGCATTGGGGATTGATGGCCCGGTAGGCGTCGCCCAGCTGTTCGCCGCTCTTCAGGTCGATCTGCACGGTGTCGTGCACGACCCCCTTCTCGGCCAGCAGGATGCGCGCGCGGCGCGGGCTGGGTGCGGTGGCGCAGTCGTAAAGCGTGATCATGACGACACCGGCGCTGGCAGATCGAAGTCGCTGGCGCGGTGGCGCTCCGGCAACTGGCTCTCGGGCTGGCCCCAGGTTCGGTTGACGCGGCGGCCGCGCTGCACGGCTGGACGCTGCGCAATCTGGTCGGCCCAACGCAGCACGTGGGTGTATTCGTGCACCTGCAGGAACTGTCCGGCTTCGTAGAGCTGCCCCTTGGCCAGGGCGCCGTACCAGGGCCAAACGGCCATGTCGGCGATGGTGTAGTCGCTGCCGGCCAGGAAAGCACTGTCGGCCAGGCGCCGGTTCAACACGTCGAGCTGGCGTTTCACCTCCATCGCAAAACGGTCGATGGGGTACTCCATCTTCGTCGGCGCATAGGCATAGAAGTGGCCGAAGCCGCCACCCAGGTAAGGCGCGCTGCCCATCTGCCAGAACAGCCAGGACAGGCATTCGGCGCGCGCAGCGCCAGCGGCAGGCAGGAATGCGCCAAACTTTTCAGCCAGGTACAGCAGGATCGCGCCCGACTCGAACACGCGCACCGGTTCAGGCCCGCTGCGGTCCATCAGCGCCGGGATCTTTGAGTTCGGGTTGACGGCGACGAAGCCGCTGCCGAACTGCTGGCCTTCGTTGATGCGGATCAGCCAGGCGTCGTACTCGGCACCAGCATGACCCTGGGCCAGCAGTTCTTCGAGCATCACCGTCACTTTCACGCCGTTGGGTGTGGCCAGCGAATACAGCTGCAGCGGGTGCAGCCCCACGGGCAGTTCCTGGTCGTGCGTCGGGCCGGCAATGGGCCGGTTGATGTTGGCGAAGCGGCCACCGTTGGCCTGGTTCCAGGTCCAGATGGCAGGCGGCTGGTAGGGTGTGGTGTCGTTCATCGCAGTCTCCGGGGTTGCAGCAGGTGTCTACGGTAGCCTTGATTCAGCGTGGCGACCGGGTCTGGCCTGACCAGTCACCCAGTCGCGCGGCGGCCACCCCCGCCGCGGCTGCAGCGCACGCCACCGCCAGCCACAGCACCGGCCGGTAGCCCCAGGCCCCACCCAGCCAGCCGCCCAGCGCAGCACCGGCCAGCAGCGACAGCTGGCCGGCTGTGCGCACACCCGCATCGGCACGCGCCAGCAGTTCGGTCGGAACCGCCGTCTGGCGCAGCGTGCGGTCGTGCACATCGTGCAGGGTGTGGCCTGCATCGCCCACCACCTGATGCGCCACCAGCCAGGCCACGGCCGCCCACCCCAAGCCCTGCGCCATCGGAATGCATGCGATGCCCAGGGCAAACGCGGTCAGGCCCAGCGCCATCGTGCGGCCCGCCCCCAGGCTGCGGCCCAGGCGCGGCGCCCAGCTTGCGCCCAGCACGGCGCCCAGGCCTCCCAGCGCGGCAATCATGCCCAGCTGCCCGGTGGGCAGGTTGAGTTCACGGGTCACGAACAGCGTGTAGACCGTGCCGGTCAGTGCAAAGGCCATCGAGCCCAGCGCCTCTACGGCGGCCAGTGCGCGCAGGCGCGGGCTTTTGGCCACTGCCTGCAGCCCCTGTTGTGCTTGCTCAAGCGCTGCGCGCAGACGCTGGCGCCACGTGCTCGAGGGTACGGCGGGCGTGCCGGCGACAACGGCCGCGGGAGCGCCGAGAGCAGGTTCTTGCACGCCGCGCAGGCACCAGGCCGAGACCAGATAGCTGGCAGCGTCTATTGCCAACGACCACACCGCCCCCAGGCCCTGGTACAGCCAGCCGCCGATGGCAAACGCCGCCGTCTCCGACAGGCTGCCCACCACCGACAACTGCGCGTTGCGCCGCGGCAAATCGGCCTGATCCAGTTGCTGCGCCATCCAGGCCGACCGCGCCAGCTCGAAAGCCATGCTCAAGGCGCCAGACAGCGCGGCGGCCAGCACCAGCGTGGTGATGTTCAGCCACCCTTTCCAGGCAGCCAGCGCCAAAAGCGCCAGCAAGGCGGCGCGGCCACCATCGGCACACAGCATCACCTTGCGTTTGCCGCTGCCGTCAACCCAGCTGCCCAGCAACAGCGCGCCCACAGCGCCGGCCAGCACATCGGCCACCAGCAGCAGCGCCATCTGCGCGGGCGTGGCCTGCAGGGCCAGGGCGGCCAACCACGGAATGGCCAGCCGGCTGAGCATGCTGCCGAAGTTGGAAACGCCTTCCGCCGCCAGTACGCGCCTGACCCCGCTGTGTGCCATGCGCCGATTGTTGCTGGCTTCTTCTGCTGCCCCCCGCACGGCCTGCAGCAGCGGACACAATGCGGGCCACATGTCATCACCCGCTTCTGCCGAACGCCGCGCCGGCGCTTTTTACGCCACGGGCGCGTTCGTGGCGTGGGGGCTGTTTCCGCTGTATTTCCACTTCATCAAACAGGTGCCGCCGCTGGAGGTGGTGCTGCAGCGCTCGGTGTGGTCGTTGCTGTTTGTGTTGCTGATACTGGCGTGGCGCGGACAGTGGGCGTGGTTGCGCGACGCCTTGTCCAAGGGCCGGCAGTGGCTGCTGTTTGCCTTCACCGGATCGCTGGTGATGTGCAACTGGTTCGTCTACATCTACGCCGTGCAAAGTGGCCAGGTGGTGGAAGCCAGTCTGGGCTACTTCATCAACCCGCTGATCAGCGTGCTGCTGGGCGTGGCGGTCTTGAAGGAAAGGCTGCAGCCGGTGCAGAAAGCAGCCGTGGCGCTGGCCGGGGCCGGCGTGCTGTGGCTCACGCTGGCGACCGGGCAACTGCCGTGGTTGGCGCTGGTGTTGGCCAGCAGTTTTGGTCTGTACGGCCTGCTGCGCAAGACCGCGCCGCTGGGTGCACTGGAAGGTCTGGCGCTGGAAAGCCTGCTGCTGGCGCCCCTGACGGTGCCGGCCCTGCTGTGGGTGCAGGCCCGTGGCGGTGGGGCCCTGGTGCAAGGCCCACCCACGCTGGTGGGCCTGTTGATGCTGTCCGGCCCGCTGACCGCGCTGCCGCTGCTGATGTTTTCAGCCGGCGCGCGGCGGTTGCCGCTAAGCACCATCGGCATGCTGCAATATCTGTCGCCGACGCTGCAGCTGCTGCTGGCGGTGTTCGTGTTTGACGAACCCTTCCAGCCACAGCGGCTGGTGGGTTTTGTGCTCATCTGGCTGGCGCTGGCCCTGGTCAGCGCCAGTGCGCTGGGCCTGGGGCCCTGGTCGACGCGGCCCGTTCCGACGCCACCCGCCTGAGGTGGCCCCCTGCCCAGCCACAAGAAGGCAACCTGACGATGAAACTGCACGACCTGCCCACCCCCGCTGCGCTGCTGGACGAGACCCGGCTGCAGCACAACATCCAACGCATGCAGCAGCGCATGAATGGGCTGGGCGTGCGTTTGCGCCCGCATGTGAAAACGGCCAAGAGCGTGCCCGTGGCCCGCCTGCAGGCGCAGGCGGGAGCGCAGGGCATCACCGTGTCCACGCTGAAGGAGGCCGAGGTCTTCTTCGAGGCCGGGTTCGACGACATCCTGTACGCCGTGTGCATCACGGCACAGAAGCTGAAGCAGGCGCGGGCACTGCGTGAAAGGGGCTGCCGCCTGACCGTGCTGGTGGACTCGTTGGCGGCGGCCCATGCCCTGGCCGCGGAGCACCACGACGGGCATGTGTTCGACGCCATGATCGAGATCGACACCGACGGCCACCGGGCGGGCATCGAGCCGGGCAACCCGCTGCTGCTGCAGGTGGGCCGCGCCCTGCACGATGGTGGCGCGCACCTGGTGGGCGTGATGACGCATGCCGGCGCCAGCTACGACTGCCGCTCCACCGAGGCGCTGCAGGCCATGGCAGAACAGGAACGCAGCCGCTGCGTGCAGGCCGCGCAGAACCTGCGCTCGGCCGGCCTGGCCTGCCCGGAGGTCAGCGTGGGCAGCACACCCACGGCCTTGTCAGCCCAGCAGCTGCAGGGCGTGACCGAAGTGCGTGCGGGTGTCTACGTGTTCCAGGACCTGGTGATGCACGGTGTGGGCGTGTGCAGCACAGCCGAGATTGCGCTGTCGGTGCTGTGCACCGTGATCGGCCATCAACTGGACAAGGGCTGGGTGCTGGTCGACGCCGGCTGGATGGCGATGAGCCGCGACCGGGGCACGCAGGCGCAGGCCGTCGATTTTGGCTACGGCGCGGTGTGTGGCGAAGCGGGCAGGCTCATCGACGGACTGCTGATGAGCAGCGCCAATCAGGAACACGGCATCCTGTCCTGGCGCGATGGCCCCTGCTCAGCACCCGTGGACGTGCAATTCCCCCTGGGCACGCTTTTGCGCGTGCTGCCCAACCACGCCTGTGCCACGGCAGCGCAGTTCCCGGCCTATGCGGTGCTGGACGCCGCCGGCAGCGTGCAAGCGTGGCCGCGTTTCTACGGCTGGTGAGGCCGGGGCGTGGCGCTCAGACATCCGGCGGCAAGCAAAGCACCAGGACGGCCGGGTGCCGCCATACATGGCGCACCGGCTCACCGCATCAAGGGCAGCGGATAAGCGGCCAGGCTGGCGTGGCCACACGCCGACAGTGCCTGCACGCCGAACACCACGTTGTCCTTGGACACCGGCAGCGTCACCGTGCCCACCCGGCCCACGTCCTGCGCGTGTTGCCATGTGGCAGCGCCGGTATCACGCCAAACCACGCGGTAGCCGACAACGCCAGGGTCGGCACTGACGGCCCAGACGAGCGTGCTGTCATTGGTCAGCGCTGACGCGTCCAGCTTCACATCGCTGGGGGCAGCAGGCGCCAGGGCCAGCGTCGCCAGGCCGGCTGCATTGACGCGCGCCACGTCGGCGATGTAGTCCGGCTCGACGAAGTCGAACAGGTCGCCATAGACCTTGCCGCCTTCGGTGCGCAGATTCTGGTGCTGGTGGCGGAAGTTCTCGAAGGGCTCGGTGTAGCGCACCGCAGCGTAGCCGCGCTCCAGGAAAGGGATGTGGTCGCCGCCGCGCAGGTACCGGTCGCGCCGCTGGATCAACTGCACCGTGAAGCCCGGCAGATAAATTTCAGCCGCAGCCTTCAGGTGCCGGCCCAGCTGGTGGGTGGGCAGGTCTTCGCTGCCGCCAGCCAGCGCGATGGTCTGCAGCCGCGCACGCATCGACTCGTTGGCCTGGGCTTCGGCCGTGTCGCCGGGGCGATTGGCCTGCGACTGCACCAGCAGGCGCAGCAGCGGATCGAAGCCGTCGGCGAACAGGCGGATCCTCTTTGCGTCGCGCTGGCCGAAGTCACCCGTGGCGCTGCCCACGATGTCGTTGGTGATCATCGCCTCGATGTTCAAGCCCAGCCGACGCGCTTCCCTGGCGTAGAAGGCTGCGCCGAGCAGGCCCTGCTCTTCACCAGGCACCGCCATGAAAACCAGGGTGGCGTCGAAATTCTGCCGGGCCATCGCGCAGGCCAGCTCCATCACCACGGCCGTGCCAGAGGCATCGTCATTCGCCCCGGGTGCCTTGCCAACCGAATCGGCCACGTCGGAATTGCGCGAGTCGTAATGACCGCTCACCACCAGCAGCCGGTCTCGCGATGCGGCCGAACTGCCTGGCAGCGTGGCCACCACATTGACCAGCGTGGTGGGCCTGGACAAGCGGCGGCCTGCCGGCTCGACCCATTCTTGCGTGCCCACTTGCAGCCGGCCCCCGCTGGCCTGCGAACAGGCTTTCAATTCGCTTTCGATCCAGCGCCGCGCCGCGCCGATGCCGCGCAGCTCCGACGCGGTCTCGCTCTCGGTGTGCCGCGTCTCGAAGGCCACCAGGGTCTGGATGCGCTGCGCGATGCGCGCGCTGGAAATGCCAGCCATCACCTGCTGCACCACAGGATCGAGGGCCGGCGCCGCGGCCTGCGCCGACAGGCTGGCGGCGCAGGCCAGGCCAAGACACAGGCCGCGCAGGCCATGGGGCATGAAAGACAGAAAGGCGGGGTGAAGCGGCATGGTGGACCTGGCAAGGGAAGTGGAAGCAGGAAGCCGAGCTGGAGCCTGGGACTCTATGCCAGTCGATTCGCGGGCTCTCGCCACGTGGGCGGTGCATGAAGCGGCCAATCCTTCGGACCACGTCTGCGTCGCAACGACGGCGTTGACGGCTGGCGCAGGCCTTTCAGCGAGCAGGCGCCAGGGCCACTGGTTGCAGCACTTACAGCTGCGTGCGCAGCAGCAAGGCCAGCCGTTCCCATGCGCGTTCGCTCAGCGGCCGGTGCTGCCAAGCGGCGAGGTCAATGCGCTTGCTCTTCGACCAGTCGTCCTCAAAGACGCGCTGCATCGTCGCGCCGAAACCGGTGTCCAGCACATTCAGGTTCGCTTCATCGTTCAGTCTGAATGATCGGTTGTCGAAGTTGGTCGAGCCGACCGACGAGAACATGCCGTCTACCACCAGACCTTTGACGTGATACATGCTGGGCTGGAACTCGGCGATCTGCACGCCCGCTTCAAGCATCGGGCCCCAGGTGCCGCGTGACGCCCGGCGCACGGTTTCCGAGTCGATATGGCCACTGGGCACCAGCACGCGAATGCGCACGCCGCGCCGCGCTGCGTCTATCAGCGTCTTGATGGTCAACTCGTCGGGCACAAAGTAAGAATTGGCCAGATCGATGGTCTTGCGTGCAGACGTGATGGCCAGCAGGTACATCAGCTGCATGCTCTCGCTGCCACCGTTGGGTGAACTGCTGAACATCTGCGCCACTTGGCGGCCGGCCGGCTTCAGAGCCGGGAAGTAGGCCTCGCCGTGCAGCACCCGCCCTGTCGACCGCATCCAGTTGTCAAGAAAAACCGACTGAATCTGTGCGACAACAGGGCCTTCCACGCGGAAGTGGTTGTCGCGCCACTCGTCCTTGTTGCGGGCGTTGCCGCGCCAGTGGTCTGCGATGCCCACGCCGCCGGTGAACCCGACCTGCCCGTCCACCACCAGCAGCTTGCGGTGGGTGCGGTTGTTCATCTTGCCCCAGTGCGACCAGTGCGGTTCGTGAAAGCGCTCAACCTCTATGCCGGCTGCACTCAGCTCATTAAGCAACGCGTTATCCATCTTGATCGACCCCACCCAATCGAGCAGCACGTGCACCTTCACGCCGTTGCGTGCGCGCTCGCTCAAGGCGTCGACGAATTCACGCCCGATCTTCCCCGACCAGTAGATGTAGGTCTCGAAGGTGATGGTGCGCTTTGCGCTGCGGATGGCCGCCAGCATCTCGCTGAAGATGGCATCTCCATTCACCAGCTCGCGCACCTGGTTGCCCTCCACGAGCGCCGGGCCCAGCAAAGTCGACAGTGAGCGCCGAAATTCGGCGTCGTCGGTTTCGTACAACCGCGGCAACTGGTGAGCGATCTTGCGTTCGGCGCCGGTCCAGTTCAGCACCAGCAGCGTCACGGCAATGGTGGCAAGCGAGGCCACGAGGCCTACGATGATATATGTCGACAATTGACCAGCCGGCGGTGTTTTCAACATGGGTTGTACAGCATGCGTTGAAGGATGGGCAGCCCCACCTTGCGACCAGCGGGGGGGCAGGCGCCAGTGCAGGACATCGCAAGAGCCGCAAAAGCCGCAAAAGCCGCAAATACGGGTGGGGTGGTGGCATGGTGTGGGCGGCACGATGGAGCAACCGCAGTCGCTTGCCGCTGCGCGCCGGGGCCCGGCACCCCAGGCACGCGGCCACTCAGGTGCAGCGCTTGGAGACGGTGTGAGGCAGCTCGTGCGTCGCGCTTTTCAGATGGCTCCTTTCATTGGCCAGGTCAGCCAGGTAAGGGGGAAGGATGAACACCGTATTCAGCCATTCTGCGCTGACCACCTTCAGCTGGCACAGCGGGTCGTGCAGCACCGGCAAAGTCGCCCACGGCCTGGGCCCCTCGGGTGCAACGGGTTCGTTGCGGGCCAGCGCCATCAGCCATTGGCCGCCCGACATCGGCACCGAGACCAGATAAGGGTGCACCTGGTCGAACGCGCGGCGCAATTCAGCAACGGTGTTGAAACAGGTCTGCCGCTGCGTCCATGGCGCCGCAATGTGCAGCCCGAGGACGCCGCTTGCCTGCAAGGCGCGCGAGCAACTGTCGTAGAAGGCCCGGCTGTAGAGCGCGGCAGAAGGGCCGCCCGCGTCGGTCAGATCCAGCAAGATCACGTCGTAATGCGCGGCCTTGGCTTGCGCCAGGAAGGCGGCACCATCAGCGCAGACCAGTCTGTAACGATGGTCCGAACCGTCCAGCACTCCGCGGTGCACCGATGCCAGGTGCTTGCGCGCCAGACTCACCACCGCCGGGTCTATTTCGACGTGTGTCACCTCAAGCACATCGGGCCATTTGAGAACCTCTTCAGCCGCCCCGCCGTCGCCTCCGCCCACGACCAACACGCGCCCGCGCGCAGAGGCACGGGCCATGGCCACGTGGACCAGCGGTTCATGATAGAAGTGCTCGTCGCGTTCGCTGCATTGCATGGCGCCGTCCAGCCGCAGCACATTGCCGAAGGTCGGTGAATGCAACACCTCCGCCAGCTGGTATGCCGAGCGTTGCCGTTCCAGCAGTCTCAACCCACGCAGGCTGTAGCCAAAGTCTGCCGTCAGCCACTCATCCAGGCGGATGTCGACTTCAGCGCGCATGGTCCACCCGCACGCTGGATCTCGGAACGCGGTGCTCGCGCACGGTCTCGGCCTTCATCAGTGCGCGCAGACGATTCACCAAAGTGGCGCCTTTGGCGGCATTGTTCTGCGAGTAGTCGCAGACATAGACATCCAACGCCACATAGTTCAATTCGGGCCAGGTGTGTATGGCCAAATGGGACTCTGCCAGCAGCACCGTGCCGGTCACGCCTTCCGGTTGAAACTGGTAAAAGCAGGCGCCCACGACTTGCATGCCGCTTTCCTGGCAAGCCGTGATGCACATGCCTTGCATCGAATCGGCATTGCCGAGCAGCAGCGTCTCGCACCGGCAATCGGCAAGGTCCAGAATCCAATGATGGCCGCCCCCGGCGCGGCCGTGCGGCACCTGTGTCGCGTTCATGCGGCGCGTTCCACGGTGCGGTTATGCAAGGCCTGCCCCGAACACTGCGAGACCAGCGACGCGGCGGTGTCCAGCGGCAAGCGCGTTGCGCTCTGGGCTGGCAACAGACCCACCACGCGCAAGTGACGGTTGCAGATGAACCAGACTTCGTCGCGGTCGTTCGAAAAAATGTAGTAAGCGTCAGACGTTTCAGACGGGTTGAACATGCCAAGCGCGCGGTACGCCGTGTGCATGTTGAAACCGCTTTTCAGTGGCCAAGGCGAAGGGCCGTCCTGCAATTGCTGGATGCGCAGATAAAGCCCGTTTTCGATGACCAGCATGGCCCCATTCCCGTTAGCCGTAGAAACTGCCATGCAGTCTCGTCTGCCGCATGGGTGATGCGGGTCGGAGATCCGGCGCTGTGCTTGTAGGACACAGCGAAATCGTGCGCAGCGCATCCGATGCGCTGCCAAAGTCCCTGTCTATGGCGCACGAAAGGGCCGATAGACCAGGTCTTGCCAGCGCTGCTGTGGGAAGTCGGGGGACAGTTCACGGCTCGGCTTGGGCTGCAGTACTGTCACCTCGCGCCCGCGGGCCAGCAGGAATTCAGCCAGTTCAAGGTCCACCAGGCCTGTGTGTGCTGTCGGACCTGCCCGACGAGGAGCGCGTGGGGCGTGTCGCCGTGGTCCGCGCCAGCGCACGGAAATTGCGTTCGCGGGCCATCGGCAGGGCCGACGGCATGCGGCGTTCGGCGTGCGGCGTGTAGGGTGATGCCGGACACAAGGGCCCAGAAGGAGCCTTCACTCCCGGCGATGGGGCCGCAGGCTGTGAGCCAAGGCGCTCATGAAGAAGGAGGGCGCTACCTTCCACCCCCATTTGCCCTACTTTTGCCCTACTTTTGCCCTACTTTTGCCCCACCGAAAGAAAAAAAGCCTCGGCGTCTCCGCCAAGGCTTTGATTCAAAACACTATTTTGGTGGGCGGTGCAGGGTTCGAACCTGCGACCCCTGCCGTGTGAAGGCAGTGCTCTACCGCTGAGCTAACCGCCCGGAATGCATTGCTGCGGCGCCTGTGCGGCACCATAGCCCGTTTCCGGTAAGCCAAAGATTATGCCACGAGCTCTCTGCGTTTCACGCGGCGGCGGCCCAAGCCGCTACACGCCACACCGCCTTGCCCTTGCTCGCCATGTCCAGGTCGGCCATGACGGCGGTGTGCGCAGCGCACTCTTCAGCGCTGGCGCGCAGCACCGGCAGGTCGAACGAGGACAGGTCGGCCAGCGGCGCGGCGCCACGGTTCTGGGACTGCGGCGACGCATCGATGACCAGCGTGCCCTGGCCGCGGGTCATGCGCAAGTACACCTCGGCCAGCAACCCTGCGTCGAGCAGCGCACCGTGCACGTCGCGGTGCGAGTTGTCGACCTCGAGCCGCTTGCACAGCGCGTCCAGCGAATTGGCCTTGCCGGGAAACTGCTCGCGCGCCAGCAGCAAGCTGTCGGTGATGCGGGCCACGTGCTTGGCCAGCGCAGGCCGCTTCAGACGCGCCATCTCGGCGTCCAGGAAACCGATGTCGAAGGCCGCGTTGTGGATGACGACGTCGGCCCCCGTCAGGAACTCCAGCACTTCGTCGGCCACCGAAGCGAACAGGGGCTTGTCGGCCAGGAACTCGTCGGTGATGCCGTGCACACGCACGGCATCGGGGTGGCTGCTGCGCTCGGGGTTCACGTAATGGTGCAGCCGGCGGCCCGAGTCGCGTCGGTTGATGTATTCGATGCAGCCGATCTCGATGATGCGATCGCCCTGGGCCGCGTTCAGGCCTGTGGTTTCGGTGTCCAAAAAAACCTGCCTCACGCCCTGCTCCCATTCAATGCACCGGCCGTCTGGCGGCCGAAGTACCACCACAGCGCGGCCCCGGCAACGATCATCGGCACACACAGCCACTGGCCCATGCTCATGCCCAAGGCCAGCAGGCCCAGGAAACTGTCCGGCTCGCGGAAGAACTCACCCACGAAGCGCAACACGCCATAGCCGAACACGAAGGCCGCCGCCACCTGCCCCTGCGCACGCTGGCGCTGCGCATAGGCCCACAGCAAAACAAACAGCAACAGGCCTTCCAGCAGGGCCTGGTAGAGCTGCGATGGATGCTTGGGCGCCATGCTGCCGCTTTGCGGGAACACCATCGCCCAAGGCAGGCTGGCGTCGGCGACGCGGCCCCACAGCTCGCCGTTGATGAAGTTGCCGATGCGCACCGCGGCAATGCCGGTGGGCACACAGGGCGCCACCACGTCCATCACCTGCAGGAAGTGCCGGCCGCGGCTGCGCGCAAACAGCGCCATCGCCACGATGACGCCCAGCAAGCCGCCATGGAACGACATGCCGCCGCGCCACACAGCCAGGATCTCGGCCGGGTTGGCGAGATAGACGTCCGGCTTGTAGAAGAGCGCGTACCCCAGGCGCCCGCCCAGCACCACGCCCAGCACCCCGTAGAAGAGCATGTCTTCGACATCGCGGCGGGTCCAGCCCGCATCGGCGAACCACGGCAGCCGCACCCGGCGGGCCGCCAGCCACAGAAAAAGCCCGAAGGCCAGCAGGTAGGTCAGGCCATACCAGTGAATCTGTACCGGGCCCAGGTGCAGAGCCACGGGGTCGAACTGGGGGTGCACCAGCATCAGCAGAACTCCATCGCGTAAAGCCGATTGTCCACCGGGCGGGGCATGGGGCGGTGGCCGATACACTCCCGGGCTGACTTGGAGACACCCGATGAGCATCAACCGCCGCTCGAAAAACATCACCGAAGGCGTGGCCCGCGCGCCCAACCGCAGCATGTACTACGCCATGGGCTACACCGAAGGCGACTTCGGCAAACCGATGATCGGCGTGGCCAACGGGCACAGCACCATCACGCCGTGCAACAGCGGCCTGCAGCGCCTGGCCGACGCGGCCGTGGACGCACTCAAGGCCGCCGGTGCCAACCCGCAGACCTTCGGCACGCCCACCATCAGCGACGGCATGGCGATGGGCACCGAGGGCATGAAATACAGCCTGGTCTCGCGCGAGGTGATTGCCGACTGCGTGGAAACCTGCGTCGGCGGCCAGTGGATGGACGGCGTGCTTGTCATCGGCGGCTGCGACAAGAACATGCCCGGCGGCATGATGGGCATGCTGCGCGCCAACGTGCCGGCCATCTACGTCTACGGCGGCACCATCCTGCCCGGCCGCTACAAGGGCCAGGACCTGAACATCGTCAGCGTCTTCGAAGCGGTGGGCCAGTTCAGCGCCGGCAAGATGAGCGAGGAAGACTTCTGCCAGATCGAGCGCCGTGCCATTCCAGGCAGCGGCAGCTGCGGCGGCATGTACACCGCCAACACCATGAGCTCGGCTTTCGAGGCGCTGGGCATGAGCCTGCCGTTTGCCAGCACGATGGCCAACGTGGAAGACCCCATCGTGGGCCACACGCAGGACGCCGCGCGTGCGCTGGTCGAAGCGGTGAAGAAAGACCTGAAGCCGCGCGACATCGTCACCAAGCAGTCGATCGAGAACGCCGTGGCGGTGATCATGGCCACGGGCGGCAGCACGAACGCGGTGCTGCACTTCCTGGCCATCGCGCACGCGGCTGGCGTGGCCTGGACCATCGACGACTTCGAGCGCGTGCGCCGCAAGGTGCCGGTGTTGTGCGACTTGAAGCCCAGCGGCAGGTACCTGGCCATCGACCTGCACCGCGCGGGCGGCATACCCGCGGTAATGAAGGTTCTGCTGGAAGCCGGGCTGCTGCACGGTGACTGCATGACCATCACCGGCAAGACCGTGGCGCAGAACCTGGCGGACGTGCCGCCGCTGCGCACCGACCAGGACGTCATCCGCCCGATCACGACGCCGATGTACGCCGAAGGACACCTGGCCATCCTGAAGGGCAACCTCAGCCCCGAAGGCTGCGTGGCGAAGATCACGGGCCTGAAGAACCCGGTGATCACTGGCCCGGCCCGCGTGTTCGACGACGAGCAAAGCGCGCTGGCCGCCATCATGGCCAACAAGATCGTTGCTGGCGACGTGATGGTGCTGCGTTACCTGGGTCCGAAGGGTGGCCCGGGCATGCCGGAGATGCTGGCGCCCACCGGCGCGCTGATTGGCCAGGGGCTGGGCGAGAGCGTGGGTTTGATCACCGATGGCCGCTTCTCGGGCGGCACCTGGGGCATGGTGGTGGGCCATGTGGCGCCTGAAGCCTATGCCGGTGGCCTGATCGCGCTGGTGCAAGAGGGCGACAGCATCACCATCGACGCCCACCAGCTGCAACTGGAACTGCATGTGGACGACTCTGAAATCGCCCGTCGCCGCGCGCGGTGGGTGCAGCCGTCACCACGCTACACCCGCGGCGTGATGGCCAAGTTTGCACGCAACGCGTCCAGCGCCAGCCTGGGTGCGGTGCTGGACGGCGATTGACCAGCGATTGACCGGCCATTGACCGGCGATTGAGCGCCGATTGACCGTCGGTTCAAGGGGAAGCAGTGCGGGCACCCATCGCCGCCACCTTCTGACCCACCGGCCCTGGCCTCCGTCGATCCCGACTTCGGGCCAGACGAAGCCTCACATCGTCGGGTCGCGGCTCGGCCGCTTGCGGTCCACTTCCGGCAGGTCGTCGGCCCTGGTCACAGGTCCAGCGCCCGCGGCAGCACGCCGCGCCACATCGGCGCGCGTGGCGCTGGCACGTTTGTCGCGGGCCACGTCCAGTCCCAGTGCGGACAGGGCTCGCTGGCGGCGCTGCCGCTTGCGTTCCTCCATGCGGTTCATCTCACGCCGCTTGGTCCAGCCCGAGGTGTCGGCAAAGTGCCACCACAGCACCGCGCCCATAAAGGGGGCCGTCACCCACCACCACGACAGCTGAGCGATGGGGCCGAGTTCGGCCGCCTTCGCCGCCAGCAGCAAGACGCCCAGGATCACGAGGTACATGTGCACAGTCTCCTCGTCGCACTGTAGCGCAGTACGAACTCGGGGTCAGGCCTGACCAAGCCGCACAAACCGACTGTGCACCACAAGAACAGACAGGCGGCGGAGCCCAAAGGCCACGCCGCCTGCATCGGGTTTGGCCCGCGCCACCCTCCCAGGGCGCGCGGCCACCGCAGACCGGCGCCCGCTGCTCAGTAGGCCTGGCCCAGTTGATCCAGGATGGCCGGGTTCTCCAGCGTGCTGGTGTCCTGCGTGATGGCCTCGCCCTTGGCGATGCTGCGCAGCAGGCGGCGCATGATCTTGCCGCTGCGTGTCTTGGGCAGGTTGTCGCCAAAGCGGATGTCCTTGGGCTTGGCGATCGGGCCGATCTCCTTGCCCACCCAGTTGCGCAGCTCGATGGCCAGCTTCTTGGCTTCGTCGCCGGTGGGGCGGCCGCGCTTCAGGACCACGAAGGCGCAGATCGCCTCGCCAGTGGTGTCGTCCGGGCGGCCCACCACGGCGGCCTCGGCCACCAGTTCGGTGTGGCTGACCAGTGCCGATTCAATCTCCATCGTGCCCATGCGGTGGCCCGAGACGTTCAACACGTCGTCGATGCGGCCAGTGATGGTGAAGTAGCCAGTGTCCTTGTCGCGGATGGCGCCGTCGCCAGCCAGGTAGTAGCCCTTCAACTCGGGCGGGTAGTAGCTCTTGACGAAACGGTCGGGGTCGCCCCAGATGGTGCGGATCATGCTGGGCCAGGGCTTCTTGATGACCAGGATGCCACCGCTGCCGTTGGCCACATCGGCCCCGGTTTCGTCGACGATGGCCGCCGCGATGCCCGGGAAGGGCAGCGTGCACGAGCCCGGCACCATCGGCGTTGCGCCCGGCAGCGGCGTGATCACGTGGCCGCCGGTCTCGGTCTGCCAGAACGTGTCGACGATCGGGCATTTCTCCAGACCGATGTTCCGGTGGTACCACATCCAGGCTTCCGGATTGATCGGCTCGCCGACCGAACCCAGGATGCGCAGGCTCGACAGGTCCCAGTTCTTCGGATGCACTTTCTCGTCGGATTCCGCCGCCTTGATCAGCGAACGGATCGCCGTCGGCGCCGTGTAGAAGATCGTGACCTTGTGCTTCTCGATCATCTGCCAGAAGCGCCCGGCGTCCGGGTAGGTCGGCACGCCCTCGAAGACGATCTCGGTGCCGCCCAGCGCCAGCGGCCCGTAGGTGATGTAGGTGTGGCCGGTAACCCAGCCGATGTCGGCGGTGCACCAGAAGACGTCGTCGGGCTTCAGGTCGAAGGTCCACTTGGTGGTCAGCGCCGCATGCAGCAGGTAACCGCCGGTGGAGTGCTGCACGCCCTTGGGCTTGCCGGTGGAGCCGGAGGTGTAGAGCAGGAACAGCGGGTGCTCGGCGCCGACCCACTCGGGTTCGCAGGTCGTGGCCCGGTCCTTCATTTCTTCATGCAGCCACTTGTCGCGCGGCGCGTTCCAGGCCACCTT
>JANOZF010000236.1:0-4178 GCA_031429255.1 Rubrivivax sp.
TTGGTCAGGCCGCGGGTTTCAAGAATGATGTCGGAGTCGCTCACGGGATCCAGGGTGCGGATGGAGATCGGCAAAGGGCGCAAGCCCCGACTGTAGTGCCCAGATGTGCCGCAGCCGGCGGCTGGCGCGCAATTGGCACTACGGGACTACCCGCGTGCGGGCGGCCAAGTGGTCGTGGCGCCGCCATCCCGGATCAGCCCGTTATGGAGCAACTGTTCACGCGCCCTGGGCGGCAGACCCCGGCCGCCCCACGTCTTGTCGCGCGGCGCTGTCTGGCACAGTGAACCTGCCCGCCGAGCTCTGTCAACGGCGTCGGAAAGGCGGTGTTGGCGGTCAGGCGGAACCCGAAATTTCATGGCGGCATACTGCAGGCAGTGAGAGTACCCGCGCATGTCCGCAAGGGCGTACACGCCGACACGACAAAGGCAACGTTATGGCCATGACCACCACCGTCTTCGAAGCGCGCCGCATCATCACCATGCACCCGGCGCGATCCAGCGCCACGCACGTGGCCGTGCGCGACGGCCGCATCCTGGCCGTGGGTGCGCTGGCCGACATGGCAGGCTGGGGCCCGTTCGAGCTGGACACGCGCTTCGCGCAGCAGGTGCTGATGCCCGGTCTGGTGGAAGGCCACAGCCATCTGATGGCCGGAACATTGTGGCGTTATGTTTACCTTGGCTACTTCGATGCCGTAGACCCTGCCGGCCGCGTGTGGTCGGGCCTGAAGACGCTGGACGAAGTGGTGGCCGCGCTGGCCGCTGCGGCTGCGGGCGGCGGCAGCGGCCCACTGCTCGGCTGGGGTTTCGACCCCATTTACTTCGGCGACCGGCGCTGCAGCCGTGCCGACCTGGACCGCGTCAGCGCCAGCCGGCCGGTGGGCGTGCTGCACGCCAGTGCCCATATCCTGAACGTCAACTCGGTGGTGTTGCAGCAGGCCTCGCTGCTGCGCAGCGGCGTTGACCACGCCGGCATTCCGCTGGGTGCAGACGGCCTGCCCACCGGTGAACTCAAGGGCCCCGAGGCCATGATGCCGGCCTTTGACAAGGTAGGCCTGAACCGCAACTTCCTGGGCGGTGACGAGACCGGCATTCGCGACTTCGCGCGCCTGTGTGTGCGGGCCGGCGTCACCACCGCCACCGACCTGGCGGCCACGCTGGCCGATGAAGAAGTGGCGACCCTCACGCGCATCACCGGTGAAGACCTTTACCCGGTGCGCATCGTGCCTTTGCTGCGCTTGATCGGCTTGACGCCGGCTGCCGCGGTGGCGCGCGCGCAGGCACTGGCCGAACGCAGCACCGAGCAACTGCGTCTGGGCCGCATCAAGGTGGTGGCGGATGGTTCCATCCAGGGTTTTTCGGCGCGGCTGCGCTGGCCCGGTTACTTCAACGGCAGCCCGAACGGCCTTTGGTACACCGCACCCGAAACGATGCGCGAAACCTTCACACGGGCGTTGAAGGCCGGGGTGCAGATCCACACCCACACCAACGGCGACGAAGCCACCGAACTGGTGCTGGACTGCATGGCCAGCGCGCTGGCGGCGTCACCGACGCCCGACCACCGCAGCACGCTGCAGCACTGCCAGCTGGCCGACGACGCGCAGTTCCGCCGCATGAAGGCGCTGGGCCTGTGCGTCAACCTGTTTGCCAACCACCACTACTACTGGGGCGAGCAGCACCGCGCCGTCACCGTGGGCCCTGAACGCGCCGAGCGCATGAACGCCACCCGTTCGGCACTGGACCACGGCGTGCCGCTGGCCATCCACAGCGACGCGCCGATCACGCCACTGGGCCCCTTGTTCACCGCCTGGTGTGCGGTGCACCGGCTCACCGCCAGCGGCAAGGTGCTGGGTGAGCGGCAACGCATCTCGGTGCACGAGGCCTTGCATGCCATCACGCTGGGTGCGGCCTACACGCTGAAGCTGGACGGCGAGGTGGGCAGCATCGAATGCGGCAAGCGCGCCGACTTCTGCGTGCTGAACGACGACCCCACCGCGGTCGACCCGATGCGGTTGAAGGACATGTCGCCCTGGGGCACGGTGCAGGGCGGGCGCGTCTTCGCGGCGTGATGCGCCGGCGATGTCCATGACCGCGACGCAGGAGTCCGTGCACGGTGCAGAGCCCGTCGCGCGTGCCGCGCAGTTGCCGGTGGTGCTGATTGCCGGCTACCTGGGTGCCGGCAAGACCACGCTCGTCAACCACCTGTTGCGCCACGCGCAGGGCCGGCGCGTGGCGGTGCTGGTGAACGACTTCGGCAGCATCAACATCGACGCCGAGCTGATCGCCGCGAACGCCGACGACGACCTCAGCGCCGGTGTGCTGAGCCTGGCCGGCGGCTGCCTGTGCTGCAGTTTCGGCGACGACCTGGTGGGCACGCTGGGCGCGCTGGCGCGGCGCAACCCGCCGCCCGACGTGTGCCTGATCGAACTCAGCGGCGTGGCCCTGCCCGCCAGCGTGGCACGCACGGCCCGGCTGTCACCGACGGCCGAGGTGGTGGGCACGCTGGTGGTGGCCGATGCCGAGCACATCCAGCGCCAGGCCGCCGATCGCTATGTGGGCGACACCGTGCGCCAGCAGTTGCATCAGGCCGACTGGTTGCTGTTGAACAAGCCCGACCTGGTGGCGCCGGCGGCCTTGCAGGCCACTGCGGCGTGGTTGCAGCGCACGGTGCCGCAGGCCCGCGCGTGGGCGGGGGCGGTGGATGCGGTGTGGCCGGAGTTGCTGCTGGGATGGCGAGACGGCGCCGACGCGGCGGGGGGCACGCCGGCCCGGGTGGCGCCGACGGCCACCGCGGTTGGCGCGGGCCTACCGCAGTCGCACGCGGCCGACCAAGCGGCGCTGGCCTCGTTTGCGGCGCGCCCGTTGTCGCGGCGATCGACCGGCGCGGGCCACGGCGACGAGACCTTCGAAAGCTGCAGTTTTGCCTTGGCTGCGCACACTGATCTGCGTGCCCTGGGCGCCCGGTTGGCAGCTGCCGACAGTGGCGTCTTGCGCGCCAAGGGCCTGCTTGCGGGTTGCCTGCTGCAAGTGGCTGCGGGCCGCTGGGCCGTGACGCCTGCCCGCGATGACACCAGCACGCCGTTGGTGCTGATAGGGCTGCGTGGGCGCTGGGACCCGCAGCGCTTGATGCAGGGCTGGTGCTCGTGAACCGGTGACCGATGAGCGCCGACCAATGGCCATTGACCGGTGGCCAATCACCCGTGGCCAACCATCCGTGGCCGATGACCGGTGACCGACAGGCGGCAACCGCAGGCGCCGCCGAAGGCTTTGCAGAGGTCCGCGCGCTCAGCCGCCGGCGCCGCCGCAGCACCAGCAGCAGCGCCTGCGCACGGCCCACGGCGAAAGCCGGCATCAGCACCGAGCCGCCGCGCTGCATGGTGCGCTGCGCGATGTCGGCCAGCCGCGCCGCGCCGTCCTCGGCCAGGTGCGTGCGGTTGCCATAGGTGCTCTCCACCAGCAGCAGGTCGGCGCGATTGATGGGTTCCGGGGGCGGCATCAACAGGTCGTGCTGGCGGCCCACGTCGCCAGAAAACACCAGGCGTCGGCCCTGCCGGCCGGGTTCAGCGACAGCGCCGGCTGGGCGTCGGCGCGGGTGTACACCGGCAGCGCTTTTTCGTGACGGGAGTAGCCGTGGCGGTTGGCGCGCCTCCGGCATCGCCCAGTTGCGCTCGCGGTGCGCCTTCCAGCCCTGAAACAGGCCGCAGTCCAGCACGCTGCGGCTGCCCGCGCTGTCCACCAGAAGGCGCGAGCCGGTGACGCCGTCGTCGGCGCCCAGAAAATGGATCTTCATCGGGTCTCTCGCGCTCGCCGGACCCCCGCAAGCCGCGCGACTACAGTCGCGCCATGAGCTACGAACTTCATTATTGGCCCACGATCCAGGGGCGGGGCGAATTTGTGCGGCTGGCGCTGGAGGCCGGGGGCGCGCCTTACGTGGACGTGGCTCGCGGCTCCGAAGCCGCCGGGCGTGGCCTGCCGGCGATGCAGGCCGCGATGGCCGACCGCCACAACCCGCACCCGCCCTTTGCGCCCCCGTTTCTGATCGACGGCGCCTTGGTCGTCGGCCAGACGGCTGCCATCCTGCAGTACCTGGCGCCGACGCTGAAGCTGGTGGGCCGCAGCGAGCAGTCGCGCGTGTGGACGCACCAGATCCAGCTGACGGTGGCCGACGCCGTGGCCGAGGCG
>JANOZF010000237.1:0-30502 GCA_031429255.1 Rubrivivax sp.
GGCAGCCGCACCGTGCCGCCGCCGCCGGGCAGCAGGCCGAGCTTCACTTCGGGTTGGCCGATTTTCAGGCGCGGGTTGTTGATGGCGATTCGCGCGTGGCAGGCCAGCGCCAGTTCCAGGCCGCCACCCAGCGCATGCCCAGTGATGGCGGCCACCACCGGTTTGCCTTGCTGCTCCAGCTGGCGCAGCACTTTCTTCATCGCCATCGAGGCTTCGAATGGCTCTTCGGGGGTGGACCACTTCGACATGCGGTCGAGGTCGCCGCCGGCGCAGAAATCGGCCTTGCCGGAGGTGAGGATCAGGCCCTTCACGGCCGGCTCGGCCAGGCGCTGCAGCGCGGTGGCAATGCCTTCCATCAGCACGTCGCCCACCACGTTCATGGGCCTGCCGGGCAGGTCCATGGTGGCGGTGAGGATGCCGTCGTCGGCCAGGCTCAATTCGACTGCGGTGTTGCTCATGCTCATGACCTCTTTCAAACCCGCTCGATGATGGTGGCGATGCCCATGCCGCCGCCCACGCACAGCGTGGCCAGGCCGGTGCTCAGGTTGCGGCGTTCCAGTTCGTCTAGCAGGGTGCCCAGGATGATGCAGCCGGTGGCACCCAAGGGGTGGCCCATGGCGATGGAGCCGCCATTGACGTTGACGCGATCCAGGCTCACGCCCAGGTCGCGTGCGGTCTTCATGGGCACGACGGCAAACGCCTCGTTGATCTCGAAGAGGTCGATGTCGCCGGCCTTCATGCCCGCCTTGGCCAGCGCCTTGTGGCAAGCCGGCGTGGGGCCGGTGAGCATGATGGACGGTTCAGAGCCGATCACCGCCGCGGCGCGAATGCGCGCGCGCGGCTTCAGACCGGCGCGGCGGCCGCCTTCGGCATTCCCGATCAGCATCAGCGCGGCGCCGTCGACGATGCCCGACGAGTTGCCGGCGTGGTGCATGTGATTGATGCGCTCCACGGTGGTGTACTTGCGCAGCGCGGTGGCGTCGAAGCCCATCTGGCCGATGGCGGCGAAGCTGGCGTCCAGCTTGGCCATGGCTTCGAGCGTGGCGTTGGCGCGGATCGTCTCGTCCTGCGCCAGCATCAGCAAGCCGGCGATGTCTTTCACCGGCACGATGGACCTGGCGAAGTGCCCTTCGGCACGCGCCGCGGCGGCACGCTGGTGCGAGCGCAAGGCAAACGCGTCCACGTCGGCCCGGCCCCAGCCTTCCAGCGTGGCAATCAGGTCGGCGCCCACGCCCTGCGGAACGAAGCCGGTCTTCTGGTTCACGCGCGGGTCCATCGCCCAGGCGCCGCCGTCGCTGCCCATCGGCCAGCGGCTCATGCTTTCCACGCCGCCGGCCACCACCAGGTCTTCCCAGCCGCTCTTCACCTTGGCGGCGGCGAGGTTGACACTTTCCAGCCCGCTGGCGCAGAAGCGGCTTTGCGTGACGCCGGCCACCGTCTGCGCCCACTCGGCGTCCAGCACCGCCGTGCGCGCGATGTCGGCGCCCTGCTCGCCCACCGGCGTCACGCAGCCCAGCACCACGTCGTCCACCAGCGCGGTGTCGAGATGCATGCGTTGCTGCAACGCCTGCAGCAAGGTGCGCAGCAGCCAGACGGGGGCGGCCTGGTGCAGGCTGCCGTCTTTCTTGCCCTTGCCACGCGGCGTGCGCACGTGGTCGTAGATGAATGCTTCTGACATGGAATGCTCCGGATAAAAAGAGAGGCGCTACGGGCAGCGCGACGCCCGTCGCTGCAGCACGGCTTTGCGCTACATGTAGCGCGAAGCCAGTTCTTTCATGATCTCGTTGGTGCCGCCATAGATGCGCTGCACACGCGCGTTGACGTACAGCTCGGCGATGGGGTATTCCATCATGTAGCCATAACCACCGAAGAGCTGCAGGCACTCGTCCATCACCTTGCCTTCTTGTTCGCTGACCCAGCTCTTGGCCAGCGCGGCCCGGGCCGCGTCGAGCTCGCCCTTCAGGTGCGCCACCATGCAGGCGTCGACGAAGGCGCGCGCGGCGAGCACCGTGCTTTGCACCTCGGCCAGCTTGAAGCGCGTGTTCTGGAAGTCCCACAGCGGCTTGCCGAAGGCCTGGCGCTGCTTCACGTAGGCCAGTGTCTCGTCCAGCGCGCGCTCCATCGCGCCCACACCCTGCAGCGCGATGATCAGCCGCTCCTGCGGCAACTGCTCCATCAGCTGGAAGAAGCCCCGCCCGGGCACGCCGCCCAGCAGGTTGGCCGCCGGCACACGCACGTCGTCGAAAAACAGCTCGCTGGTGTCCTGCGCCTTCAGGCCCACCTTGTCGAGCTTGCGGCCGCGCCTGAAGCCAGGTGACTTTTCGGCTTCCACCAGCAGCAGGCTCACGCCCTTGGCGCCTGCTTCACGGTCGGTCTTGCACACCACCACGATGAGGTTGGCGTTCTGGCCGTTGGTGATGAAGGTCTTGGCGCCGTTGATGACGTAGTGGTCGCCTTCGCTGTCGTTGTGGCGTTCGGCGTGCGTGCGCACGGCCTGCAGATCCGAGCCGGTGCCGGGCTCGGTCATCGCGATGGCGGTCACGTAGTCGCCCGTGGCCATGCCGGGCAGGAAACGCTGCTTCTGCTCTTCGGTGCCGCAATGGATGAGGTAGGGCGCGACGATGGCCGAATGCAGGCCGCCACCGTAGCCGCTGAGGTTGGCACGTGACGCTTCGATGATGACCACCGCGTCGTGCCCGAAGTCGCCTCCGCCACCGCCGTATTCGGCCGGCGTGGACAGGCACAGCAGACCTTGCGCACCCGCCTCGTTCCAGGTGCTGCGCGGCATCATGCCCGCCTCGCGCCAGGCGGCCGCCTGGGGCACCCAGCGGTCGTTGAAGAAGCGCGCCACGCTGCTTTGCAGCGTGCGGTGTTCTTCGCTCATCCAGGGTGATGGGAACTGGGGCAGGCTCATGGGCGGTTCGATTTCAAGGGTTCTTGCACGTCAACTCTCGGGCTCCTGGTGACTGCAGGGGGCTGCTGGCAATGATAGTCAGCGCCATCGTGGCATCGGGGTGAAAGATGCCCGTTCGCCGTGCGACCCAGCGCAAGTCTGCTCCTCGATAACCCTCATGGGAGGCATCACCATGCCACACACCAGGTCAGCCGTCTGCCGTGCAATTCTGGTGCTGACGTTCTCGGGCATGGCCGCGGCCCAAGCCCAGACCGCCGCGCCGCTGGCCAGCTGCCAGGCCGTGAGCCAAGCCACGCCGCCCACCGTGCTGGAGCTATACACCAGCGAAGGCTGCAGCTCATGTCCGCCCGCCGACCGCTGGCTGTCCGGCCTGAAGGGCCGCAGCGACGTGCTGGCGCTGGCCTTTCACGTCACCTACTGGGACCGGCTGGGCTGGCCCGACCGCTTTGCGTTGCCAGAAGGCACGGCACGGCAGCATCAGTTGGCGCAGCTTGCAGGCAGCCGGCAGGTCTACACGCCACAGGTGGTGGCCAACGGCAAGGACTGGCCGCAGTGGCACCGGGCGCCGTTGCCGCGCCCGGCAGCCGCAGGGCCGTCTGCCGTCACGGTTCGGCTGGCTCGCATCGGCCAGCACGTCACGGTCGACGTGGGCACCGTGCCGGGCAACGCGGCCGTCCAGTTGTCAGGCTATTGGGCGGTGCTGGAAGACCAGCACGAAAGCAAGGTGCGCGCGGGCGAAAACGCGGGCGAGACACTGCGCCACGACCACGTGGTGCGGCTCTACCAGCCCGTGCCCGGTTGGGCTGCGGCTGCAGGCGGCCGGCACCAGATCACGGTTGGCGCCGGTGCACCTCAGCACCCGCGCCGCGTGGTGTTTGTGGTCACCGACGCTGCCACCCAGCGGCCGGTGCAGGTGGCCGTGCTGGCCTGCTGAAGTCGCCTGCGTCAGACCCCTGGTTCCGCTCGCTGGGTGCCAGACGCCAAGGGCCCGGCCGATGACTGCCCTCAGGCGCCTTTGAGGTCAGCCCGCAACTTGGCCCCAATCTCCGGCCGCGCCGCAAAGGGGTCGGTGGGGTTGCGCGGCGTCATGATGTCTTCCAGCCGCACCTGCACGCTGGCCAAGCTCTTGGGGTGGCTGTAGATGTAGAAACGGTTGTCGGCGCAGGCATCGAACACGTTCTGCGCCACCTCGGCTGCGGTGACCTTGCCGCTGGTCACCGCCTTGTCGCTCATGGCCTGCGCGATCATCAGGCTGCGCGAGGGCTTGGCGGCGGGCATGCCGGCCGGGCGGTTGCGTTCACTCTGGTGGATGCCGGTGGGCACGAAGAAAGGGCACAACACGTGGGCGTGCACCTGCTCGGTGACCAGCGCCAGGTCCTGGTACAGCGTTTCGCTCATCGCCACCACGGCGTGTTTGCTCACGTTGTAGGCACCCATGTTGGGCGCATTCAGCAGCCCGGCCATGCTGGCGGTGTTGACGATGTCGCCACGCCAGTGGGGGTCGGACCGGGCCGCAGCCAGCATCAACGGCGTGAACACGCGCACGCCGTGCGCCACGCCCATCAGGTTGACGCCGATCACCCATTCCCAGTCGGCCAGCGTGTGCTCCCAGATCAGCCCGCCGGCGGCCACACCCGCGTTGTTGAACACCAGGTTGGGTGTGCCAAAGCGCTGCAGCGTGGCCGCAGCCAGCGCCTCGACCTCGGCCGACTTCGAGGTGTCCAGCCGAAACGGCAGCACCTGCGCACCCAGCGCCTCGATCTCGGCCTGCGCCCTGGCCAAGGCGTCGGCCTGCACGTCGGCCATCACCACGCGCATGCCCAGGCGGGCCGCGATGCGGCTGGCTTCCAGGCCAAACCCCGAAGCCGCGCCGGTGATGACGGCTATGCCGCCTTGCAGATGCGGGCTGCTCATGCCGGTTCCCCCTTGAGTTGATAGCCCGCGCGCGGAAAGTGCACGTGCACGGTGCCGGCGCGCTCGTCGGCGCGGCGCAGCACCACTTCGTCTGCGCTCAGGCCCATCAGCGTGCCGGCCACCGGGTCCTGGCCATAGTCGGTGGGCGTGACGGTGACCGGCTGCCCGGCTTCGAAGCCACTGCCGGGGGCCACGTTGCAGGCAGCGTGCCCGGGCGTGGAAGCAGCCACGGCCAGTGCGTCGGTGCTGGACAGTCGCTGCGACTGGCCGTGGCCGATGGCCAGCACCCGGTCCAGCCAGGCGCTGAAGTGCACGAACGGGGTCATCACTTCGGCCACAGAGCCGCCGCGCCGCACATACCAGCCGCAGTGCGCCACGGCAAAGTCGGCCACGCTGGCGTCGTCGCCGAGCAGCCAGCGGCGGCCATCGGCGAGCTGTGCATCCAGCGCCGCAAGATACCGCCCGAGGTTGGCGGTGGCATCGGCCAGGCTCTGGCGCTTCATGCCCGCTGTGAAGGGCGCACGGTCGGCAGCGAAGGCCTTCAGCACCTCAGGCGGCGCGCCCTTGAAGACATGGGCCAGGCCGGCGGGCTGCATGGTGTACGGGATAACCGTCCAGAACAGCGTGCTGTCGGCCCACTGCGCCAGCAACGGCGCCAGCGGTGCCGACGGCGGGAACAGGCTGGGCGTGGGTTGCCGCAGGTCCAACAGCCGTGCGATGCAGGCGGTGTCGCAGTAGACATCGGCACCCACCTGCAGCACTGGCGTCTTGCGGTAGCCGCCAGTGAGCGCCACGACATCGGGCTTGGGCATGATCACGGGGATGTGCACCGAGTGCCAGGCCAGGCCCTTGTAGCCCAGCATCAGGCGCACCTTCTCGGCGAAGGGCGAACCGTCGTAGTGGTGCAGGATCAGGTCGGTGGACGTGGTGCTCATGAAATCTCCCGAGGCAGAGCGCGCGTGATGAGGGTGTCGAGATCGTGGCCCGGGCCCAGCAGGCCAAAGACATCAGACGAACGGGCCAGACGCGTGTCGCAGAACGCTGCGAACACCGCGGCAGGTGACTGCTGCTGCAGCAGCGCGGCCTGCAGCAGCAGCGCCACGTCGCGCGCCAGCATGCGGGCCTGCGGCTCGGGTGTGTCGCCGTCGACCTGCAACAGCACGCGCTGCAGCAACTGCTCGAAGGCGGCATGTGAACCGGCGGCCGGCGCGCATTCGCGCTGCAGCGCCGCGGCCACGTCGGCACCACGCAAGGCGCGCAGCAAGTCCAGCGCCATGATGTTGCCGGCCCCTTCCCAGATGCTGTTCAGCGGCATCTCGCGGTAGATGCGCGCCATCACGCCCTGACCGGCGGCTTCGACGTAACCATTGCCGCCCAGGCATTCCATGGCTTCCTGTGCAAAGTGGCTGCCCCGTTTGCAGACCCAGAATTTGGCCACGGGCGTGAGCAGACGGCGCATCACCACTTCATGCTGCCGATCAAACGGCCGACCCTGGAAGCCGCGGTCGGTGCCCGTCGCCGGCACTGCCGGCTCGCCATGTTCGGTGCGGTCAACGGCTACTGCCAAGCGCATCGCCAGCGCCGTGGCGGCTTCGCTTTCCAGTGCCAGGTCGGCCAGCACATTCTTCATCAACGGCTGCTCGATCAGGCGTTTGCCGAAGGCCTGGCGCTGGGCGGTGTGGTGCAGCGCCAGGCTGAGGGCGCCGCGCATCAGCCCGGCGGTGCCCAGCGCGCAGTCCAGCCGCGTCAGCGCGCCCATGGCCAGGATCTGCGGCACGCCGCGCCCGGGCTCACCCACCAGCCAGGCAGCGGCGCCGTGGAACTCCACTTCTGAACTGGCGTTGGCGTGGTTGCCCAGCTTGTCTTTCAGGCGCTGGATGTGGATGGTGTTCAGCGTGCCATCGGGCAGCCAGCGCGGCAGGAAAAAGCAGCTCAGGCCGGCTGGCGCCTGGGCCAGCACCAGGAAGGCGTCGCACATCGGCGCCGAGAAAAACCACTTGTGTCCGGTGAGGCGCCAGCGCTCGCCCCACGCGTCGCTGCCGTCGTGTTCGGCCCGCGTGGTGTTGGCGCGCACGTCAGAGCCGCCCTGCTTCTCGGTCATGCCCATGCCCATGGTGACCGCCGTCTTCTGCGCAAGCGGCAGAAAGCGACCGTCGCAGTGGCTGGCCGCGAGCTTGGGGCCCCACGCGGCGTTCAGCGCCGCGTTGCCACGCAGTGCCGGCGCCACGGCATAGCTCATCGACACCGGGCACAGCACGCTGGGTTCTGCTTCGGTGAAGAGCATGAAACCCGCCGCCCGCTGCACATGCGACCCTGCCGTGCCGGCCCACGGCGCGCCGCCCAGGCCGTGCTGCAGCGCATGCGAGATCAGCACGTGGTAACTGGGGTGGAACTCCACTTCGTCGATGCGCCGGCCCTGCATGTCGTGCGTGTGCAGCACCGGCGTGTGGGTGTTGGCCAGGCGCGCATGGCTCTGCAGTTCGGCAGACCCGGCGTCGGCACCGATGGCTTGCAGCGCCGCCGTGTCCAGCTGCGGCGCATGCAGCTTCAGCGCGTCGCGCAGCGGCCGGTTGGCCTGAAACAGGTTCACGCCCTGCAGCGGCTCGCTCTGGTTGAAGACCTCGTGGGTGGCAACACTGTTCATGGCAACCTCAACATCTGTTGATGGGGAATGTTGTCTTCGCCATAGGGCAGGCCCACGGCCTGGAAGCCATGGCCCTCATAAAAGCGCTGGAGATGGGCCTGTGCGCTGATGCGATGGCCGTGGCCCGGCCATACGGCCTCGCTGCGCCGAAGGGCTTCGGCCACCAGTTGGTGGCCCACACCGGTGCCACGCACTTCGGGCGCCACGATCACGCGCCCCAGCGACGGTTCGTCGTACTTCACGCCGGGGTCCACCACGCGTGCATAGGCCTGCAGCACGCCTTGCGCTTCACGCCCCAGCAGGTGCCAGCTGTGCCGGTCCACGCCGTCGGGGTCGAGATAGGGCCCCTGCTCCAGGATGAATACCCGGCAGCGCAGCGTCAGCGCGTCGTACAGGTTGTCGACGCCCAACTCGGCGAATCGGCACCAAACCCAGTTCACACCAGCTTGACGAGCTGCTTGCCGAAGTTCCTGCCCTTCAGCAGCCCCAGAAACGCCTCGGGCGCGGCGTCGATGCCCTGGGCCACGCTCTCACGGAACTTCAGCTGGCCGCTGGCCACCAAGCCACCCAGTTCCTTCAGCGCGGCGGGCCACAGCGCCATGTGCTCGCTGACGATGAAGCCCTGCAGCTTCAGCCGCTGCGTGAGCAACAAGCGGCCGTTGCTGATGGCCAGCGATTGCCCGTCGTAGCCGGAAATCATGCCGCACAGCGCGACGCGGCCGAAGGCGTTCATGCGCGACAGCACCACGTCGAGAATCAGGCCGCCCACGTTTTCGAAGTTGCCGTCCACGCCCTTGGGCGCCGCAACGTCCAGCGCCGCACCCAGCGACTTGAAGTCGGGGTGCTGCTTGTAGTCGATGCAGGCGTCGAAACCCAGTTCATTGACGACATAGCTGCACTTGTCGGCACCACCGGCCAGGCCGACGACGCGGCAGCCCTTGGCCTTGGCCAGCTGCCCCACCACGCTGCCCACGGCGCCACTGGCGGCGCTGACGACGATGGTCTCGCCGGCCTTGGCTTCGATGATGTGGTTCAGCCCCACCCAGGCGGTGACGCCAGGCATGCCCACCGCGCCCAGGAAAGCCGACAGCGGGATGTGCGTCGCGTCCACCTTGCGCACCATGCCGGGTTGCCGGGCGTCCAGCACCGCCAGTTCCTGCCAGCCACCCATGCACACCACGGTGTCGCCAGGCACGAAGCCGTCCTGGCGCGACTCGACCACCTCGCCCACGGTGCCGCCCACCATCACCTCGCCAGTGCCCACCGGGGCGGCGTAGCTCTTGGCGTCGTTCATGCGCATGCGCATGTAGGGATCCAGGCTCAGGTAGTGCACGCGCACCAGAACATGGCCTTCGGGAACTGCAGGCACCGGCACAGCCTCGAGACGGAAATGTTCGGTCGTGGCTTCGGCAGCAGGGCGTGAGGCCAGCACGATGCGGTGGTTGGTCAGGCTCATGGTGTGTATTCCTTGTGAGGGGGATCGTTGGCGAGAGGCCGCGCCACACGGCCTTTCGAATGGACAAGCTTGAAGGTGCCGGTGGCGTGCGCGCACAGGTGGCCGGCGCTGTCGAAGACACGGCCTTCGGTGAACGCCAGGGTGGCGCTGCGGTGAATCAGTTCGCCGACCCCACGCAACACACCATGGCCCGGCCGCATGAACGAGGTTTTCATCTCGATGGTGACCACGGTCGAGCCCGCGGCGCCTTCGGCCTCGATGTCGGCGCTGCGCGCCGCATGCGCCATCACCACGTCCAGCAACGTCATCACCACGCCGCCGTGCGCCACGTGCATGCTGTTCAGCAGCCCGGCGGCCAGCGGCACGCGAATCTCGGCCTTGCCGCCACCGAAGGCCCACAGCTCGAAACCCAGTGTCTGCGCAAAGGGGATGTGGCGCGGAAACTCGATCGGCCCAGCGCTCATCCGCCGTGCACCGCCGAAACGCCACCATCCACGGCCAGGATCTGCCCGGTGATGTGCTTGCCGGCGCGGCTGGCAAACAGAAGCACGGTGCCCTTGAGGTCGTCGTCATCACCCAGGCGCTTCAAAGGCGCCTGCGCGGCCAGCTTGTCGGCGCCGAACTCGGCCAGCACACCCTGCGTCATCTTGCTGGGAAAGAAGCCCGGTGCAATGGCATTGACGGTGATGCCGTATTTGCCCCACTCGCCGGCCAGCGTGCGCGTGAAGTTGACCGCCGCGCCCTTGCTGGTGCCGTAGGCGATGAACTGCACGTCCAGGCTGCCCGACAGGCCGGCGATGCTGGCCAGGTTGATGATGCGGCCGCCTTTGTTGGGAATCATCCAGGCCTTGCCGACCGCTTGCGCGAACAGGAACAGGCTGCGGATGTTCAGGTTCATCACCTTGTCCCAGGCCGCCAGCGGGTAGTCCTCGGCCGGTGCGCCCCAGGTGGCGCCGGCGTTGTTGATCAGGATGTCGATGCGGCCCAGGCGTTGCATGGTTTCGTCGACGACACGCAGCACGTCTTCGGGCTTGCTGGCGTCGGCGGCGATCCAGCGCGCGTCGATGCCCTTGGCCGCCAGGTCGGCCGCGGCTTCTTCCAGGTCAGCCGCCTTGCGGCTGGTGAGCATGATCTTGGCACCGGCCTCGCCCAGCGCCTCGGCCATCTGCAGGCCCAGGCCGCGCGAGCCGCCAGTGACCAGCGCCACCTGGCCGGTGAGGTCGAACAGTTGATGGACGGGGGTTCCCATGGTGGTCTCCGATGTGTTGCTGGGTCGTTGCCCTCTCACGCCTGGCGAGAGGGTTGGGGTAATGGTTCAGCGGGTGCCTGAATGCCGATGCACAGCGGCTTGGTCAGTGCAGTTCCAGCAGCACCAGATGGTTGTCGGCCGCCGGCCAGTTGCGACCTACCAGCGTCTGCCCGTTGAAACGCGCCACCACCGGGCGCTGCGGCCCCGCGGGCAGCTTGATCTTCGACACCGCCAGCCCGGCCACGCCCCGCGGAAGGCCCGGTGCCGGGTCCTGGCCGTCGAACACCAGCTGGTCGCGTGGCAGCCCGAAATAGCCGCGCGGCCGCGTGAAGCTGAGCACCGAACCGGCACCCGCATCGGCGGCCAGCAAACGTTCGGCGCGCAGGTTGACGATGTTCGAAGAACGTGGAAACGGCTGGCGGTAGATGTGCACGACGGCGTAGCCCGGTGCGCTGATAACGAACTCGTGGGTGGCCCGCCCATCGGCGTGGAAGGGCCCCCAGCGTCCGTCGGCACCGGTGGACTTGCGCCAGCGCACGTCGCCCAGCCGCGCACCGGTTTCGGGGTCGGTGGCATAGACCTCAACCGTCGCGCCCGCCAGCGGCAGGTTGTTGACAAAGGCGCCAGTGGCCGGGTTGTTGTCCAGGCCCTGCCCGCTGACCTGGCCGTCGAGCACCACATGGTCTTCGGCAGCAAAGCCGGTGGTGGCCGGATCGCGGCCGGTGATGAACCGGAACGCGGCGGCAAAGGCCTGCGGGCTGAACGAGGTTTCGCGGTGGTCGATGCCGGGCAGCACCACGTTCAATGCACCCTTGAGCTCCGGGCCGTCGAAATTCACGCCCGTGGGTTTGCCTGGCGCACCGATCCAGGTGCCTTCGGGCTGCGCAAACTTGTCGTTGTTGTCGGACCGTATCGTCATCCAGCGCGGGCCCGCGGTGATTTCCACGCCGGGCCCGCCCTGGTTGTTCAGGCCCAGCAGAAACGGCCCCGCGCCGTTGAACTCGTTGCCCGGGTTGCTGGCAGCGTCGAAGCGCACGCCGTGGTTGGGCGTGCCACCCAGGATGGCATGCGACACCTTGGCGGCGCCGCCTTGCTGCACGAAGCTGCGAATGGCATTGCCCCCCCGCGAATTGGCCATCAGCACCACTTGCGGGGCGCCGGTGGCGGCCAGCAGCCGGTCGATCTCTGCGGCCAGGAATGCGCGGTGCTCGGCGGTGGAGGTGCGGGCCGGCTGGGGCTTGTCGTCGAGGTCCCGCGCCAGCGGGTATGGCAGGTGGATGGCGTGCAGACGCTCACGCGGCCAGCCGTTCGATTCAAACCGCCACAGCGTGGTGAGCCACAACGCCGCAGTGTCTCCGTTGCCGTGCACGAAGACGATGGGCGGCAGCGCTGGCGCGGTGCCGCTGTGGGCACAGCCGGCCACTCCGGTGATCAGCGCGGCGCCCAGCAACGGGGCACCCAGCACCAGCGTGCGGCGGTGTTGGTCGGTGTTGTGATCCATCTCATCAGTCTCCATCGGGGGGTCGGCGTGAGCGGAAGACGATCATCAGCGCCCCGGGCAAGACCACCAGGGCCCCGAGCAGCTTCAGCAGCCCGCCCGCCCCGCCGTCGCCCTGGACATAGAAGCCCAGCATCACCAGCAGCAGCCCGGCGTAGATGAACACCCAGGCCCAGGCTTCGAGCGCCTTGTTGCTCATCATCAGAAGCTGTCGTCGTGCAGGGTGCGGCAGACTGCCTCACGGTCGCGGACGACCGCCAGCCAGGCGTCGATCTTGGGCAACTCATAGACGAAGAAATAGCGCATGGCCGCGAGTTTGCCTGCTCGCTGAGACGCCGGCAGCGCAGCAGGGCCTTTTTTCCCGGCCCCTGCGTCGTCACCGGCCTGCACCGCCAGCGCCACGTCCAGCCACAACCAGGACAGCACCACGTGGCCAAAGGCCTGCAGGTAGGGCGTGGCGTTGGCCAGCGCCTCTTCAGGCACTCCGGTGGCCCATGCGGACTTGGTGGCCGCGCCCAGACGCTGCAGTGCGCCCGCCAGCTGGTTGCCGTACGCGGCCAGTCCCTGCACCTGCCCCGCGCGCTGGGCCGTGTCGCTGATGCGCGTGGCCAGCAGCTTCAGACCCTGGCCGCCGTTCATCACCACCTTGCGGCCCAGCAGGTCCAGGCCCTGGATGCCATGCGTGCCTTCGTGGATCATGTTCAGTCGGTTGTCGCGCCAATATTGCTCCACCGGGAAGTCGCGCGTGTAGCCGTAACCGCCATGCACCTGGATGGCCAGCGAGTTGGCCTCCAGACACCACTCGCTGGGCCAACTCTTGGCGATGGGGGTCAGCATCTCCAGCAGCAGGCCCGCTTCCTGCGCCGCCGCGCCTTCGCCGGTGTGCAACTCGTCCACCAGCCGCGCACAGTACAGCTCCAATGCCAGCCCGCCTTCGCAATACGACTTCTGCGCCAGCAGCATGCGCTTGATGTCGGCATGCTGGATCAACGGTACCTGGGCTTGGGTGGCGTCCTTGCCCGAGCCCGTGATGGGGCGCCCTTGCGGCCGCTGGCGCGCGTAGGCCAGACTGGCTTCGTAGCCGGCAACACCCAGCATCACCGCGCCCAGGCCGACACCGATGCGCGCTTCGTTCATCATGTGGAACATGCACCGCAGGCCGGCGCCGGGCTCACCCACGAGGTAGCCGATGGCCCCGGCGCCAGCGCCGTCCAGGCCACCGCCGCCAACACCGCTCGTGCCTGGCTGGCCACCAGCGGCGCCCGCGCGCACCGGGAACTTGCCTTCGCCGAAGTTCAGCAGCGTGTTCGTGGTGCCGCGGTAGCCGAGCTTGTGGTTCAAGCCGGCCAGGGCCACGTCGTTGCGCTCACCGGTGAGTGCGCCAGCAGTGTTCACCAGCTGCTTGGGCACGATGAACAGCGAGATGCCCCTGGTGCCCGCCACCAGCTTGCCATCGGGCCCGGGAATCTTGGCCAGCACCAGATGCACGATGTTCTCGGTGAGTTCGTGTTCGCCGGCGCTGATCCACATCTTGTTGCCACGCAATCGGTAGCGCGGACCCAGCGCATCGGCCTCGAAGCCGTCGCCTTCGGGCACCGCGCGGGTGGCCACGTCACTCAACGACGAGCCGGCCTGCGGTTCGCTCAGGCACATGGTGCCGAACCAGCGGCCGGCAAATTCGTTTTTCGCAAACACCTCGCGCTGCAGGGCCGTGCCGTGCGCCATCAGCAGGTTGGCGTTGCCGCTGGTGAGCATGGCGTAGCCGCCCATGGCCACGCTGGCCTTGCTGAAGAAGGCGTTGGCGGCCATCTCGATGACGCAGGGCAACTGCATGCCGCCCAGTTCGTAGTCCTGGGCAGCGGCCAGCATGCCGGACCCGACATAGGCCGCCATCGCGGCATGGGTCTCCTTGGGCAGGTGAACCTTCTCGCCGTCGAAATGCGGTTCCTGCGTGTCGCTCAAGCGGTTGAACGGCGCGAATTTCTCCGCCGCGATGCGCTCGCAGGTGTCCAGCACCGAGGCAAAGGTCTCTGGCGAGTGGTCACTGAAACGCGACCGTTGCAGCAGCGAAGCCACGCCGAGCCAGTCGTTCAGGAGGAAATCAAGGGTCTGGCGCATGGCTGTCCTTCACTGCGGCACCAGGGCCATCGTGGCCGAGGCTTTCATCACCAGCGTGCGCTGGTCGCCCGTCTGGGCAAAGACCTGGGCTTCGGTGAAGCTCAGGTTGCGGCCGGCCTTGATGACCACCGCCTCGCACACCAGCCGCTCGCCCTTGGCAGGGCGCAGCTGGGTGGTCTTGAGCTCGGCCGTGATGGCCCAGCGGGCGGCGGGAGCCAGCGTCTGCGCAGCCGAGCCCATGGCATGGTCGGCCAGCGTGGCCATCACGCCGGCATGGGCCTGGCCGGTGTGCTGCAGGTGGCGCGTGGCCAGTGGCATTTCAGCCGTCACGGTGCCCTGCCCCACGGCCGTGGGCACCACACCCAGGTCCTGCATGAAGGGCGAGAGGGCAAAGAAGTCGCGCAGTTCGGTCAGGTTCATGGGCCTTCAGGCCTGTGCGATCTCGACCGTGGTGCCGTGCGCCGGCAGTTGCCCGCCCGCCGCGCCGAGCCGTTCAGCATCATCGGTGTCGCTCATGCCAAGCCCCAGTGTTTCAGCGCCGCCTTGGCGATGGATACGCCCCATTCGGGTACGAAATGCCCCGCTTCGGGCACTTCCAGTGGTGGCGGGCAATGGCGTATCTGTGCGTGCAGGGTGCGCATCGCCGGCGGGCCGAGCACCGGGTCTTGCATGCCGATGGCCATGAAGCTGTCACCGGCCCAGCGCTCGCGCCAGAAGACGGCGGCTTCACGGCTCAGCGCCGCGCCTGGCGCGTCGGCGCCATCGGGCACCAGATTCGGAAACGCCCGCAGCGCAGCCTTGTAGCGGGCGTCAGGGAACGGCGCGTCGTAGGCCGCGGCCTCCTGCTCGGTCATCGCAGGCTTGCCGCGACGCAGCAGCTTTCCCACCGCCATGTCGGGCTGGCTGTTGCTGTACGCGCGCCATTGGCGAAAGCCCTGGGTCAGCTCGCCGGTGCCCAAGCTGGTGTTCATCACCAGCAGCCGCGTGAAGCGCTCGGGCATGGCCATCGGCAGCGTCAGGCCGAAGATGCCGCCCCAGTCCTGGCAGACGAGCAGGATGTTCTTCAGGTCCAGTTGCTGCACCACGTCCAGCGGCATGCCGCGGTGCAGCTCGAAGGTGTGCGCCGCTTCGTGCACCGGCTTGTCGGAACGGCCGAAGCCGATCAGGTCGGGCGCCACCACCCGCAAGTCGGCAGCGGTGAAGACCGCGATCATGTCCCGGTACAGGTAGCTCCAGGTCGGATTGCCGTGCAGGCACAGCACAGTGACCGGGGCCTGGGCCGGCCCCTCGTCGACCAGATGCACGCGCAGACCGGCATGCTGCAGGTAGCGCGGCGCACAGGCAAACCCCGGCAACGTGGCAAACCGATCTTCGGGCGTGCGCAAGGCCTCCAACGCAGCGCCCTTCAGAGCACTTCGAAGATGCCAGCCGCGCCCATGCCGCCGCCCACGCACATGGTCACGCACACGCGCTTGGCGCCACGGCGCTTGCCTTCGATCAGCGCATGGCCGGTCAGGCGCTGGCCGCTGACACCATAGGGGTGGCCGACGGCGATGGCGCCGCCGTTGACGTTCAGGCGGTCCATCGGGATGCCCAGCGTGTCGGCGCAATACAGCACCTGCACGGCAAAGGCTTCGTTCAGTTCCCACAAGTCGATGTCGGCCACCGTCAGGCCCAGGCGCTTCAGCACCTTGGGGATGGCAAACACCGGGCCGATGCCCATCTCGTCGGGCTCGCAGCCGGCAACGGCAAAACCCAGGAAGCGGCCCAGCGGCTTCAGGCCCTTGCGCTCGGCCACGGTCTCGTGCATCAGCACGCAGGCGCCGCCGCCGTCGGAAAACTGGCTGGCGTTCCCGGCGGAAATCACACCGCCCGCAATGGCCGGCTTGATGTTGCAGATGCCTTCGTAGGTGGTGCCCGGGCGGATGCCTTCGTCGTCGGCCACCGTCACTTCCTTGCTGCGCAGGCCCATCACGGCATCGGCCACGCCTGCGGTCACGGTGATGGACGCGATCTCGGCATTGAAGAGGCCGGCTTCCAGCGCCGCCGTGGCACGCTGCTGGCTGGCGGCTCCGTACTGGTCCATGCGCTCGCGAGCGATGCCGTAACGCTTGGCCACCTGCTCGGCGGTCTGCAGCATGTTCCAGTAGATCTCGGGCTTGTTCTTCTGCAGCCACGGATCTGCCAGCATGTGCTTGTTCATCTCTTGCTGCACGCAGCTGATGCTTTCCACGCCGCCGCCAACGTAGATGTCGCCTTCGCCCGCGATGATGCGCTGCGCGGCCAGCGCAATGGACTGCAGGCCGCTGCTGCAAAAGCGGTTGACGGTCATGCCGCTGGTGGTGATGGGCAAACCCGCGCGCAAGGCGATCTGACGCGCGATGTTGGCGCCAGTCGCGCCTTCGGGGTTGGCGCAGCCCATGATCACGTCGTCGACTTCAGCGCCATCAATGCCGGCACGCTCGACGGCGTGTTTCACCGCGTGGCCCCCCAGCGTGGCCCCGTGGGTCATGTTGAAGGCGCCCTTCCAGCTCTTGCAAAGTGGCGTGCGTGCGGTGGAGACGATGACGGCTTGGGTCATGGCGGGCGTCCTTGGGTGGGTGTTGCGTGAGGGGAAAGGGCTTACTGGGCCGCCTGCTGCAGCAGGCGGAGGTAGAAGCGCACCATGTCGACCAACTGGTCGCCCGAGATGCGCTCATCGGTGCCATGCAGCCGCGCCAGGTCTTGCGACTTGAAGCGGATGGGCATGAAACGGTAGGTCTGCTCGGCCAGGTCCTGAAAGTGCCGCGAGTCGGTGGCTGCGAGCACCAGGCCCGGCGCCACCAGCGCGTCGGGGAACACTTCTCGGATGCTGCGCTCGATGAGCCTGTAGGCATCGGACTGCACCGACGACAGTTTCGACGGTTCGAATGGCACGCCCAGCAGCTGCACGTCGATGCGGTCGTCGGCAATGGCCTGTTTGGCGAATGCCAGCACCGACGCCGATGTGTCGCCCGGCAGGATGCGGAAGTTCACCACCGCTTCGGCCTTGCCGGGCAGCACGTTTTCCTTGATGCCGGCGTTCAGAATGGTCAATGCCGTGGTGGTGCGCAACATCGCGTTGGTGGAAGGGCTCTGGCCCAGCATGCGCTCTACCACCGGCTTGAAGAGCCACAGGTTGGACATGGCCAGCCGCTGGCCAAACGGCAACTCGGGCGCCACGGCCGCAAACAGCTCGGCGGCAGCGCCCTGGATGCCACCGGGCAGCGGCCGGTTGTCCAGACGCGTGAGCGCCGCGCTGAGCATACCGATGGCGCTGTTGCCGGCGGCTGGCGGCATTGACGAATGCCCGGGTGGCGCCTGGGCGGTGAACTTCAACGACACCGACCCCTTCTCGGCCAGACCGATCAACGCCAGCGGCTGCGCCACGCCGGGCAGGATGCCTTCGGTCACCGCCAGGCCTTCGTCGAGCACGAAGGCCAGCCTGGCGCCACGCTGTTTCAGCAATGCCACGATAGGCACCGCGCCGCGCTGGCCGCCCACTTCTTCGTCGTGGCCAAACACCAGATGGATGGTGCGGCGGGGCTTGAAGCCCGACTTCAGCAACTGCTCCACCGCCTGCAGCTGGGTGATGACGTTGCTCTTGTTGTCCAGCGCGCCGCGGCCCCAGACCATGCCGTCTTCCACCGCGCCATCAAAAGGCGGTTTCTTCCACAGCGACTCGGTGCCCGGCGCGATGGGCACCACGTCCTGATGCGCCATCAGCAGCACCGCCGGCGCTTGCGGCTCGCTGCCGGGCCAGGTGTAGAGCAGGCTGTGCGTGCCCACGACTTCACGCTGCAAGGTGGCGTGCACCAGCGGGTAGGTGACACGCAGATGCTCGTGCAGCTTGTCGAACTCGGCCCCCAGGCCCGCCGGGTCAAGCAGGCCGCTCACGGTCTTCGCACGCACAGCAGCCGCCATGGCCTGCATGATGGCAGGCTTGTCCACCACCAACGGCGCCAAGGCGGGCACCACCACCTGCCGCGAGCCCTGGCGCAGCGTGTTGGCCATCAATGCAGCCGCCAGCAGCACGAGCACAGCCAGCAGGCCGAGCAGCAGGCGCTTGATCATGCGGCGGCTTTCAGCAGGCGGCGTTCAGCAACAGACGTGACGCAAGGTCAGGTGAAGCTCTTGCCTTCGGCCGCCAGCTTGGCCAGCAGCGGCGCCGGTTGCCAGAAGCTGGCGTCATCAAGCGGGTTGGCCGCAAACCGCTTCATCGTCTGCACGACGTTGAACAGTCCCTGCTGGTCGGCGTAACACATCGGCCCGCCGCGGTGCAGCGGGAACCCATAGCCCGTGAGGTAGACCATGTCGATGTCGCTGGCCTTGCTGGCGATGCCTTCTTCCAGGATCTTGGCGCCCTCGTTGACCAGCGCATACACCAGCCGGTGCACGATTTCTTCGTCGCTGATCTTGCGCGGCGCCACGCCGAGCTCAGCGCGGTGCTTGGCAATCATGTCCTCCACCAGCTTGGACGGCATGGCGTCACGCTTGCCAGCCTGGTAGTCGTACCAGCCGGCGCCCGTCTTCTGGCCATAGCGGCCGAGTTCACACAACAGGTCGGCCGTCTTGCTGTAGCGCATGCCGGGCTTCTCTAGATAGCGGCGCTTGCGAATGGCCCAGCCGATGTCGTTGCCGGCCAGGTCGCCCATGCGGAAAGGGCCCATCGCGAAGCCGAACTTCTCCACCGCGCGGTCCACCTGTGCCGGCGTGCAGCCTTCTTCCACCAGGAAGCCGGCCTGGCGGCTGTACTGCTCGATCATGCGGTTGCCGATGAAGCCGTCGCACACGCCCGAGACCACGCTGGTCTTGCGGATCTTCTTGCCCAACGCCATCACGGTGGCCAGCACGTCCTTGGCGGTGTGCTCGCCACGCACCACTTCCAGCAGCTTCATCACGTTGGCCGGGCTGAAGAAGTGGGTGCCGATCACGTCCTGCGGGCGCTGGGTGAACGACGCGATCTTGTTCACGTCCAGCGTGCTGGTGTTGCTGGCCAGGATGGCACCGGGCTTCATCACCTCGTCCAGCGTCTTGAAGACCTTTTCCTTCACGCTCATCTCTTCGAACACGGCCTCGATCACCATGTCGGCCTGCGCGATGTCGCTGTAGTTCAGCGTGGTGGTCAGCAGCGCCATGCGCGTGTCGAGCTTGTCCTGCTTGAGCTTGCCCTTCTTCACCTGCGATTCGTAGTTCTTGCGGATGGTGGCCACGCCGCGGTCCAGCGCTTCCTGCTTCATTTCCAGCATCGTCACCGGGATGCCGGCGTTGAGGAAGTTCATGCTGATGCCGCCACCCATGGTGCCCGCACCGATGACGGCCACCTTGTCGATCTTGCGCTGCGGTGTGCCCTCGGGCACATCGGGAATCTTGCTGGCTGCGCGTTCACCGAAGAAGGCATGGCGCAGCGCCTTGCACTCAGGCGTCAGCATCAGGCTGATGAAGAGCTCGCGCTCGTAGGCCATGCCGGCGTCGAAACTGCGGCTGACGCTGGCTTCCACCGCGTCCACGCACTTGGCCGGCGCAGGGAAATTCTTGGCCATGCCCTTGACCATGTTGCGCGCGAAGGCGAAGTAGGCATCGGCATTCGGGTGCGTGCACTTCATGTCGCGCACACGCGGTCGCGGCTCACCAGCTTTCGCGCGTGCCATCGCACAAGCGGCTTGCAGCAGGTCGCCTGCTTCGATGGCATCAAACAGCTTCTGGCCGGGCAGCGAGGCCAGCAGTTCGCTCTTCACCGGTTCGCCGCTGACGATCATGTTCAGCGCCGTTTCGACGCCCAGCACACGCGGCAGGCGCTGCGTGCCGCCAGCACCAGGAATGAGGCCGATCTTCACCTCGGGCAGCGCCACCTGCGTGCCCGGGGCAGCGATACGGTAGTGGCAGCCCAGCGCCAGTTCGAGGCCGCCGCCCATGCAGACACTGTGGATGGCAGCCACCACCGGCTTCGGGCAGTCTTCGAGCAGCTTGATCAGGCTCAGCAGATTGGGCTCTGACGTGGCCTTCGGGCTGCCGAACTCCCGGATGTCAGCACCGCCGGAAAAGGCCTTGCCGGCACCCGTGACGACGATGCCCTTGACGGCGGCGTCGGCCACCGCGCGGTCCACACCCTGCGCCAGCGCAACCCGCGTGTCGTAACCCAGGCCGTTGACCGGTGGGTTGTCCAGGGTGATGACGGCAACGTCACCGTGCAAAGCGTAGGTGGCACCCATGCGGTTCTCCTGTGGGATCGAAAAGTGAACGGTCGTTCCATTCTAGAAGCTGCAAAGGACGGGAAATTGTCTCGATCGCGACAAGTTCGACGGCGCCAGAAATGCAAAGGCCGCCCGAAGGCGGCCTTGTGGCCCAGAAAGACCGGCCCGTCAGGCCAGACGGCGCTTGCGAGCCACAGCACCCACACCCGCCAGACCTAGCATCATCAGCGCCACGGTGCCGGCTTCGGGCACCGGGGCGAAGATCAGCAGGTCTTGTGTTGCGCCATCAAGCTTGGACACCGTGTAAGTCGCCGTCGTGCTGTTGATCACGGCCCAATCAATGGCAGCCAGTGCTGCAGCCGTCGCACTGTTCGCGCTGCTGGCCTGCACGTTGCCCGTCGCGAAACTGTACGAGCCCCCGGTCTCGTGCACGATCTCCCACACAGCAGCCTGCAGCGCCGCTGACTTGGCTGCGCTGTTGCTGTTCCCAGCAGATGCCCAGGTGATCAGCTTGGCCAGGTCAGCAGCCTTGGTGACACCAAAACCTGCAGCGCCAGAGAGCGGCACGTAGTCGGTGTAGACGGGGCCGAACTGAACTGGGTTGTCAATCTGCACGCAGAAGGACTGAAAGGACGCACCGTTCAAAAGTCCCTCCATCTGGCCGCCACCCGCGTAGGTTCCCAACGTGGGCGGTGCGCTTGAAACGAACGTTTTCGTGATGCTGTGCGCCGCGTCGTACATGGTCGGGAATGCAGGACCCGCACCGGGGCCAGGACCGCCGGCAAACGGGTCGTACGTGAAGTTCGTGAGCTGCACCGTTCCGAGCGCTTGCGCAGACAGGCTCGCAAACAAAATTGCGCCTGCCAACAAAGTGCGTGTGTACATGTTTGGATGTCCTGTGGTTCAGAGCAGCAAGATCGGCTTGCCGAGTAACCGAAATCTACGTCAAGCCCCATCGAGCCGACCCCACTCAAGTCGGGGAAACGGGCGCGCTCCCCCCTGCTCGCGGGGACCGCTCACACGACAGTTACACCTCCAACCACTCCTTGCGCACATAGGCATTGGCCTTCAGCTCTGCCGGCGTGCCTTCGAACACGATCTGCCCATGCCCCATCACCAGGCACCGATCGGCCACCTGCAACGCGATGGTCAGCTTCTGCTCGACCAGCAGCACGCTGATGCCGCGGCGCTTGAGTTCGCGCAGGTACTCCCCCACCAACTCGACGATCTTCGGCGCCAGGCCTTCGGTGGGCTCGTCGATCATGATGAGTTCGGGGTCACCCATCAACGTGCGGCACAAGGTGAGCATCTGCTGCTCGCCGCCCGACAACACACCCGCTTCCGTGTGCTGTCGCTCTTTCAGGCGCGGGAAGAGCTTGTACATGTCGTCAAACGACCAGCGGCCGTCCTTGGCCCCACGTTTCTGACCCAGCAACAGGTTTTGGTGCACCGTCAGCGTCGGAAAGATGTCGCGGTTCTCAGGCACGTAGCCGATGCCCGCATGCGCAATCTCGAAGGCCTTGCGGCCCAGCACTTCCTGGCCCTTGAACTGCACCGAGCCGGCGCCGTCCACCAGCCCCATGATGGCCTTCACGGTGGTGCTGCGGCCAGACCCGTTGCGGCCCAGCAGGGCCACGATTTCGTTTTCGCGCACATCGAAATTTACGCCGTGCAGCACATGGCTCTTGCCGTAATACGCGTGTACGTCCTTGAGTGTCAGCATGGTCAATGCCCCGCCTCTGCGACCTGCGCATCGGCCAACACGCTGCCCAGGTACGCCTCTTTCACGCGTTCGTTGGCGCGCACCTTTTCTGGCGTGTCAAAGGCAATCACCTCGCCATACACCAGCACCGCGATCTTGTCGGCCAGGCCGAACACCACGCCCATGTCGTGTTCCACCGTCAGCAGCGTCTTGCCCACGGTGATCTCGCGTATCAGGTTCACGAAGCGGGCCGTCTCACTGCGGCTCATGCCTGCGGTAGGCTCATCGAGCAAGATCACACTGGCGCCACCGGCGATGGTCAGGCCGATCTCCAACGCGCGCTGTTCGGCGTAGGTCAGGTTCATCGCCAGCACGTCGCGCCGCTTGTGCAGCTTGATCATCTCCATGACTTCTTCGGCGCGCTCGTTGGCGTCGCGCGCCCCGGCCAGGAAGCGCCAGAAACTGTATTTGTAGCCCAGGCTCCACAGAACGGCGCAGCGCAGGTTCTCGAACACACTCAGCCGCGTGAACAGGTTGCTGACCTGGAAACTGCGCGCCAGGCCGCGACGGTTGATCTCATACGGCGTCAGGCCATCGAGCTTGCTGCCGTTGAGCAAGATGTCGCCCGAGCTGCTGCCGAAGCGACCGCTGATCAGGTTGAACAGCGTGCTCTTGCCCGCGCCGTTGGGGCCGATGACGGCCACCCGTTCCCCGGCCTTCACCTGCAGGCTGGCGCCGCGGATGATCTCGGTCTTGCCGAAGCTCTTGCGCACGTCGCGCAGCTCCAGCGCGAAGTCGGACTGCGGCGTGCTCATGTTGCGGCCTCGCGTTTCTTGATCTCGCGTTCGATCGATTCCTGCGTCCGGCCCCATTCCCTGACGAACTGCCGCCGCGCAACCTCAAAGAGCGCCACGCCCACCAGCAGCACGAAACAGGCACCAAACCAGCTGTCGAAGCCCTTGGCGTTGAGCGTGGCGCCCATGAACTTCATATTCGGCCCCAGCGCCTCGTTGAGCTGCAGGTGGTAGACCATCTCGATCATCACAGCGGCGCCCAGCAGCACCGTGGCCGCGGTGCCGGCCAGAGCCAGGTATGAGGCCAGCAAGGGCCGCAGCTTGCCAAAAGAGGCCACGCGCAGGTTCATCATGATCAGGCTGCTGATGCCACCGGGGGCATACATCACCATGAAGGTGAACACCAGGCCCAGGTACAGCAGCCAGGCTTGCGTCAGTTCGCTCAACAGCACCAAGGCCAGCACCAGCAGCACGGCGCCGATGATGGGGCCGAAGAAGAAGATGGCGCCGCCCAGGAACGTGAACAGCAGATAGGCCCCGGAGCGCTGCGCACCCACCACCTCGGCCGTCACGATCTCGAAATTGAGTGCCGCCAAACCGCCCGCGATGCCCATGAAGAAGCCGCTCGCAATGAAGGCGAAGTAGCGCACATACTGGGTGTTGTAGCCAATGAACTCCACGCGTTCGGGGTTGTCTCGCACGGCATTGAGCATGCGGCCCAGCGGCGTGCGGGTGAAAGCGAACATCAACCCGGTGCTGATGAAGGTGTAGATCGCGATCAGGTAGTACAGCTGGATCTGCGGCCCGAAGGTGATGCCCATGAAGGCCTCACCCTGCACGCGGTTGCCATTGATGCCGCCCTCGCCACCGAAGAAGCCCGGGAACATCAGGGCCATGGCGGCCACGAGTTCACCGACTCCCAGCGTGATCATGGCGAACGGCGTGCCAGCCTTCTTGGTGGTGACGTAGCCCAGCAGAACCGCAAAAAGGCCGCCAAAGCAGCCGGCCACCAACGGCACCAGGCTCACCGGCAACACGATCTGGCCCTTGCTGGCCATGTTCAGCGCATGGATGGCGAAAAAGGAACCCAGGCCCGAATAGACGGCATGGCCGAAGCTGAGCATGCCGCCCTGCCCCAGCAACATGTTGAACGCCAGGCAGGCGATGATGGAGATGCCCATCTGCGACAGCATCGTCAGCGACAGGCTGCTCTTCCACAGCAGCGGCGCGGCGAGCATCACAAGGGCATAACCGCCCCAGATCAACCAGCGGCCGACGTTGTATGGTTTGAAGTGAACCACCGAGCCGGTGGTGTGCGGGCTGTTCATGTCAACCTTCCCGCGTGCCGAACAGGCCCTTGGGCCTGAAGATCAGGATCAGCACCAGCAGCAGATAAGGCAGGATGGCCGCCACCTGGCTCATCTTCACGCTCCAGACCACATAGCCAAAGGAGTCGGGCGTCACCGCGAGGCCGGCCGACTTGAAGAGGTCGGCCAAGGAACTGTCGCTGCCCACCGCAAAGCTGTCGATCACACCCAGCGCCACGCTGGCAACAAAGGCACCTGCCAGCGAGCCCATGCCGCCGATGACGATGACGGCAAACACCACGGCACCCACCGCCAGCGCCATCGATGGCTCGGTGACGCGCAGCGCGCCGCCGATCACGCCCGCCAACGCCGCCAGTGCGGTGCCGCCGCCAAACACCATCATGAAGACACGCGGCACGTTGTGGCCCAGCGCTTCCACGGCATCGGGGTGCGTCAGCGCGGCCTGGATGACGAGGCCGATGCGCGTGCGCGTCAGCAGCAACCACACGGCAACCAGCATCAGCACTGCCACCCCCATGCCAAAGGCGCGGAAGGCCGGGAATTGCGTGCAGATGGCACCTGCCACCGTCTTGCACACATCCGGCGGCGAGCCCCAGCCAAACTGCAGCGCATCCGGCAGTTGAATCACCGTGAACAGCGGCCCGCGCAACGACTCGGGTGGCAGGAAGTTCAGCGCTTGTCGGCTCCAGATCAGGCCGACCAGTTCGAGTATCAGGTAACTCAGTCCGAAGGTGATCAGCAGCTCGGGCACGTGCCCGAACTTGTGTACGCGGCGCAAGGCAAAACGCTCGAATGCGGCCCCCATGAGGCCCACCACCGGCGGTGCCAGCACCAGGCCCCACCAGAAGCCCAGCGCCTGCGTGATGGTGTAGGCCACATAGGCCCCCAGCATGTAGAAGCTGGCGTGCGCAAAGTTCAGCACACCCATCATGCTGAAGATCAGCGTCAGCCCCGAGGCCAGCATGAACAGCAGCAGGCCGACCGACAGGCCGTTCAGAAGCGAGATCAGGAAATAGGAAACGTCCATCGGTGCGTGGCGCCTGCGGTGGGGCTGCTTGAATTGAAAACAGCGCGGTGCCGGTCAAACCGGCAGCCGCGCTGCCCTGCTCGTCACGGTCTTGCGGTCAGGGCCGCTTCATCTGGCATGAGGTGGGCGTGCTCGAGACATAGGAAGGCATGGCGCGCACTTCCTGGAAGTTGAAGCCCGTGTTCTCGACGCTGTACGGGTTCTTCGCGTCAGCCTTGCGCCACTCGGTGATGTACAGCGGCTGTTGCAGCTGGTGGTCGGTCTTGCGCATTTCCAGCTCACCGGTGAGGCCCTGGAACTTGATGCCGCTCATCGCCTTGGCCACCGCCACCGGCTCGACGGACTTGGCTTGCGCCATGCCGGCCGACAGCAGCGCCAGGCCCGAGTAGGTCTGCAGCGTGTACCAGTCGTCATTGAACTTGGCCTTGTAGGCGTCTTGCAGCCGCGCTGCGGTGCCCGGCACCGAGTTGTGGCCGATAGCCACCACGCGAACCTTGCCACCAACCCCCGCGGCCATGGCCGTGGGCACGCCACTGGTCACTGCGTAGTAGGTATAGAAGTTGGCGTTGAGGCCGGCGTCCTTGGCGGCCTTCACCAGCAGCGTCAGGTCCTGGCCCCAGTTGCCGGTGACGACGGAGTCTGCGCCACTGGCCTTGATCTTCGCCACATAGGGCGCGAAGTCCTTCACCTGGCCGATGGGGTGCAGGTCCGAGCCCACCACCTGCACGTCAGGCCGCTTGCGGGCGATGCCTTCGCGGAAGTACTTCTCCACCTGCACGCCGTGCGAGTAGTTCTGGCCGATGACGTAGACCTTCTTGACTTCCGGCTGGTCCTTCATGAAGCTGGTCAGGCCTTCCATCTTCATCGTGGTGTCGGCGTCCAGCCGGAAATGCCAGAAGGAGCACTTGCTGTTGGTCAGGTCGGGGTCCACCGCTGCATAGTTGAGGTAAACGACCTCCTTGCCCGGATTGCGTTCGTTGTGCTTGCTCACCGCGTCGGATATGGCCAGCGCGGCGCCAGAGCCGTTGCCTTGCACCACGTAGCGGATGCCCTGGTCGATGGCCGCCTTCAGGTTGTTCAGGCTCTCCTGCGGCGAGCCCTTGTTGTCGAAGGAAACGAATTCAAACTTCACGCCGGCGGCGTTCTTCTTGTTGAAGTCCTCGGCCATGAACTGCCAGCTCTTCAACTGGTTCTGGCCCACGTTGGCAAACGGGCCCGACAAGGGGTCGATGAAAGCAATCTTTACAGTCTGGCCCGCTTGCGCAAAAGCCAGGCCTGAGGTGAGCGCAGCCGTTGCCGCCATGGAATAGCCAAGAAGTCGACGGACGAATTGCATGAACTGAACTCCTGTCAAAGATGAAAACAACCAGCGTCGGAAGGTAGCTGAAGTGCAAGCCCCTTCTGCTCAGGGACTACCCCGAAGCGTCCACTCTTCTGGTTCACCAGTTGTCGCCTAGGTGACAGGCCAGATCGGGCATCGTCCTGTGCGGCAACAGAGTCCTGCCCCCCGGTGCCAGAATCGCGCACCCCAGCCCAGACAGCATTCGACCGCCATGCCACACGCTCACGACGACCCTCGTTACCCCGTCAGAAAGACCGAAGACGAGTGGAAGAAGGAATTGGACGACCAGCAATTCGAAGTCGCCCGACACGCCGCCACCGAACGTGCCTTCACCGGGCAGTACTGGGACCACTTCGAGGATGGCCGTTACAACTGCGTGGGCTGCGGCACGCCCTTGTTCGAAAGCGCCACCAAATTTGACGCCGGGTGCGGCTGGCCCAGTTACTGGCAACCCATCAACGGCGCAGTGGTGGAGCGTGTCGTCGACCGCAGCCACGGCATGGTGCGGGTGGAAGTCCGTTGCAACCGCTGTGGCAGCCACCTGGGGCATGTCTTCGAAGACGGGCCGCAACCCACCGGCGAACGCTTTTGCATCAACTCGGCCTCGATCCAGTTCCAGGCCGGGCAGGAACCCGGTGCAGACTCATGAACGCCCAGGCCATCGAAGACCTGCTGCGTGCTGCCCTGGCACCCGAGAGTCTGCTGGTGAACGATGACAGCCACTTGCACGCCGGCCATGCCGGCGCCCTGGAAGGCAGCCATTACAGCGTGCAGATCACCGCCAGCCGCTTTGCCGGCCTGTCGCGGGTGGCGCGGCACCGCCTTGTGTATGATTCTCTGGGTTCACTCAGCGCCCAGCGGGTGCACGCTCTGGCCATCGTTGCCAGGGCACCAGGTGAAAGCTGAATCGAGCGCGTTTGTCAGCCGCCCCGTAACTCGCCCATTCCGCCGCAGCGTTCAAGCCTTGGCCAACGGCCAGGACCCACGAGACGCAACCCCACCCCTTCCCAGAAAGCTCTTGCTCATGAATCTGCTCAACCCGGTTGCCCGCGCAGCCCTGGCCCTAACGGTTGCCTGCCTGGCGGTCCCGCTGGCCGCCCAGGCGCAAAACGTGGCCATCGTCAACGGCAAGGCCGTGCCGAAGGCGCGCGTCGAACAGTTGCTGCAGCAGGCCGCCCGCGCCGGCCAGCAGATTTCGCCTGAGATGAGCAACCAGGCGCGGGACCAGGTGGTGCTGCGCGAGATCTACATGCAGGAAGCCGAAAAGCGCGGCCTGGCCACAAGCCCCGACTACCGCGCGCAGATGGAACTGGCGCGCCAGAGCATCCTGATCCGCGAGCTGTTCGAGGACTTCAAGAAGAAGAACCCCGTTTCCGACACCGCCGCCAAGACCGAGTACGACAAGTTCAAGTCACAGGCCGCGGGCACCGAATACCGCGCGCGGCACATCCTGGTGGAAAAGGAAGAAGATGCCAAGGGCCTGATCACCCAGCTGAAAGCCGGTGCCAAGTTCGAAGACCTGGCGAAGAAACACAGCAAGGACCCAGGGTCCGGCGAAAACGGCGGTGAACTCGACTTCGCCAAGCCAGAAAGTTATGTGCCCGAGTTTGGTGGCGCGCTGGCCAAGCTGAAAAAGGGCGAAATGACGGAAACGCCGGTGAAGAGCCAGTTCGGCTATCACATCATCCGCCTGGAAGACACGCGCGAAGCCAACTTCCCGGCCTTTGACGACGTGAAGGGCCAGATCAAGCAGCGCCTGGAGCAGGTGCAGTTGCAGCGCTACCAGGAAGAGTTGCGTTCCAAGGCCAAGACCGACTACAAGTTCGCCGGCCAGTAAGGCACTCGCCAACTCGAACCGTTGCCGCAAGCGGGCCGCAGCCGATGCTGCGGCCCGCTTTATTTTGCGCCGCCGCAGCAGCCCGCCCGGGAATGGGCGCTGCTGGCAGCGGCGGTCATGCAAGCAGCAGTCAGGGCAACAACACCGTGCAGCCGGTGGTCTTGCGGCTTTCCAGGTCGCGATGCGCCTGTGCCACGTCGGCCAAGGGGTAACGCTGGTCGATGCGGATCTTCACAGCACCGCTGCTGACGACGGCAAACAGCTCGTCGGCCATTTCCTGGGTCGCCTCGCGCGTGGCGATGTGGGTGAACAAGGTCTGTCGCGTGATGTACAGCGAACCCTTGGGGCCCAGGCTGCCAATGGCGAAGGCGGGCACCGGGCCACTGGCATTGCCGAAGCTGGCCATCAGTCCGAAGGGGCGCAGGCAGTCCAGGCTGCGCTCGAAGGTGTCCTTGCCGATGCTGTCGTACACCACCTTCACGCCCTTGCCGCCGGTGATGTCCTTGACGCGGGCCACGAAGTCTTCTTTGGTGTAGTCGATGACGTGCGTGGCGCCGTGTTCCAGCGCCAGCGCGCACTTGGCGGCACCGCCGGCGGTACCGATCAACTGCAGGCCCAGGGCCTTGGCCCACTGGCAGGCGATCAGGCCCACGCCGCCGGCTGCGGCGTGGAACAGCACGAAGTCTCCCGACTGCAGCCCCAGCACGGGAAGCGAGCGCCGCAACAGGTACTGCGCCGTCAAGCCCTTGAGCATCATGGCGGCGCCGGTGTCAAAGGCGATGCCGTCGGGCAGCTTCACGACGTTCTTGGCTGGCATCACGCGCAGCTGGCTGTAGCTGCCAGGCGGGTTGCTGGCATAGGCGGCGCGGTCGCCCACGGCCAGATGGCTGACCCCAGCGCCCACGGCTTCGACGACGCCTGCGCCTTCCATGCCCAGGGTCAGTGGCAACGGGTTGCCATACAGGCCGGTGCGCTGGTAGACGTCGATGAAGTTCAGACCGCAGGCGTGGTGGCGGATGCGGATTTCACCGGGACCGGGTTCGCCCACGGGCAATTCGACCATGCGCATCTGTTCCGGACCGCCATAGGCTGTGATCTGTATCGCTTGTGACGTGCTGGTCATGCTGTTCTCCTGGTGGTCTTGTCGCGAGGGCGCAAGGTTAAGGGAAACAGCGCCGCCCTGCCCGGCCCAGCGCATACCCGGCTGCTGCCACCGCTGCAGCGAAGCCGCAGCGTGGCAACATCCCCAGGCCTATGAAGCGCGTGCTGCAAGCTCCCAATCTCGTCCTGGCCACGCTGTGGTCGGACATGCTCAGCGGCGTCGGCATCACCTCGACGGTGCAGCGCGCCTGGGCCGGCAGCATCGCCGGCGAGTTGCCGCCCGACCAGTGCCTGCCCGAGGTGTGGGTGCAGGACGGCAGCCGTTGCGAAGAAGCCCTTCAGCTGCTTCACCGCTGGCAGCACGCACCACAGCGACATTGGGTGTGCGGCGTTTGCCAGGAGACCGTGGACGGGCCCTTCGAGCAGTGCTGGAATTGCTGCGAACCGATGCCCCCGCATGCGCGATGACGACCCGTGCCGCCTTCAGTGCGGCGTCACATCGAGCAGGGCCTGCGCCAGCGCCTCGGCCACCTCGATACCGTCGACCCCGGCCGACATGATGCCGCCGGCATAGCCGGCACCCTCGCCGGCCGGATACAGGCCCCGCACATTGAGGCTTTGCCAGTCCTTGCCGCGCGTGATGCGCAGCGGCGACGAGGTGCGCGTTTCCACACCCGTGAGCACCGCTCCCGGCATGCTGAAGCCCGCAATCTGGCGTTCGAAGGCGGGCAAGGCTTCGCGTATCGCCGCCAGCACATAGGTCGGCAGGCTGGGCCGATCCGGGGCGGCCAGATCGGTAAAGGTCACACCGGGCTTGTATGACGGCAGCACATCACCCACCGCGGTCGATGGCTGGCCCTTGATGAAATCGCCCACCAGGGCGCCAGGCGCGCGGTAGCCGCCGCCACCGAGTTCAAAGGCCCGAGATTCCCAGATGCGCTGAAAGCTCATGCCGTCCAGCGGACTCACCGGTCCGTCACCCGGCGTCTGGCGATAGTCCTGCGGCGAGATGCCCACCACGATGCCGGCATTGGCGTTGCGCTCGTTGCGGCTGTATTGGCTCATGCCGTTGGTCACCACGCGCCCGAGCTCCGACGTCGCGGCCACCACCGTGCCGCCAGGGCACATGCAGAAGCTGTACACGCTGCGGCCGTTGCTGGCGTGGTGCACGAGTTTGTAGTCGGCGGCGCCGAGCAACGGGTGCCCGGCGTTGCTGCCGAGGCGGGCGCGGTCGATCACGCCTTGCGGGTGCTCGATGCGAAAGCCCACTGAAAACGGTTTGGGCTCCATGAAAACGCCCAGGCCATGCAGCATGGTGAACGTGTCGCGCGCACTGTGGCCCAGCGCCAGCACCACATGGTCGGTG
>JANOZF010000238.1:0-2188 GCA_031429255.1 Rubrivivax sp.
CACCGACCAGCTCTTCCAATATGCCCAAAGTCCCGCGCAGGGCCAAGACAACGCCGACCCTGCCACCAAGGAAGCGCTGCGCTATCGCACCGCCTTGCACCGCGGCTACCAGTCGTTGAAAGACCGGCCACTGTGCACCGCGACCGCCGTGGATGTCTGCCGCACCCTGAAGGGCGTGGACATGGACATCCGGCGCACGCCGGGCACGCAGCTCATCAACGACCGCACGGGTGAGGTGATCTACACCCCGCCCGAGGGCGAAGCGCGCCTGCGCGACATGCTGGCCAACTGGGAGCGCTTTCTGCACAACCAGACCGAGCTGGACCCGCTGATTCGCATGGCCGTGGGCCACTACCAGTTCGAGGCTATCCACCCCTTCACCGATGGCAACGGCCGCACCGGCCGCGTCATCAACATCCTCTACCTCATCCAGGAAGAGCTGCTGAACCTGCCCATCCTGTACCTCAGCCGCCACGTCATTGCGCACAAGGCCGACTACTACGGCCTGCTGTTGGGCGTGACGCGAGACCAGGCCTGGGAGCCCTGGCTGTAATTCATGCTGCGGGCCGTGGCCGAAACCTCCAAGTGGACCACCGGCAAGATCGCCGCCATCCGCAAACTGGCCGAGCACACCACCGAGCACGTGCGCGCGCGGCTGCCCAAGATCTACACACGCGAACTGGTGGACGTGATCTTCGAGCAGCCGTACTGCCGCATCGGCAACCTGGTGGACAAGGGCATCGCCCAGCGCCAGGCCGCCTCACGCTATCTGCATGATCTGGCTGACTTGGGCGTGCTGCGAGAAATGCCGTTCGGCAAAGAGAAGCTCTTCATTCATCCCAAGCTGATGCAACTGCTCAGCCGAGATAACAACCAGTTCCAGCCTTACGCCTGAAAGCGCCGCCGATGAGCACCCCCAACGACAACAAGCGCCAGCAGCTGATCAGCAAGCTGAAAGAGATGTTCCAGATGGACCAGGCGGACCTGGACTTTGGCATCTACCGAATCATGAACGCCAAGCGGGATGAGATCAGCCAGTTCCTGGGGCAAGATCTGCTGCCCACGCTGCGCACTACGCTGCAAGAGTTTCAGCCGGCCGGCTTGGCCGACAAGCAGAAAGAGCTGGCAGATGCCATTGCCAACGCCAAGAAGCTCAAGATCGACCCCGACAGTCTGGAGGTGGTGCAACAGCTCAAAGCCGAACTGGCCGAGGGCGGCGATCTGGACCGCACGGAAGACAAGGTGTTTTCCGACCTCTACACCTTCTTCAGCCGCTACTACTCGGATGGCGACTTCCTTTCACTTCGCCGCTACAAGGAGGGAGTCTACGCCATGCCCTACGAGGGCGAAGAGGTGAAGCTGCATTGGGCGAATGCAGACCAGTACTTCATCAAGTCCGCAGAGAACTTCACCCGCTATGCCTTCAAGAGCAACCAGAGTCGAGTGCGCTTGGAGCTCACGTATGTCAACACAGAGCGAGACAACAACAAGTCAAGCGACGGCGGGGAGCGCAGGTTCATCCTTGCAGACGCGCCGCTGGAAATGGACGGTGACGAATTGGTCATCTACTTCGAATACCGCCCGGATGCAGAGAAGCGGAAGCAAAAAGACCTGAACGCCCAAGCTGTGCAGGCGTTGCTGAGCCTTTCCGAAGGCGCGCCCTTATCGCTGGGAGTGACAGGCTGGAGCGTGTGGAAGGCCGCCCTCGCTCGGTTGGCTGCGACAGAGAAGAACAAGACCTGTTGGCGCCGACCGAAAACTGAGCCACTTTTGAGGGTAGTGATCGCGGTAGGGATGCCGGTTACCCGGCACCCCCCGCACAGATCCGTACGTGCCCGATTAAGGCATACGGCTCCTACCTCGGGTATCTGACGGCCATCCGCTCTTCGGGCCACGGGTGAAGCACATGGGGTGGCGGTAGCCACTCAGCGGCCAGTCGATCCATCCGCGCCCAGGTCATTCGGTCCTTTTGACTGCGCCGCTTCAGCGAGCGCCGCCACAGGTCCAGGACATGATGCCGGTACGCGCCAATCGTTTGCGCGTTGGTCGGCACCGCGTGGTACGCGAAGTAACCGGCGACCACCGACCGCAGCCAGCGACCTTGGTCGGTCAGGCTGTCGTGGCGTCTTCGCCGCATCTCGTCCTTGATCTCCCGCAGGGCCGCACGCATGCGGTCGCGTCGCGTGTG
>JANOZF010000239.1:0-2422 GCA_031429255.1 Rubrivivax sp.
TCACCGCGGTCGAAGACCACGACGCGGTCGGTCAGCGCCATCACGGCACGCATCACGTGTTCGACGAACACCACCGTCGAGCCCTGGTCGCGGATGCGCCGCACCAACGCCACCGCGTCGTCGATCTCGCTCGGGGTCAGGCCGCACAGCACCTCGTCCAGCAGCACCAGCCGCGGCCTCGACGCCAGCGCACGCGCCAGTTCCAGGAACTTGCGCTGGTGCAGGTTCAGTTCGTCAGGGCGCGCCATCGCCTTGTCCTGCAAGCCGGTGAAGGCCAGCCAGGCCATCGCTTCGCGCCGCGCGGCGGCCGGGCTGGCGACGCCGCCGCCAAACAGCGTGGCCATGGCCACGTTGTCCAGCACCGTCTGGTGGCCGAAGGGGCGCGGAATCTGGTAGGTGCGCGAGATGCCGGCACGCGCGATGCTGTGCGCGGCACGGCCGGCCAGTTCCCGGCCCTCGAAGACGACGCTGCCGCCGGTGGGCACATAGTGGCCGCTGACGACGTTGATGAAGGTCGACTTGCCCGAACCGTTCGGGCCCAGCAGGCCGAGGATTTCGCCTCGCCGCACCTCGACGTCGACACCGGCGAGTGCACGCACGCCACGGAACGACTTGGCCAGGCCGCGCGCGCGCAGCAGCACCGCGCCGGCGCTTGGGATTGCAGCCCGCGCCACCGCGCCGGGCAGTTCGCCGGGCTGCGGCGCCACGCCGCGCCGCCCCCATGCCTTTTGCAGGCGCGGCAGTATGCCTTCGGGCATGAACAGCACGGCCGCGATCAGGATTGCGCCCACCATGGCCTTGCCGGCGACAGCGAAGTCGGCCGCGGTGAAGCCATAGAGCAGCAGCGTGATGGCCACCGCGCCCACCGCCGGGCCGGCCCAGTGGCGCGTGCCACCCAGCACGCTCATCAGCACCACGGTGAGTGGCACGTTGATGGTGAACACGTCGCCCACGGTGACGTAGTTGAGGAACAGCGCATGGATGCCGCCGGCCACGCCCGCCAGCGCGCAGGAGATGGCCAGCGCCACCAACTTGTAGCGGTAGGTGGGCACGCCCATTACTTCGGCCGCATCTTCGTCGTCGTGGATCGCGAACAGCCCGACGCCCAGCTTGGACACCGAGATGCCCCAGGCCACCAGCATCGTCAGCGTGGCCGCGGCCAGCGCCAGCAGGTAGAACGTGGCCGACGGCGTGGGCCCGAGCTTGGGGATGGACACGGCGGCCAGCGAGACGCCGTTGCCGCCGTCGATCGGGGTGTTGGTGATGATGGTGCCGACGACGAAGGTGACGGCCAGCGTCAGCAGCGCAAACACCTCGCCGCGTATGCCCTTGACGCGAAACACCACCGCACCCAGCACCACGCCCAGCACGCAGGCCACCAGCGCGGCCACCGGCAAGGTCCACAGGAACGGCCAGTTGAACTTGGCCAGCAGCGTGCTGGTGGTGTACAGCCCGGCGCCGAAGAACGCGCCATGGCCGAACGAGAAGTAGCCGGTGTAGCCCGACAGGATGTTCCACGACACCGCCAGCACCACCCAGTGCAGGATGAGATACAGCAGCGAGTCGTAGAACGCCGGCAAGCCCAGCGCCGGTACGAAGCTCAGCAGCGCGGCAGCGGCCACGATGGCCAGTGGCGTGCGCTTCACGCCGCGCGCCCCGGCCTGAACAGCAAGATGCCGATCAGCAGCGTGAACGACACCAGCGGCGCCCACGAAGGCGCCGTCACGGCCATCGTCACCGCCTCGCTGACGCCGATCACCACGCCGGCCAGCAGCGGCGCCAGCGCGCGCCCCAGCCCGCCCAGCATCACGGCGGCAAACACGACGCCGATCCAGGCATAGATCTGCGACGGCGCGAGCGTGAAGCTCAGTGCCAGGCACACGCCGGCCACGCTGGCCAGCGCCGAACAGGTGCCGGCGAGCAGCAGCGCGTTGCGGCGCTGGTTGATGCCGAAGGCGGCGGCCACGGCCGGGTCTTCGGCTGACGCGCGCAGCGCCTTGCCCAGGTCGGTGTAGCGCAGCACGGCCCACAAGGCCAGCGAAAGGCCGACCGCCAGCACCAGCGTGATGAGTTCGGGCACCGGGACGAACAGGCCGGCGATCTTGAAGCGGTGTTCACCGTAGCTCGATTCGAGCTTGCGAAAGTCTGCTGTCCAGATGGACTGGATCAACGCCTCGATGATGCCGGCCAGCCCGAAGGTGATGAGCAGCGAGTTGAACGGCGTGATCTCGAAACGCATCATCACCGCGTGCAGAGCAGCGCCGATGGCGAAGAACAGCGGCACGATGATGAACAGCGTCAGCAACGGGTCGATGCCCATCGTCGCCATCTGGTAACACAGGTAGGCGGCCAGAAAGGCGAAGGCGAAGTGCGCCAGGTTGATCAGGCGCAGCAGGCCCCACGACAGGCTCAGACCCAGCCC
>JANOZF010000240.1:0-26206 GCA_031429255.1 Rubrivivax sp.
GTCACCCCAGCAGCGCCCGCAATGCGTGCAGCAACTCGTCGTTGGTAAAGGGCTTGTCCAGGCTGGGCAGTCCCTCAGCCTGCAACCACTGCTGTGCGGGCCGGGACAGCAGGTCGCCACTGACGAACAGCATGCGGCGGGCCAGGTTGGCATCGTGTGCCCGCACCGCCCGCCACAGCGCAGGCCCGTCCATGTCGGGCATGCGCAGGTCACAAAGCACGGCATCGAAGCGGGCCTCACGCAGCAGTTCCAGCGCCACGGCGCCCGACTCTGCGGTGGCCACTTCCAGGCCGTCGCCCTCGAGCACCTCCCGCATCAGGTCGGCCAGCTCGGGTTCGTCGTCGACGACGAGCACACGGCCGCTGCGCACGGGCGGGCTGGCCACCGGCGCGGCACCCGGCAAGGCCTGTTCCTCACTCTGCCCCGTCAGAGGCAGGCTGAGCCTGAAGCAGGCGCCCTTGGCGGACTTCTCCAGCACCAGGTTGCCCCCGTGTTCGCGCAGGATCGCCAGCGACACCGACAGGCCCAATCCGGTGCCCAGGCCCTCGGCCTTGGTGGTGAAGAAGGGCTGGAAGATCTGCTCGCGGGCGCCGGCCGGCACGCCCGGCCCGTTGTCGGCCAACCGCAACCACACGCGTGCCTGCCGGCCGGGCCGTTGCACCTCCAGGCCGGTTCTGAGCACGATGCGTGGCGACTCGGCGGGGTTGGACGCATCGAACCACGACACCAGCGCCTGCTGCGCATTGACCAGCAGGTTCAGCACCACCTGCCCCAGCTGGTCGGGATCGGCCTGCACATCGGGCAGCGATTCGGCCCATGCCAGTTCCAGTTCGATGCCGTGGCTGCGCAGCGTGTAGGCCAGCATGTCGACCGCCGCCTGCGCCACCGCACCCAGTTGCACGGCCCGCCGCTGCGGCGGCTTCTGCCGCGCCATGTTCAGGAACGTACGCACGATGCGGCCGCAGCGTTCCGCGGCCAACCGTATGCGGTGCGCGTCGTCGCGCCCGGCATGGCCCCGCAGCTTTTCTTCCAGCAGGCTGGCACGACCCATGACCACCGCCAGTGGATTGTTCAGCTCATGAGCCACGCCCGCCAGCAGGCTGCCCATGGCGCTGAGTTTTTCGCTCTGGCGCCGCGCTTCGCGCTGGCTTTCGATCTGGCGCGCCGAGGCCTGCCGCGCCGTCAGGTCGGTGATGAAGGCGATCTGGTAGGTACCGGTTTCCAGCGGCAGCTCGAAGCGCTGCACCTGGGCCGGGAACGGCGTGCCATCGATGCGCTGGCCGGTGATGTCGAAAACACCGTCGCCAGCAAGACCGGGTGAGGCCGTGGGGGCCGGGCGCTGCGGCGCCGGCAACGCCGAAAACGGCAACAGCTGGTTGGAGAGCTCCTGCCCCACGGCCGCCGCGCGGGACAGCCCCAGCAACCGTTCGGCCGCCGGGTTGAATTCGACCACCCGTCCTTCGCTGTCCTGCGTCACGATGGCCATCGGTGCGTTGTCCACCATCGCCGACTTGAACGCCTCGTGCGCCCGTTCGCTTCGCTGCAAGGCGCGCTGCTGCGCGAAGATTTCGGTGATGGCCTCGACCCAGCCGCGCCAGCGCAGACCGAGTCTGGGCGCGGGTGCGCCCGCGTCCAACGACAGCTGGCGCAAATAGGCCAGCACTTGCATCGCGGGCGTGACGAACCAGCGGCTGATCAGCCATTGGCCAACCAGGAACACGACCAGCAAGGCCATCGCCAGCAGCAGGTTGGGCAGCAGCGATGGCAGCACCGCCAGGCGAAGCTGCTGTATCGGCATGGCCTCCACGTAGACCCAGGGCGATCCGGCGCGTTGCGCCGTCACCAGCGCCCAGCCTGCGGCCTCGTGCATGCCGGCCGTGCCGTCCGGGCCGGCCAGGCTCAGCAACGTTGCCAGGTCCTGGGCCGTCACATCGGGCGGCAGCCGACTCGCCAGGGGCACACGCACTGGCGTGTCGGCCAGGCCCGAGCCGGGTGGCAACTTCAGCGGTGTACCGGTGTCGGCCATCACGAAGCCGCCATTGCTGACCACCCAGATCAGGCTGTGCTCGCCCTTCCAGCGCCGGGCCTGCTGCTGGATCGCGTCCAGCCTGATGTCCACGCTCACCTCGCCAAAGTAGGTGCCCTTGCGCCAGACCTGAGTGATGTGCGATTGCACCAGTTCACCGTTGAGCTGGCCCACGTAGGGCTCGCCCCAGACGGGTTTGGCCACCTGCCCTTCGTCGTGTAGCCGCTGCGCTCGTTGCACCCCCGCGACCCGCATGCCTTCCATGGCACGCAGGCTGGGCAGCCCCATGGCCACCAACATTTCCTGGCTCGAGACCCAGGGGTAACCGAAGCTGACGTTGAGGTCGCCAGCCACGAACCACGCCGCCTCGAAGCCCGGCGCGCGTTCCTGCGCCACACGCGCGAGTTCGACGAAGGCCTGGGCACGGCGCAACCACAGCGCTTCAGGTGGACGCCGATCGGCCGGCGCCCACCAGACCTGGCCCAACGCCCGCCGCAGCTGCAAGGGCGCCGCGTCCAGACTCCAACCGTCGATGTCCTGCGCCACCCGCGCCGGGCTGAGTGCAGCCGCCAGGCCGGGGCCGGCGTCGGGTGGGTTGTCCCAGCGGATTTCCAGCAGGCGCACCAGGTCGTGCACGTGGTGCATGGCCGGACGTGCCAGCGCATCGAGTTCCTGCGCGCGCTCGCCTGCGCGGCGCATCAGGTCGCGTTTGGCGTCGACCATGCGCTGCTGGTATTGCAGCAGCGTCAACACCGCCAGCAGCGCCAGCACCGGCACCACCAACAGCCACAGCAGCCGGCGCAAGGATCGCAGCGTGCCGCCTTCGGCCAACGTCATGATCGGGCCGTCGAACTGTCAACCCGGTGCTGCAGGCACGAACACGTAGCCCACGTTGCGCACGGTCTTCAACAGCTCAGGCTTGTCGGGGTTGTGTTCGATCTTTCGACGCAGACGCATCACGCGCAGGTCGATGGACCGGTCGAAAACGTCCCAGCCGCGGTTGTGGGCCTGAGCCATGATCTGGTCGCGGCTCAGCGGCCGGTTGGGGTTGCGCGCAAACAGCAGCAGCAGATCAAACTCGGCCGCCGTGAGCTCGACTTCGCGCCCGTTGGAGTCCAGCAGCTTGCGCTGCGCCACGTCCAGCACATGGACCCCAAAGCGCACCGTCCCACGACCGCTGCGCTCGACGGCGAAGGCCACTGCGGCGGCTTCTGCGGCGTCGAAAGAACCCGTCGCGGCCACTGGCGGAGAACGGCGCAACACGGCGCGTACGCGCGCCAGCAATTCGCGCAGTTCGAAGGGCTTGCCAAGGTAGTCGTCGGCGCCCAGTTCCAGGCCCAGGATGCGGTCGATGGCTTCACCGGCCGTGGTGAGCATGACGATGGCCACCGCCGGGTGGGTATCACGCAGCCAGCGTGCCAGCGAAAGACCATCTTCGCCCGGCATGTGGATGTCCAGGATGGCCACGCGGGGCGCTGCCGCGGCCACCTGAACCCGGGCCTGTGCCGCGTTGTGGGCGGTGTGCACGACAAAGCCGTAGCGCGACAGATATTCGGCCAGGAGACTGCGCAACTCGGGCTCGTCGTCCACCACGAGCGCGGTCGGCAACGCGGCAACCTGGGGGTCAACTAAGGCCATGGGATCGACCGCAACCGAGGCCTGTGGTTGAGCGGCTGTTCGGATGATATCGGTGCCGGGCCGGCACCCACCGCAGCGATCGGCGCGGCGCCGCCCTGTTGTGTTTCAACATGAGTCGAGGACAGCTGCACGCCGAAACAATTGAAACGGTGCGCGCCTGTCTTCTGCAATGCGATTGAAACCCCAAGACTTCAGTCTCGGACGCAGAAGAAGTGCCCCAGAGTCATGAACATCCCTTCGAATTCAAATCCGCTGTCATCACTTGCGTTTCAAGAGCGCAGCTCCGTCACTTTCTCGGCATCCCAGCCGCTGGGCAATGAGAAGTGGCGGAGCGAAGCGTTTGCCGAAGACCTGTTGGGCGAATCACTGCCTGCAGTTGTTCAGTCAAGGTCTCACCATCGTTGGCAGGGGGCGTTGCAATGCGCCCTGCCGCTGACTATCGCGGTGGTGGCTGGCATCGTGGCTTGCCTGCAAACGCTGGCCTGAGGTCACCAGCCAAGTGTTGTTCGGGTTTCGGGTGGTGAATCGGGTGCTGGGAGGCCCCGACACCACCCACCCTGTTTGAGTGCGGCCCGGTCACCCCGTCACCGGATGGTCAGCAACGCCACGCCGTGTGAAGGCACCGCCACAGTGAGGCTGCCATTGCGCGCCGGCAGGTCGCGCTGGCGCCAGGCGTCTCGCGGCTGGTAGCGCTGGCCACTGCGGCCAAAAAGTGCCGCGTCCACCTCGAAGCGGTCAAAGCGAGGGCCGGTGTTGAAGACGCCCACGGCCCTGGCGCCGCCTTCCAGTTCCTTCACCCACACCTGCCACCCATTGCGGTCCAGCACGCGCACGGCCGACAGCGCCCGGGCGTCCTGGTTGATGGCGATCACCTCGCTGTTGGTGAGCAAGCCGCGCGTGAATTCATCCAGCGCCGGCAGGTGGTTGCCCAGCACCAGCGGTGCCGCCAACAGGCTCCACAGGCTGATGTGCGTGTACTGCTCATCGGACGTCAGCCGGGTAGGGCGCAACTCGCCAGCGCCCATCAGACCCAGCATCAGCATGTCCGGGTCGTTGAAGCGCCCAGGGCCGACGAAACCGGCATAAGGCGCCATCGAAAAGCCAGTGGCCAGCAGATCGGCCCAGCTGTCCTGAATGTCACCTGTCATGCGCCAGCTGTGGCCTCCCAGTTGCGCGCCCCAGGTCCACACCTTGTGTTCACCGTACTGGCACAGGTTGAAGACCACGCCACGCGGCTGCTGCCGCAACAACTGGCCCATCTGGCGATAAGGCTTCTGATGGTCTTCGAGCGTCGGCCGCGCGGGCAGCTGTTCGGCATAGCTGCACTGGTCGTACCTGACGTGGTCCACGCCCCACCCGACCCAGGTGGCTGCGTCCTGCGCTTCGAAGCCCAGACTGCCCGGATAAAGGGCACAGGTGGTGGCCCCGGGTGACGAGTAGAGGCCGAACTGCAGGCCCCGTTCGTGCAGAAAGCGGCCCAGCCCTTCCATGTCGGGAAAGCGTTCGTTGCCCTGCAAACTGCCGTCCGCGCGGCGCCGTGCAGCCTGCCAGCCGTCGTCGACATGCACGCCCGCCCAGCCCTTGGCAGCCAAGCCCTGGTCAATCAGCGCCTGCGCCGCCTGACGCACCAGCGCGTCGCTGGCATGGGTTCCAAAGGCGTGCCAGCTGTTCCAGGCCATCGGTGGCGTCAGCGCCAGTTGCTCGCCCGCCACCAGCGTCCAGTCGCGCGCGGCGCTGCCCAGGTCGTTGTTGACCGTCAGGCGCACGGTGTAGCGGCCGGCAGCTGGCACGGTGCCGCTGATGACGCCGCTGGCGGCGTCCAGCACGAGCCCGGCGGGCAGCCCCTGCGCGCTGAAGCGCAACGGTGCGTTGCCGGTGGCTGGCACGCGGTGATGCAGCGGGGTGCCCGGGTGCGCACCCCGCACGCTGGCGCCATGCAGCGCAGGGGTGGCCGCGTCGGGCGGCGTCAGCACATAAGGCACCACCAGTGTGGAGCCCAAGGCCAGACCCGTTGGCACGTCAACGTACTGAAAGCTCGCCTCGATGCCGGGCCGGGCGGGCAGCGTCAGCTCGACCTCGGCGGTCTGCTCCGGCGCCATATTCACCCGTTGCTGCGCGCGCAGCACCACGCGCCCGCTGGCCTGGTCGAGCACCTGCACCTGCAGGTCGCCCTGTTGCGGCAGCGGAAAGCGGTTGCTCAGCACCACGGTGGTCTGCACATCGTCGGCACCCAGAAAGCGGTGGCGCAGGCGGGCCTGGTCGAGCTGCACGCCCTCCGCTCGCTGCGGCACCGACAACGACGGCAGGCCCTTGTGGAAGCCGCCGCTTCCTCCGGCGTCGTAGACACGCACCGCGATCACGTTGTTCCTGTCCCAGCGAACCAAGCCCGTCTGCAGGTCAACCAGATAGTCGCGCACGGTCTGCGAACGGCTTTCGAAACCACCCGCGTCAGCGGGCATGCGGCCGGTCTTGCCCACCCGCACGCCGTTGAGGAACACCTCGTCAGCGTCGTCGATGGCCGAGAGCTGCAGGCGCAGGCGTTCGGGCCAGTCGCTGCCGGTCTTCAGCGACGACGGTATGACGACATGGATGCGGTACCACGCGAACCCGTCGTAGCCCTCGTGGCCCTGGCCTTCCCAGGGCGCGGTGGTCCTGAGGATCTTCCAGGCCCGATCGTCGAACGCGGGCTGGGCCCAGGCCGGGTTGTCGCCAACCGAAAAGCGGGCCTGCGGCAGGTCCACCCGTGCGGCCCCCTGCGCGGCCGTTGGCTGCGGCTGCGGCAGCGTCGGCTGGGCTTGTGCCGGACCCCACTGCAGCAACGCGGCCAGCGCCCAGAGGGCAGGGGCACACCAAGCCGTGCGAGAGCCTGCGCTGGACGGCGGCTTGCGGGCAGCGCCGTGGGCCAGGAAAGCAGTGGCGACGATGCGCGGCAGAGTTTGGATGTTCACGGTGCCTAGCGTACGCGCTTGTACACCGAGTAACCGCCCTGCGTGCCGACATCGGGGGCCAGCACGCGCACGCTCCTCGGCGGCAGGCTGATGTGCACAAAACCCGAGCTCACCACCGCCGACCTGCTGCCCGCCGGCGCGGGCAGCAGGTCACGCAGCACATTACCGTCCATCATCCAGCCATTGCGCCACTGCACAAGTTCGGTCACTGTCTGCTCGGTGGGATTCAGCAGCACGAGAACGGCGTCTGCAGCGCGGTCGGTGTGGCGCTCGAAGGCCAGCAGCTTGTCGGCCGTGGCGACACGGAAGTCGCCCACGCGCAGCGCGCGGTGTTGCTGGTGCAGCGCCACGAGCTGGCGCGTCCATGACAGGTCCGGGTGGCCTTGCTCGACCAGGTCCCAGCGCATCGGGCCCCGCTGCGCGGGGTCGTCACCGCCGGCCATGCCCACCTCGACGCCGTAGTACAGGTTGGGCGAGCCTGGCAGCGTGAATTGCAGCACCTGGGCCAGGCGGCGCTGTGCAAGGTCGGGCAGCTCGGTGTTGAGGCGGCGCACGTCGTGGTTGTCCAGCACCAGCCAGCTCTTCAGCAAGGGCTCGATGCCCACGTCGGCCACGGTGCGCTCGAGCACCGCGCCAGCCTGTGCCACGCCGATCTCGCCGCGCACCAGGCCCAGCATCAGCGTGCGCCAGTGGAAGTTCATCACGCCGTCCATCGCCGGCATCCAGCCGCCAGGGTGGTTGACGATCTCGCCCACCACCAGCGAGCCGGGTTTTTCAAGATGTGCCGCCGCGGTCAAATCAGCCAGAAAGACGTGACCCAGTTCGTAGGCGGTGTCCAGGCGCCAGCCATCAGCACCGTCTCGCAGGTAGCTGCGCACCACTGAATCGGGCGCAGCCCAGATGTGGTTGCGCACGGCAGCGTTTTCCAGGTTCAACTCGGGCAGGTTGAGCACGCCTTTCCAGGTGCGCGCGCCGCCCGGAAACTGCGGGCCGAAGACAAACCAGTCGCGCGTGGCCGAGCGCGGGTCGGTCTCGGCCTGCTTGAAGGCCGGCGCGTTGCGGCCCATGTGATTGAACACGCCGTCCAGTACCAGCTTGATCCGCCGCTGCTTCAGATCAGCGGCCAGTGCCTTGACGTCGTCGCGTGTGCCGTATTCGGGCGACACCGCCTGGAAGTCCAGCGAGTCGTACTTGTGGTTGGTGAACCCGAGGTGGATGGGGTTGAGGTACAGCACGTCGGCACCCAGGCCCTGCACATGGTCCAGGCGGCTGCGCAGGCTTTGCAGGTCGCCGCCCCAGAAGTCCAGTTCATGGCGCGTGATCTGGGTGCCTGGCGCCCACTCGCTGTTGGCCACGGGCACTTCATCCCAGCGGCGCAAGACCTTGGGTGCCGGGTACAGCGCGCGCTTGGCGTCCAGGTGGGCTGCTGGCGCAAATCGGTCGACGATGACCTGATAGACCACCGAGCCGTTGCGCCAGTCCCGCTCCCTCTCCTCGTACACGCCGGCCGACGCCGACACCGTGGTGGCTGCCATCATCACCCCCGCCGTCCAAGCTGCAATTGCACGCATCTCGATCTCAACCTTTCACGCCTCCGGCGGTCAGCCCGGAGACGATCCACTTCTGCGCCAACAGGAAAACCAGCGTGATGGGCAGGCCGCTGAGCACGGCCGCAGCCGCAAAGTCGCCCCACAGATACTTCTGCTCGTACAGATAAAACTTGCTGCCGACGGCGAGCGTCAAATTCGGTTCTTCGCGCAACAGGATGCTGGCCACCGGGTACTCGATGATGGTGCCGATGAAGGCCAGCACGAACACCACCATCAGGATCGGCACCGCCATCGGCAGCAGCACGTAGCGAAAGGCCTGCCAGTGCGTGGCGCCGTCGACCTTGGCGTTCTCTTCGATCTCTTGCGGGATGGTTTCGAAGTAGCCCTTGATGGTCCAGATGTGCATGGCCACGCCGCCCAGATAGGCCACGATGAGGCCGGCATGCGTTTCGATGCCCAGCCACGGCACGCTCTGGCCGATGCCTTCAAAAATGGCGTAGATGGCCACCAGCGCCACGGCCACCGGGAACATCTGCAGCAGCAACATGCTGTTCAGGATGAACTGCTTCTTTGCGAATTTCATGCGCGCAAAGGCATAAGCCGCGGTGGTGCTGATGGCCACGATCAGCACGGCGCTGATGGCGGCAATCTTGATGCTGTTCCACAGCCACAGCAACACCGGGAACGGCGGCTGCACCACGGTGCCGTCGGGCTGCCTGACGGGGATGCCCAGCGCCAACTGCCAGTGTTCGAAGCTGATGGTGCTGGGGATCAGCGAGCCGGTGGCGAAGTTGCCCGGCCGCAGGCTGATGCTGACCACCGCCAGCAGCGGGAACAGCGTGAAGGCCAGCAGCACCCACAGGCCGGCGTGTGCGGCCCAGACGCGCCAGCGTTGGCTTTTGCCGGTGACGATCATGGTTGCGCTTCCTTGCTCTTCGATCCTGGTTGGCGTGCGGCGGCGTGCCTGCTGCGCTGCGCGCGCTGGCGGCTGGGTGGCTGGCTCCGCTCATATCCTCCTTCACCGGTCTTCGACCGGTGAATTCCTCCTTTACTTCGCTGCGCCAGCCACCCAGCCACCAGCGCGTCCACCAGTGGTGGCGCACCACCAGCCAACAGCGCCACCGCCGACTGTGACGCGCCCTGGAGGCACGCCACCGCTGGTGCCCGATCAGGCGGCAAGGGCGCCCTGTGGAGCGAAGTAAAGGAGGAATTTGCCGGCCGCAGGCCGGCAAAGGAGGACATGAGCGGAACAGGGCGCCCTTGCCGCCTGATCGCGCCACGACTCTGAACCCGCGTATCCAACAGCAACCTCACCGCCGCCCTTCGGCCCGCTGCGAAATCTTCAACTGCACCATCGCCATGATCGCCACCATCACGAAGATCAAGGTGCTGATGGCCGCCGCGAGGCCGAAATTCTGGCCGCTGTCAGTGAAGGCTATGCGGTAGGTGTAGCTGACCAGGATGTCGGTGGTGCCGGCGGGCAGCTTGGTGTTCAGGAAGTCGGGCCGACCGTCGGTCAACAGCGAGATCAGCACGAAGTTGTTGAAGTTGAAGGCAAAAGCGCTGATCAGCAAAGGCGTCAGTGGCTTGATGATCAGCGGCACCGTGATCTGGAAGAAGTTGGTCAGCGGCTTGGCGCCGGCTATGGCCGAGGCTTCGTACAGATCGGCCGGAATCGCCTTGATGAGCCCCGAACACAGAATCATGATGTACGGGTAGCCCAGCCAGGTGTTGACGATGAGGATCATCACCTTGGCCAGCAGCGGGGCGGCAAACCACGCCGGGCGCACGCCCAGCAGCGTGTGCAGGATGCCGTTGATCTCGCCGAAGTTCTGGTTGAAGAGGCCCTTGAAGACGAGGATGCTGATGAAGCCTGGCACGGCGTAGGGCAGGAACAGCAGCGTGCGGTACAGCGTGCGGTGGCTCAAGCCCTGCCATTCCAGCAACACCGCCAGCGTCATGCCCAGCGCGGTGCTGAACACGACGGTGAGGCCTGCAAACACCACCGTCCAGATGAAGATGCTGACGAACGGGCCACGGAAGTCGGCATCGAACAGCATGCGCGCGTAGTTGGCAAAACCGATGCCCACCTTGAAGCCCGGCTGGATGCGTTCACCGGCCTCGCTCTCGAAGAACCCGCTGGTCCGGTTGGGCTTGAAGGTGGTGCCGCTGGACAGCTGCGTGATGGCGCCGTCGGCGCCGGCTTTCCACAGTGCATCGATGGTGCCGAACTCGCGCAGACCGGCATAGCGGATCACCCGCCGGCCCTCGTCTGCAGGCAGCTGCAACTGCAGTTGCAGCAGCAACGGACGCAGCTTGATCAGTTCACGCAAGTGCAGCGCTTCGGACAGCACCGTGGTGCCCAGCGGCTGCATCACCAGCGGCGCCGCCGGTGCGGGCACTGTCGGATTGAAGGGCGGCGACAGCAGCGCCTGCCCGTTGCTGCCTTCGGGGGGCAGCAGCTTCAAACGCAACGCAGCGCCTTCGGCATGCAGCGTGTAGGCGCGGGCCTGCGCTTCGTCGGCCACCGCCTGGTCCAGCAGGTAGTTGCGGGCGCGGTTTTCTTCCAGCAGGTTGCTGGACGAGTAATTGGTAAAGCCGATCTGCACCGTGTACAGCAGCGGAAAGGCCACGAACACCAGCATGCCCGTCACACCCGGGAACAGGTACTTCCATGCCACCGACCGCGCCGTGCCGTAGACCGCGATGGCGCTGCCGCCCAGCGCCAGCACGCCCACCGCCACCAGCGGCTGGCCAGCCGCCCACAGGCTGAACACCAGCCACAGCAACAGCAGTGTGGCGACGCCGACGATGGCCCATTGCAGCATCGAAGCGCCGGGCCGCGCACCACGGTTGCCGTGCAGCGTCGTCATCGGGTCAGCATGCGCGCGGACGCGCCGTCCAGCGCGTCCCGCGGCGCCTGGCGGCCGTTGGTGATGGCCTCCAGCGCCGCATCCATCGCCGGGAAGAATCGGCCCATCTCCGGGATGTTGGGAATGGGCGCGCCGGCGCGCGCGTTGTCCATCGTGGCCTTGATGCGCGGGTCGGCCGACAGCTCGGCGTAATAGGCCTTGTTGGCCGGCACGCCCAGCGGCACGTCGGCACTGACGATCTTCAGCGCGGCCACCTTCAGCAGGTGGTTCTCGATGAACTCACGCGCCACGTCCTTGGCCTTGCTGGGGGCGGTGATCATGCAGCCGAGCACGCCGACGAAGGGCTTGCCGGGCTTGCCGGCGATGGACGGAATGGGCGCCACGCCGAAGTCGATGCCGACCTTGCGCACGTTGTCCCAGGCCCAGGGGCCGTTGATCATCATCGCCACCTGGCCGCGCGCAAAGGCGCCTTCCATCTCGGCGTAGCGGGCACCCTTGGGCATCTGACCGTCCTTCACCAGGCGGTCGATCATCTGCGCACCCTGCAGCGCACCTTCGTTGTTGACGCCCACCACGCGGGGGTCGAGCTCACCCTTGGCATCGCGGCCAAAGACAAAACCACCGGGGCCGGCCAACAGGCCCCAGCTGAAAAACGAATTGTTGTAGGCCCACAAGATGGCGCTCTTGCCCTGCGGCTTGAGCTTGCGGTCCATCTCGATCACCTGATCGAAACTCTCGGGCGGCGTCTGCACCAAGGCCTTGTTGTAGATCAGCCCCACGGCCTCGATGGCCAGCGGGTAGCCCCAGGTCTGGCCGCGGTAGGTGAATGCCGCCCAGGACGATTCGTCGATCTCGGCGCGGATGCGCTTGGCCGGCCGCACTGGCACGATCAGGCCCGACTTGGCCCATTCGCCGGCGCGGTCATGCGGCCAGCACATGATGTCCGGGCCCTTGCCCGCGGCAGCCGCGGCCTGGAACTTGTCGGGCGCGCCTTCGGGGTGCTGCACCACGACCTTGACGCCACTGTCGCGCGTGAACGCATCGCCCACCTTCTGCAGCCCGTTGTAGCCCTTGTCGCCGTTGATCCAGACCAGCAGGCCCGGCACCGCTTGCGCCTGCGCCAGACCGACGCCCAGGCTCAGGCCCAGGACGAACAGCGCGCCGACCGCCACGCCGTCAAGCCGCATGGGCCTGCGGCTGTGCCACCAAGCGCCTGAAAGCGCGGCCTTCGGCGTTGAACAGGTAGGCCTTTTCCAGCGGCACCGACAGCGGCAGCGCCGCCCCGCTGGCCACGGGGCGGTCGCCTTCGACGGCGCAGGTGATGACGTCGTCCACACCCGCGTTGCTGCAGTAGGCGTAGGTCATGCTGCCCAGGCTTTCGACGAACGTGACGGTGGTGTGCAGCGCGTTGTCGGCCACACCGGCGCGCAGGTGTTCGGGCCGCACACCGAGCTTGACCTTGTCGCCAGGCTGGGCGCCGGACGCGTCCACCGCGCAACGGATGGTCTCCCCGCCCCCGAGCTTGACGGTGGCGCCCGCGCTGCCGGCCTGCAGCACCACGGCGTCGATGAAGTTCATGCCGGGGCTGCCGATGAAGCCGGCCACGAAGAGGTTGCACGGGTGTTCGTACAGCTCCATTGGCGCGCCCACCTGCTCGATGCGGCCGGCGTTGAGCACGACGATGCGGTCGGCCAGCGTCATCGCCTCCACCTGGTCGTGCGTGACGTAGACCATGGTCGTCAAGAACCGCTCGTGCAGCTTGGCGAATTCGTAGCGCATCTTCACGCGCAGCGCGGTGTCCAGGTTGGACAAGGGCTCGTCGAACAGGAACACCTCGGGCTTGCGCACGATGGCGCGGCCGATGGCGACGCGCTGGCGCTGGCCGCCCGACAGGTCCTTGGGCTTGCGCTGCAGCAGGTGGTCGATGTGCAGGATCTTGGCGGCGCTGTTGACGGCGCTGTCGATCTCCGCCTTGGGCATCTTCGCCAGCTTCAGCCCGAAGGCCATGTTGTCGAACAGGTTCATGTGCGGGTACAGCGCATAGCTCTGGAACACCATGCTGATGCCGCGTTCGGCCGGCGGCACGTCGTTGACCACGACGCCGCCGATGCGCAGTTCGCCCTCGGTAATGTCTTCAAGGCCGGCGATGGTGCGTAGCAGCGTGCTCTTGCCGCAACCGCTGGGGCCGACGAAGACCATGAACTCGCCATCGCGGATCTCGAGGTCGATGCCCTTGAGGATCTTGACGTCGCCGTAGGCCTTGCTGACCTGGGACAGTTTGACTTCGGCCACGAGGCTTGCTCCACGCTGCCCGGGCCCACGTTGCCCGGATCGATGTATTCAATATACAAGGGGCACCGAGCACGAACAATGGGCGTTCTCCCACCCGTTCAGCAGGGAACCGCGGTCTTTCTGAGCCCTCGGCTGTAGCATTACTACACCCCTAATCAGCCGCACGCCTCCGTGTCATCACCCGCCGTCGTGCCTTCAAGAACACCTGCGCCACTGCTGATGCAACGCAGCGCCGGCGTGGTGTTGCACATCACCAGCCTGCCCGGCGCGCACGGTCTGGGCGACCTGGGACCGCAGGCCTGGCGCTTTGTCGACTGGCTGGCCAGCGCTGGCCAGAAGGTCTGGCAGACCCTGCCGGTCAACCCCGTGGGGCCGGGAGATTCACCCTATCAAAGCCCGTCGGCCTTTGCCGGCAGCGCCTGGATGGTGGCGCTGGAACCACTGGAGGCCACGGGCTGGCTGGCGGCCGATGAAGCACCCGCCTTCGATCAGTCGCGCGCCGACTACGGCGCTGCCACGCGCTGGCGCTGGCAGCGGCTGTGCGAAGCCGCCACCGGCTTCTTCGCCAAGGCGCTGGTACCGCAGCGCAATGCGTTCGCACGCTGGTGCACGGAGCAGGCCCAGTGGCTGCCCCAATGGACGCTGTTCGCGGCCATCAAGGACGCCCACGGCGGCCTGCCCTGGTGGCAATGGCCGGCGGCGCTGGCGCAACGCGACCCGGCCGCGCTGGCCGCAGCCCGCCAGCAGCACGCACAGGCCATCACCACCCATGCCTTCGTGCAATGGTGTTTCGATCAGCAATGGCAGGCGTTGCGCCGCCACGCCCACCGCCGCGGCGTGCAACTGATGGGCGACCTGCCCATCTTCGTGGCGCACGACAGTGTCGACGTCTGGTCGCGCCCCGACCTGTTCTGGCTGGACGCACAGCACCAGCCCACCGTGGTGGCCGGCGTGCCGCCCGATGGCTACAGCCCCGACGGGCAGCGCTGGGGCAACCTGCTGTACCGCTGGCAGCGCATGCAGGACGAGGGCTTCGACTGGTGGGAGGCCCGCCTGCAGCGCGCGCTGGAACTGGGCGGCGTGGAGGGCAGCGAGCACGTCCGCGGCTTTGCCGGCTGCTGGGAAGTGCCCGCCAGCGCGCCCACGGCGCGTGAAGGCCGCTGGGTGGCCGCACCAGGGCTCGCGCTGTTCGAGACGCTGCGCTCGGCGCTGACTGTCGATGGCGGCGACCCCGACGCGCCACTGCCCATCGTCGCCGAAGACCTGGGCCTGATCACGCCCGACGTGGTGGCGCTGCGCGAACGGTTTGGCCTGCCGGGCATGCGCATCGTCTACGAAGCCTTCCTGGGCCACGACGGCAACCACCCCTTCCTGCCCCATCACCATGTGCCGCATGGCCTGGCCTACACCAGCACCCACGACAGCGACACCGTGCGCGGCTTCTGGGACAGCGCCACCACCGAGCAGCGCATGCGTGTCTGCACCTACACCGGCGCCACCGGCGCCGACGACATCGCGTGGGCGCTGCTGCGCAGCACCTACACGTCGGTGGCGCGCATGGCGTTGGCGCCTCTGCAGGACCTGCTGGGCCTGGGCAGCGAGCACCGCATGAACCGGCCCGGCACGGCACAAGGCAACTGGAACTGGCGTTTCGACTGGCCCATGCTCGACGGCGCGCTGGCCAGCCGCGTGGCCGGCCTGGCGGCTGCAACCGGCCGCTGAACGGTCGAAACAGCGCTTCGATGCTGCTGTCCGATCCCGCCAGGCACGCAACCCACGGCGCGGCCGACGGCGTTTCAGGCGCCGCCGCGTCAGGGATAGGCACAGTTGCTGCTTGATGGGTATGCGGGTAGCGTTCAGGCCGCTTCGACCGCCGCTTTTGGTGCACCGACACGAAGCGCCCGCGTGAAGCGTGGCGCACCCATTCCAACTCCACAGGAGAACCCCATGCTCAAGAACCCCCTTTCCCGCCTGGCTGCGGCCACGCTTTTCGCAGCCGCCACGCTGACCACGGCGCCAGCCATGGCCGGCAAGACCATCGACGCGATGAAGGCGCGCGGCCAACTCGTCTGCGGCGTCAACCCCAGCCTGCCGGGCTTTTCAGCCGCCGACAGCCAGGGCGTGTGGGCCGGGCTCGATGTCGATGTGTGCAAGGCGGTGGCCGCCACCGTGATGGGTGACGCCGCGAAGGTGAAATGGGTGCCGCTGAATGCCAGCCAGCGTTTTGCCGTGCTGCAAAGCGGCGAGATCGACCTGCTGTCGCGCAACACCACGTGGACGCTGACCCGCGACGCGTCGCTGGGCATGGCCTTCACCGGCGTCACCTACTACGACGGCCAGGGCTTCATGGTGCCCAAGAAGACCAAGATCACCAGTGCCAAGCAGCTGAAGGGCGCCACCGTGTGCGTGCAAAGCGGCACCACCACCGAAAAGAACCTGTCCGACTTTTCGAAGGCCGCCGGGCTGGCCATCAAGCCCGTCGTGTTCGACACCCAGGAAGCCACCAACAAGGCCTATTTCGCCGGCCGCTGCCAGGCCTACACCACCGACGCCTCGGGCCTGGCCAGCGTGCGCAACAAGGAAGCCAGCAACCCCGACGACCACCTGATCCTGCCCGACCTGATCAGCAAGGAACCGCTGGGCCCCAGCGTGCGGCGCGGCGACGACGAGTTCTTCACCATCGTCAAGTGGGTCGTGTTTGCACTGCTTGAAGCCGAGGAATACGGCATCACCCAGGCCAATGTCGACCAGATGAAGGCCGACAGCAAGGACCCCGTGGTGCAGCGCATCCTGGGCACCAGCGAAGACACCGGCAAGCTGTTGGGGCTGGACAAGGACTGGGCTTACCGCGCCATCAAGGCCACCGGCAATTACGGCGAGATCTTCGAGCGCAACGTGGGGCCCAAGAGCGCCCTGAAGCTGCCGCGCGGCGTCAACAACCTGTGGAACAAGGGCGGCCTGATGTACGCGCCGCCGATTCGTTGACCCCCCCCCAATGCGGCCTGCGGCCGCCGTCTTGCAGAGCGCGCCAAGCCAGGGGCTTAGCTCTTCGGCAGGCGCGACGGGTCCACTGGACCCATCGCGTCCGGCCTCAGCCCCCCAGGGGGGCACCGCTGGCGGCCCGGCATAGCCGGTTCCGCGGCGGTCACTGGAAGGTGTGGCGGGCCTGCGGCCGCCACTGCGTGCTTATCAACCTGTAGTTGCTTCGCCCCCTGATGTCCGAACGCCCACCGCCGCCGAAACGCCGCTTCAGTTGGCGCAGCCAGGCCTTCCGCGGTACCGTGTACCAGGTGGTGGCGGTGTTGCTGCTGGCCGCGGCGGCGGCCTACCTGATGTCGAACACGCTGGCCAACATGCGTGCGCGCGGCATCCAGAGCGGCTTTGACTTCATCACGCAGCCGGCCGGCTTCGCCATCGGCGAAAGCATCATCCCGTTCGACAGCGCCGAAAGCTACGGCAAGGCCTACCTGGTGGGCCTGTCGAACACACTGCGCGTGGCGCTGGTGGGCATCGTGCTGGCCACCGTGCTGGGCACGCTGGTGGGCGTGGGGCGGCTGTCGCGCAACTTGCTGGTGCGCAGCCTGTGTGGCGCCTATGTGGAGACCACTCGCAACATCCCGCTGCTGCTGCAGCTCTTCATCTGGTACTTTGCGCTCACCGAGTTCCTGCCGCCCATCGAAGAAGCGCTGCGCCCGCTGCCCGGTACCTTCTTCAGCAAGAACGGCCTGCAATTTGCGCTGCCGGTGTGGGCGCCTGGGCACTGGGGCACGGTGGCAGGCGTGGCGGCAGGCGTCGCGGCGGCGGTGTTTTGGCGCCACGCAGCCCGGCTGCGTTTCGAGGCCACCGGCCGTGCTTGGCCGGTGTTCGTGCCGGGTCTGCTGATGCTCCTGGTGGGCGGGTTCATTGGCTGGCTGGCCGGCGGTGCGCCGTCGGGGCTGGACATCCCCGAGAAGACCGAAATCAACGTCGTGGGCGGCGGCGCCGTGACGCCCGAATACCTGACCGTGCTGCTGGGCCTGACCGTCTACACCGCCGGCTACATCGCCGAGGTGGTGCGCGCCGGCGTGCAGTCGGTGGCCTACGGGCAGCTCGAGGCCGCGGCCTCGTTGGGCCTGTCGCGTGGGCTGTCGTTGCGGCTGGTGCAGTTGCCACAGGCGCTGCGCGTCGTCATCCCGCCGCTGACCAGCCAGTACCTGAACCTGACCAAGAACTCGTCGCTGGCGGTGGCCGTGGGTTACCCTGACCTGGTGTCGATCAGCGCCACCGCGCTGAACCAGACCGGCCGCGCCATCGAATGCATCGCGCTGGTGATGGCCTGTTACCTGACGCTGTCGCTCATCACCTCGGCCTTGATGAACCTGTACAACAGCCGTGCGCGGCTGAAGGACCGCTAGCGTGAGCGACGCGATCAATACCCTGCAGCAGGCCGCATTCGTGGCCGTCGCCAGCCGGCCGCCACCGCGTGCCCAAACCGGCCTCGTGCGCTGGCTGCGCAACAACTTCTTCGGCAGCATGGGCAGCACCGCGCTCACGGTGGCCGTGCTGCTGGTGCTGGCCTTGCTGCTGCCGCCGCTGTGGAAGTGGGCCGTCTGGTATGCCGTGCCCACGGCCGACAACGCCGCCTGCCGCCAGGCGCATGGCATGGGCGCGTGCTGGGGTGTGGTGGCCGAAAAGGGCCGCCTGATCATCTTCGGCCGCTACCCGTTTGCCGAGCAGTGGCGTCCGCTGCTGGCCTGCGTGTTGCTGGTGACGCTGCTGGTGTGCAGTTGCCTGCGCCGCTTCTGGCGCCCAGCCCTGGCCTTTGCATGGCTGTTGGTGTTTGCGCTGCTGTTCGTGCTGATGCGCGGTGGCGTGTTCGGCCTCACTCCGGTTGAAACCGCGCAGTGGGGTGGCCTGCCGCTGACGCTGCTGTTGTCCACCGTCAGCCTGGTGGTGTCGTTTCCACTCGCGGTGCTGATCGCGCTGGGGCGGCAGTCGCACCTGCCGGCCATCCGCACGCTGTGCGTGCTGTTTGTCGAGTTGATCCGCGGCGTGCCGCTGATCAGCGTGCTCTTCATGGCCAGCTTCATCCTGCCGCTGTTCATGCCGCAGGGCAGCACCATCGACGTGCTGGCGCGCGTGCTGGTGGGCATGACGCTGTTCAGCGCCGCCTACCTGGCCGAGGTGGTGCGCGGCGGCCTGCAGGCGCTGCCCAAGGGCCAGGTGGAAGCGGCGCAGTCGCTGGGCCTGTCGTACTGGAAGACGCAACGCACCATCGTGCTGCCGCAGGCGCTGCGCATGGTGGTGCCGGCGATGGTCAACACCTTCATCGGTGCCTTCAAGGACACCTCGCTGGTCACCATCGTGAGCCTGTACGACCTGACCGGCGCGGTGCAGCTGGCATTGGGCGACGCCAACTGGCGCAAGTTCTTCCTGGAAGGCCAGCTCTTCGTGGCCGGCATCTACTTCGTGGCCTGCTTCGCGATGAGCCGCTACAGCCGCTGGCTGGAACAACACCTGAACACCGGAACGAGACGCACATGACCGCCCAAGCGACTGCCCCAGGTTCAGCCCCAGGTTCAGCCCCGGCCTCGGGCCCGGCACCCGGTGCTGCGCCGCTGATCGAATTCGATGCCGTCAACAAGTGGTACGGCGACTTTCACGTGCTGCGCGACATCAACCTGCGCGTGGCCAAGGGAGAACGCATCGTCATCTGCGGCCCTTCGGGTTCGGGCAAGAGCACGCTCATCCGCTGCATCAACCGGCTCGAGGAACACCAGCAGGGCCGGCTGGTGGTGGACGGCGTGGAGCTCAGCGACGACGTGAAAGCCATCGAGACCATCCGCCGCCAGGTGGGCATGGTGTTCCAGCAGTTCAACCTGTTCCCGCACCTGACCGTGCTGGACAACCTGACGCTGGCGCCGATGTGGGTGGGCAAGGTGCCGAAGAAGGAAGCCGAAGAGCGCGCCATGCAGCAACTGCGCCGCGTGCAGATTGCCGAGCAGGCACTGAAGTACCCACTGCAGCTGTCGGGTGGCCAGCAGCAGCGCGTGGCCATTGCGCGCGCGCTGTGCCTGACGCCGAAGATCATGCTCTTCGACGAGCCCACGTCGGCGCTGGACCCGGAAATGATCAACGAGGTGCTGGACGTGATGATCGAGCTGGCCGGGCAGGGCATCACGATGCTGTGCGTGACGCACGAGATGGGCTTTGCCAAGTCGGTGGCCGACCGCGTGATCTTCATGGACCAGGGCCAGATCGTCGAAGAGAACACACCCACCGAGTTCTTCAACAACCCGCGCACCGACCGCACGCGCGACTTCCTGTCGAAGATCCTTGCGCACTGAGCACCCAGCGGATGGCATGCGGGCCAGCGGGCACCATGGCCCAGGCTGCTGCCGTCTGAGCGGCGGCGCGCGATGAGCCCATCCCAGCCCTACCTTTGCGCCGGTGACGCACTGGACCGCCCGCATGGCAACTGCTATTGGCTGGCCGAAGGGGCGGTGCTGGCCGGGCAGCACCCGGGCGCCCTGGGGGCCGTGCGCTTGCTGCAGGCCGGCGTGACGCATTTCGTCGACCTCACGGCACCGGGCGAGCCGGTGCAGGCTTACGACGCCACACCGGCGCGGTACTCGCGCCACGCCATCACCGACTTCGGCATTCCAACCATCGACAGCCTGCGCGCGACGCTGGCCGACATCGAGGCCACCGTGGCCTCAGGCGGTCTGGTCTACCTGCATTGCCGCGCCGGCATCGGCCGCACCGGCACCGTGGCCGCCTGTCTGCTGGTGAACCAGGGCCTGGCTGGCGACGAGGCGCTGGCGCTGCTGCTGCGCAAATGGCAGGTGGTGCACCAACGTGTGCTGGCGCCGCACACACCCGAGACCGAAGACCAGCGCCGGTTCGTGCGCGAGTTCGCGCGAGAGCGGGCCACGCTCAGATCGGCTTCAGGCCACCCTTGAACTGCTCTTTCAGCAGTTCACCGCCGAGCGGCGGGAACTCCATCGTCTGGGTGGGCAGCGCGTGGTCGGGCAGCGCATCCAGCAGGTGGCGGATGAGGGTCAAGCGCCCCTGCCGCTGGTCGTTGAAATTCACCAGCGTCCACGGCGCTTGGTCGGTGTGCGTGGCTTTCAGCATCGCGTGGCGCGCGGTGGTGTAGTCGGCATATTTCTCGCGTGCCTTCAGGTCGATCGGGCTGAGCTTCCAGCGTTTCAGCGGGTCTTGCAGACGTTCGGCGAAGCGCTCTTCCTGTTGTGCCTGGTCCACCGTGAGCCAGTACTTGAAGAGCAGGATGCCGTCGTCGACGAGCAGCTTCTCGAAAGCCGGCGCCTGCTTCAGAAAGGCATTCGTTTCGGCCTCGGTGCAGAAGCCCATCACCCGTTCGACACCGGCGCGGTTGTACCAGCTGCGGTCGAACAGCATGATCTCGCCGGCCGCCGGCAGGTGCTGCACGTAGCGCTGGAAATACCACTGCGTGCGCTCGCGCTCGGTGGGCTTGGGTAGCGCCACCACATGGCACTGGCGCGGGTTCAGCGTGTCGGCAATGGCGCTGATGACGCCACCCTTGCCCGCCGTGTCACGCCCTTCGACGATGACGAGCACACGCTGGCCCGTCTGCTGCACCCAGTTGGCCATCTGGTTGAGCTCCAGCTCCAGCAGCGCCAGCCGTTCGTAGTACTCGTCCTTGCCCAAGCGCTTGTCCTTGCCGGGCTTGACTGCGGCAGCGCCGCCTGACTTGTTGCCATTCTTGCTCATGGGTCCTGGTTCTCCGGGGCTGGCGGCAAAGCGGCAGGATACGGCCAAGCGGTTGTTTGCCGGGCGTCGGAAGGGGCCGTTGAAGGGGATGACCTCCGGGCTGGGGCGGCCAAATGGTCGGCAGCCACCACCCCGTTGGAACGACCCCGCTCAGGCCACGCGAATGAGCTTGCGATTCACGAACTCCAGGATGCCCGCTGCCGACAGTTCGCGGCCGTAGCCCGAGTTCTTGACGCCGCCGAAGGGCAGCTCGGGCGACGACACCGCGGCGCTGTTGACGAACACCATGCCGGTGTCGAGGGCGCGGGCCACCCGCTGGCCGCGCTCGGTGTCCTTCGTGAAGACAGATCCGCCCAGGCCGAAGGGCGAGTCGTTGGCCAGTGCCACTGCCGCCGCCTCGTCGGCGACACGGAAGAACAGCGCCACCGGGCCAAAGAATTCCTGCCGGTACGCTGGGTTGGCCGCATCAATGTCGGTCAACACGGTCGGCTGCATGAAGGCACCTGCCTGCCCGGCGATGCGCTGGCCACCCATCAGCAGGCGCGCGCCATGGGCCACGGCCACTTCGACCTGTTCGACCAGCCCGTCCAGCGCAGCGCGGCTGGACAGCGGCGCCAGCGTCGTGGCCTTGTCCATCGGGTCGCCGGGCAGGAAGGCCGTGAGCGCGGTCTGGAACCTGTCCAGGAAGGCGTCGGCCACGGCTTCAACGACGATGAAGCGCTTGGACGCCGTGCAGGCCTGGCCCGAGTTGCCCATGCGGCCAGCCACAGCATGCTTCAGCGCCAGCGCCATGTCGGTATCTTCGAGCACGATGAAGGCGTCGCTGCCACCGAGCTCCAGCGTCGACTTCTTCAGGTTCTTGCCGGCGCGGGCAGAGACGGCGGCGCCGGCGGCTTCACTCCCGGTCAGGGCCACGCCGCGCACACGTGGGTCGTCGATGAGCCGGCCCACCTGGTTGGTGCTGATGAAGAGGTTGATGTAGGCCGCATCGGGCAGGCCCGCGTCATGCATCAGCTGGGCAAAGGCCAGCGCGCACTGAGGCACGTTGGACGCATGCTTGACCATTACCACGTTGCCAGCCATCAGGTTGGGGGCGGCAAAGCGAGCAATCTGGTAGTAGGGGTAGTTCCAGGGCTCGACACCCAGCAACACGCCCAGCGGACTGCTCTCGACGACGGCCCGACCTTTGGGCGTGACCAGGGTCTCGGGCGCCAGGAAGGCCTCGGCGTGCTCGGCGTAGTAGTCCAGGATGGCCGCGCTCAGCGCCACTTCGCCCTGGCTCTGCGCGAGCAACTTGCCCATTTCCAGCGTGATCAGCTCGGCCAGCTGCGGCGCGCGTTCGCGCATCAGTACCGCCGCACGCGCCAGCACCGCCCGGCGCTGCGCGAAACCGGTGTCTCGCCACTGCGTCATAAAGCAGGTCTGGGCAGACTGCAGCAGGGCGTCGAGCGCCGCATCGTCGATCTCGTCGAAGCTTTGCAAGATCTGGCCGGTGTAGGGGTTGGTGCTGGCGTAGGCCATCTTGTGCTCTCCGAGGAATGTGAGGGGTGCAGCCGCTCAGCGGCTCTGGATGCGGGCCAGCAGCGCGTGCGCGGCCGGGGCCGAAGAAGCAGGGTTCTGGCCTGTGATCAGCTGGCCGTCGGTCAGCACATGCGGCTGCCAGTCCGGGACGCAGCTGTAGCGACCGCCGAGCTCGACCAGCATGTCCTGCACCAGGAAGGGCACGACCTCGGTCAGCCTCGCGGCACGCTCTTCGCTGTTGCTGAAGCCCGTCACAGTCTTGCCCTCAACCAGCGGCGAGCCGTCGGCCGACTTGGCATGGCGCAGCACGGCCGGGGCATGGCAGACCGCGACCACCGGTCTGCCGGCGGCATGCAGGGCTTCGATCAGGGCGATCGAGGACTTGTCTTCGGCCAAGTCCCACAGCGGGCCATGGCCGCCCGGGTAGAAGACGGCATCGAAGTCGCTCGCCTTGACCGTCGACAGCAGCACCGTGCTGGCCAGCGCGGCCTGTGCGGCAGGGTCGTCCTTGAAGCGCGCGGTGTCGGCGGTTTGGGCATCGGGGGCATCGCTGGCCGGGTCCAGCGGGGGCTGACCACCCAGCGGGGAGGCCAGCGTCAGCGTCGCGCCGGCATCCTTGAAGACGTAGTACGGCGCGGCGAATTCCTCGAGCCAGAAGCCCGTCTTCTTGCCGGTGTTGCCCAGCTTGTCGTGCGATGTCAGGACCATCAGGATGTTCACTTGGACTCCAGTCATCAATGTTGACCTCAAGCCTAACTCGCGCTCCGCGGTCGGTGCGGCAGCGTGGGGCGCGTGCCGGTGTAGGAGAAGGCCGCGAGTGGGGGCTGAATGTCGAGTTCAAGCCTCTGCTGCATCACGGCGAACTGTCGGGCGCCGCTCCAGCCAGGCTTGGCGGTTGGCTGCGCTGACGGTGTCACGCAGGTTGCCGACGATAAAGCCGACCAAGGCCTGCCACTCCGGCAACTTCACGCGCCCCAGCAGGTCGTCATCGCTGGCGAAGAAGGCACCCGGCGCCTGCCTGCGCGCATGCAGTTGCGTGGCGCGCAGCGCGCTGAAGATGCGCACCCGCAGCGGGTTCAACGCCGGCGCCTGGTCACAGCGATGCAGCCCGATGGGCGTGGGCCGCAACCACTGCAGCGCGGCGGCAGTCGTGCCGGCGCCAAAGCGGCCGGCCAGCGCAGGGTGTGACCGGTGTCGGCTGCAAAGCGCTGCAGGGCTTCGAGGGTATCGATGTCGACGCGGTAGCGGCGGTTGTCGGTGACGAAAGGGGCCACGGCGCTGCGCGTGGGTTTCCATCGAACGGCTCACGTCCACCAGGATGAAGACGCGTGGCTTCTCGCGCCGCGGCTGGCGCCAGGCCGGGGCGATGGGCACGCCGCCGGTGCGCAGGCTGGCGCGCAGCGTGCGGTGCACGTTCAGCCGCGCGCCGCGTGCGTGGTCGTGCCAGCGCCGCGTCAGGCGCGCACGCGGGCGCTGCGCGATGCGGTCTGCCAGCCGCTGCAGTTGCGTCAGGTCTTGTGGCAGCCACTGCGACAGGCTGCGGTCGTGCAGCGCTTCGGTGCGGCTGGCGCCGCCTTGCGCGCGGGGTTCGGCTGCCGCGTCGTCTTCGGCGCCGACGGCTTCAGGCGCCGACGGCAGCGCGGTGTCCAGAGCGCCAGCGCAAGCCGTTGCAGCGCGCGCACGCAGTCCAGCGTTTCGGCCACACCGGGGGTCTTGCCCAGGTCCAGCTTGCGCAGGCGCTGCACGAAGGCCACGGCCTGTTCCACCAGCGCCATTTCGGCGCCGGGCAGCGTGCTGCGCAAGATGGCGATCTCGCGCGCCAGCGTGGGGTAGTCCAGCCAGTGGTACAGGCCGCGGCGGCGCAAGGCGTCGCTGAGTTCACGCGTGCCGTTGCTGGTCAGCAGCACCGCCGGCACATGGCGCGCCTTCAACGTGCCGAGCTCGGGCACGGTGATATGCCAGTCCGACAGCCGTCCGCGAAACCTTGATCAGCAGCACCCGCTCCGGGATGTTGATGATCATCGTCATAGGCGGCGGGTTGGATACTGGGCGCACGGCAGACTGGTCGAGCAGGAACTCCACCTTGGGCTGCGAGCGCTCGGGGTGAAAGTTCAAGACCATGCGGTCAAACGACTGCATCTGGTCCATCGGCAGCATGCGGCGCGCGCAGTCGTTCATGCCCACCACCCGCCGCTCTGTATCCAGTTGCACGATGCCGACGTCAAAGCGCTCCAGCAGATAAAGCGGCGAGACAGTGGTTCGGGTGTCTATGGACAGGGCAGCCGGTCTCTACGGGCCCTGGGGTATGCCGAGGCCGCTGCATCCGGATTCTTCCACGCCTGGGCCAGCGCGCAAGAGTAAAACCCGCCGCGCCGATCGGCGGGGCGGGTTCGCTGGCAAGACCAAACCCGGCTGGGGGCCGGGCGGCGGCGGTTACTTGCGGCGCAGCTTCTGGATCGCCGCCAGTTGCGCGGCCATGGTGGCAAATTCGCTTTGCGCCGCGGCCAGGTCGATGTCGCTCTTGGCGTTCTTCATCGCCTCTTCGGCCTGTTTCTTGGCTTCGGTGGCCTTGGCTTCGTCCAGGTCCTTGCCGCGGATGGCGGTGTCGGCCAGCACCGTGACGGTACCCGGCTGCACTTCCAGAATGCCGCCGGCGACAAAGACAAACTCTTCCGCCCCGTTGTCGGCACGCTGGATGCGCACCGCGCCGGCCTTGATGCGCGTGATCAACGGCGTGTGCCGCGGCAGGATGCCCAGCTCGCCGTTCTCACCCGGCAGGGCAACGAACTTGGCTTCGCCGCTGAAGATGCTTTCTTCGGCGGAGACAACGTCGACGTGAATGGTGGCCATGCAGGGTTCCTCGGGGTCTTGCTCCCTCTCCCTCCCAGGGAGAGGGTTGGGGTGAGGGTAAATGTCGGATCAGGTCCAGCACTGAACAGGCGTTCGGGCATTTCACCCTCGCCCCAACCCTCTCCCTGAGGGAGAGGGAGAAGGTAATGTCGCCCTTGATCAATTCATCTTCTTGGCCTTCTCAAACGCCTCGTCGATGGTGCCCACCATGTAGAACGCCTGCTCAGGCAGCGCGTCACATTCACCGGCAGCAATCATCTTGAAGCCGCGGATGGTTTCTTTCAACGGCACATACTTGCCCGGGCTGCCGGTAAACACTTCAGCGACGTGGAACGGCTGGCTCAGGAACCGTTGCATCTTGCGCGCACGGCTCACGGCCAGCTTGTCTTCGGGGCTCAGTTCGTCCATGCCCAGGATGGCGATGATGTCGCGCAGTTCCTTGTAGCGCTGCAGCGTCTGCTGCACGGCGCGGGTGGTTTCGTAGTGTTCCTGGCCCACCACGTTGGGGTCGACCTGGCGGCTGGTGCTGTCCAGCGGGTCGACCGCGGGGTAGATGCCCAGCGAAGCGATGTCACGGCTCAGCACCACGGTGGCGTCCAAGTGGGCAAACGTGGTGGCAGGCGACGGGTCGGTCAGGTCGTCGGCCGGTACGTACACGGCCTGGATCGACGTGATCGAACCGACCTTGGTCGACGTGATGCGCTCTTGCAGGCGGCCCATTTCTTCGGCCAGCGTCGGCTGGTAGCCCACGGCTGAAGGCATGCGGCCCAGCAG
>JANOZF010000241.1:0-27360 GCA_031429255.1 Rubrivivax sp.
CGTTCGGTCTTGCGCTCTTCACTGCGACCAAAGATGTCCAGCGCGGTGCCGCGCAAACCTTTCATCCTCGCCAGCACGCCGAAGGCGCTGCGCATCCACGGGCCAAAGGGCTGCTTGATGAGTTCGCCCTTCTCGTTCCTCTTGGCGATCAGCGGCGGCGCCAGGTGGTGGACGACTTTGTAGTCGCCTTCGAACATGGCCGAAATCTTGTCGGTAAAGGCGCTGTCGGTGTGCAGCCGCGCCACTTCGTACTCGTCCTTGTAGGCCATGAGCTTGAAGAGATAACGCGCCACGGCTTCGGTCAGTACCGTGCCGCCCAATGGCTGCTCGGCCGCCTGCACCTTTTCGACAAAGGCCTGGTAACGCGCTGCATAAGCCGCGTCCTGGTAGCCGGTGAGGAATTCCACGCGCTTGACCACCATCTCGGCCAGGCCCGTCTTCTTCACGAACTGGATCACCTGCTGCGCCTTGAACATCGCCTGCACCGCAGCCAGGTCATGCGCACAACGCCGGCCCCATTCGAACGCGGCCTTGTTGTTGTCGATCTGCACGCCGTTGAGTTCAATGGCGCGCATCAGCGCTGCATGGCTGACGGGCACGCGCCCCTTTTGCCAGGCGTAGCCCAGCATCAGCGGATTCGTGTAGATGCTGTCGCCCAGCATTTGCACCGCCACTTGTTCGGCATCGAAGGCTCCCACCAGGTCGTCACCCACGCTCGCGCGCACGGCGGCTTCGCAGTTGCCGCCGGGGAACTGCCATTCCGGGTTCTTGACGAAAGCCGCCGTTGGCGTGCCGTGGGTGTTGAGCGCGACATAGGTGCGGCCCTGCTGCATCACGGTCAGCGTGTATTTGGCGGCGCCGACGATGCTGTCGCAGGCGATCACCAGGTCGGCCTGCGCGGTGTCGACCTTGGTCGTGAAGATGGCATCGACGCGGTTGGCGATCTGGATGTGGCTCCATGTCGCGCCGCCTTTCTGCGCCAGGCCGCCGGCGTCTTGCGTGACGACGCCCTTGCCTTCCAGGTGCGCGGCCATGCCCAGCAGTGAACCGATGGTGATGACGCCCGTGCCGCCGACACCGCCCACCACGATGCCCCAGGCTTTTTCCGGCACCGGCAAGTTGGGTTCGGGAATGGCGGGCAGGCCGCTCAAGTCACCTTTCTGCGCCTTCTTCGGCTTCTTCAGCTGACCCCCTTCGACGGTGACGAAGCTCGGGCAGAATCCCTTCACGCAGGAATAGTCCTTGTTGCAGCTGTTCTGGTTGATGCGGCGCTTGCGGCCGAATTCGGTCTCGACCGGTTCCACGCTGAGGCAGTTGCTCTGCACGCTGCAATCGCCGCAGCCTTCGCACACCAGCTCGTTGATGACGACGCGCTTTTCGGGGTCCACCAGCTTGCCGCGCTTGCGGCGGCGACGCTTCTCGGTCGCGCAGGTCTGGTCGTAGATGATGACGGTCGTGCCCTTGATCTCGCGGAATTCACGCTGGATGCGGTCGAGCTCGTCGCGGTGAAAAACAGTGACACCACGTTCAAGAGTTATGCCGTCGTACTTCTCGGGCTGGTCAGTGACGATCACGAGCTTGGCCACGCCTTCGCTGACCAGGCTCTTCATGATCTGCAGCACGGTGTGGCCCTCGGGCCTTTCGCCCACCGGCTGGCCGCCGGTCATGGCCACGGCGTCGTTGTAGAGCACCTTGTAGGTGATGTTCACGCCCGACGCGATGCTCTGGCGGATGGCCAGGCTGCCGCTGTGGAAGTAGGTGCCGTCGCCCAGGTTGGCGAACACATGCGTATCTTTGCTGAAGGGCGCCTGGCCGGTCCAGGCCACGCCTTCACCGCCCATCTGGCTGAAGGTGCTGGTGCTGCGGTCCATCCACACCGCCATGAAGTGGCAGCCGATGCCGGCCATGGCGCGGCTGCCTTCGGGCACGCGCGTGCTGGTGTTGTGCGGGCAGCCGCTGCAGAACCACGGCATGCGCTCGCCGGTGTCCACTTTCAAGGCCGCCAACTGCGCTTCGCGTGCGGCCACGGTGGCCAGCCGCTGGTCCATGCGGGCGCTGATGTCGCTGGAGACCCCCAGTTTCTTCAGCCGCTTGGCGATGGCCTTGGCGATGAGTGCCGGCGTCAGGTCAGCCTTGGCCCGCAGCAGCCAGTTCTGGCTCGGGTTGGCCATGCTCCATTCACCGCCGGAGTGGTCGCCATCGACCTCGTCGAACTTGCCCAGCACATTGGGCCGCACGTCGGCGCGCCAGTTGTACAGCTCTTCCTTGATCTGGTACTCGATGACCTGGCGCTTTTCCTCGACCACCAGGATCTCTTGCAGGCCCTGCGCAAAGTCGCGCGTGATGGTGGCGTCCAGCGGCCACACCACGTTCACCTTGTGCAGCCGCAGCCCGATGGCGCGGCAGGTGTCGTCGTCCAGGCCCAGGTCGGCCAGTGCCTGGCGCGTGTCGTTGTAGGCCTTGCCGCTGGCGATGATGCCGAAGCGGTCGTTCTTGCCTTCGATGACGTTGAAGTTCAGCTTGTTGGCGCGCACGTAGGCCAGTGCCGCATACCACTTGTAGTCCATCAGCCGCGCTTCCTGCTCCAGCGGTGCGTCGGGCCAGCGGATGTGCAGGCCGCCGGGCGGCATCGCGAAGTCCTCGGGCATCACGATCTGCACGCGCTCGGGGTCGACCACGACCGAAGACGAAGACTCCACCACTTCCTGGATCGTCTTCATGCCGCTCCACACGCCCGAGAAGCGGCTCATGGCAATGGCGTGCAGGCCCATGTCCAGGATGCCCTGCACGTCGCTGGGGAAGAACACCGGCAGGCCGCAGGCCTTGAAGATGTGGTCGCTCTGGTGCGCGGCGGTGCTGCTCTTGGCCACGTGGTCGTCGCCGGCAATGGCCACCACGCCGCCATGCTTGCTGGTGCCGGCCATGTTGGCGTGCTTGAAGACGTCACTGCAGCGGTCCACGCCCGGACCCTTGCCGTACCAGATGCCGAACACGCCGTTGTACTTCTTGCTCTGCGGGTACAGCTCCAATTGTTGCGTGCCCCAAACAGCCGTGGCGGCCAACTCTTCGTTGACACCCGGCTGGAAGACGACATGGTTCTGCGCCAGGTGCTTTTTCGCCGCCATCAGGGACTGGTCATACGCGCCCAGCGGACTGCCCCGGTAGCCGCTGATGAAGCCGCCGGTGTTCAGGCCCGCCGTGACGTCACGCGCCCGCTGCAGCATTGGCAGACGCACCAGCGCCTGCACGCCGCTCATGAAAGCGCGGCCGCGGGCGAGCGTGTACTTGTCGTCGAGCGAGGCGGTCTCCAGCGCTTGGCGAACGGTATCGGGCAAGGGTGCATTCATGGGCGGCCTCGTGCGGTGCGTGGTGCTGGGTAGGGTGCCGAGATGGGCGCGGCTGGCAACGCGTCTGTCAGCGGGGTACGGTGCCTGTTTCCAGGTGCCGTGTGGGGGCCAGTTTAGAGTTTCGATCACGGTATGTCTTTTCTTTTGGTGCCTTGAATGGCAGCATTGGCGCAAGCATCTTTCGTCGCAATCGCCAGATTAAAAACAAACTTGCCAAAACGATCGGAATCAGGGAAAACCTTGAAGAAGTTGCCGGCTGCCGCAGCGCTGCCGTCAGGCGACTCCGCGGAGCGCCTGGGCGCAGCGCTGGACCGCTACGACGTGGCGATCCTGCAGGCCTTGCAAACCGACGCCCGGCTGTCCAACACCGATCTGGCCGCGCGCATCGGACTGTCGGCCGCGCCCACCTGGCGGCGCGTGCGCTGGCTCGAAGAGCAGGGCTACATCACCGGCTATCGCGCTGAACTGGACCGGCGTCGCATCGGCCTGGGCGTGCTGGCCTTCGTGCGTGTGGATGCAGAGCGCAACAATGCCGAGGCCACGCGGGCTTTGGAAGACACCATCCGCGGCCTGCCGGAGGTGGTGTCTTGCCATTACATCAGCGGCGCGGGCACGTTTGAGCTGCAGGTCGTGGCAACCGACCTCGATGCCTATTCACGCTGGACCATGGACACGTTGTTCAAGCTGCCCAACGTGAAGGACGTGCACACCCGTTTCTCGCTCGGCGAAGTGAAAGCGGGCGCAGCGCTGCCGCTGCGCCATCTGAGCGCCTAGCCACGGTCGTCGAAAGCGCGTCGCGCGTGGCGCGCGGTGGGCGTGTCGATGGCGCTGCTGCGCTCGTCCGGCCCCTCGCAGCAGCCGGCTGCTTGCGCCTGCGGCAAGGTGCGCTACGCTCACTGCCTGACCACCGGACTTTCGGCCTGAATCCGCACCCTCCCCCGCCCAGCGTCATGCGCCCAGTGATCGATGTCCTGCTGACCCGAGATCCGGCACAACGGCTGCGGTTGTCGCAGACGCTGCTGGCTGCCGGCGTTATGCTGGTCAGCGTGGTGGTGATGCAGTTCTACGTCTGGGCCGGGGTGGTGGCCGCACTGCCGGCATTGCTGTGGTCGGTGATCAACGTGCTCGGCATGGTGGTCTTCTTTGCCGTGCAGCGCCTGGGCTGGACGCGGTCGCGCGCCGAGCCTTCGCTGACAGCGCAGCAGATGTTCTTTGCCGTCACCAGCAGTGCCGCAGCCTATGCATTGGGTGGGCCGGCGCGCGGCGGTGTCTTTCCGGTGCTGATGCTGGTGATGGTGTTTGGCGTGTTCGTGCTGGCGCCGCGACACATGCTGGCGGTGGTGGCCTACGCCGTGGCGCTGTTCGCCGCGGTGATGGCGGTGATGGTCAACCGGCGGCCCGACCAGTATCTGGTGGCGGTGGAGATAGGGCACTTCGTGATGATGACGACGATGCTGGCTGCGGGGGCTGTGCTTTCAGTGCGCATCACCCGGCTTCGGCTGCAATCCAGGCAGCACCGCACCGACTTGGCGCAAGCCCTGCTGCGGCTGCGGGAGGGCAGCACACTCGACGAACTCACTGGCTTGGCCAACAAGCGCCAGATGCTGGCCTTGATGGAGCAGGAACACCAGCGCTGCATCCGTTCCGGCCAGACCTTCTGCCTGGCGGTGCTGGACATCGACAACTTCAAGCCCATCAACGAGGCGCACGGTTATGCCGTCGGTGATGCCGTGCTGCGCGCGGTGGCCGACGAAGCGCAGCGCCAGGTGCGCGCGGCCGACGTGTTGTCGCGCTGGGCCGAAGATGACTTCGTGCTGATGCTGTCGGACTCGCGCGCCGCGCTGGCCCGCGGCGGGCTGGAACGGCTGCACGAGCGCGTGAGCGCGTTGCGCATCCTGCATGGGCAGCAGGCGCTGAGCGTCACGCTGTCGGCAGGCCTGGCCGAGCATCACGCGGGCGAAAGCGTGGCGCAGACGCTGGCGCGCGCCGAGCGCGCGCTGGCCGAGGCGCGCACGCAGGGGCGTGGCCGTGTGGTCGTGGCGGCTTGACGCCGCGGGGGACCCGCAGTCATGGCTCCTTTGCTGTTGAACCTCCAAACTGAAACGGGCCTGCCATGTGGTTGTTGATTGCGGAAGCCTTCGTCGCGTTGGGCATGTTCGTGTTCATCGTGTGGTGGACGATGTCGAGCCGGCGCCGCAGCGAAAGCCCGGCTCCCAAGCCGGAGGTCGCTGCTGTAGCCACACCAACTGACCCCGCTGTCGACCCACCAGGGCGCGAAAAAATTTGAGGCCGCGCTTCAGTCCCGCGGTGGCCACACCAGGCTGAGCGGTGCGGTGCGCGCGCGCTGCCACAACGCGCGCACGATGCGTGAGCGTACCTGCACCTGAACACCGCGCGAGCGCAGAGCCACGCTGAAGGCCAGACCGAAGCTCACGCCCACGTTCAAAACCCCCGTGGCCGCGATGCCGGCAACACACCACCAGAACGCGGGCTCGGCCAGCACGCCCACACCCAGCGCCCCCAGCGCGGCGGCCAGCTGACCGCTGGCCAGCGTGATGTGGCGCACCTCCAGAGGCAGGCCCACGAACGAAAGCACCGCCGGCGCCAGGCCAAGCAGGAAGCCCAGCGACACATTGGCGGCCAGCCCCGACACGTGCTGTCGCCACCAGTGCGCCCAGCGTTGGGCGCGGGCTGCGCCCAGGCGTTGCACGATGCGCGGGTTCCAGGCGATCGCACTGTCCAGCCGGTGGTACACAAACCAGTTCTCTGCCCAGCCCGCCAGCAATGAACTGGCAAACAGCAGCACGCCGGTGAAGGCGGCGAACAGCACCGTCGGGCCCAGCAACGTCAGGCTGTGCAGCACGTGGTGGGCCTGCTCGGCGCCCACCAGCGGCGCGCCCGCAAGCCACCAGGCCACGCCCTGCAGCAGCAGCACCAGCGGGGCACAGGCCGCGACGTTGCCGACGATGGCGGCGGCCTGTGAGCGGATCAGCTGCGCCACGCGGTCGACAAAGGCCTCGATCTCGTCGTCGCTGGCGTTGCGCCCGGCTGGCAGCTCGGCGGCGAGTGCGGGCGCCGTCATCGCCGGCTGTTTCGTGGCCACGGTCCAGTGCAGCAACATCACCAGCACGAAGCTGGCGGCATAGTTCAGCCCGGCCGCCATGCCGGCCCAGAAGGCCGACAGCGCCAGCGCGCCGAGAGAGAACTTGATGAACGTGGTGCCGGCAATCACTGCGCCGCCGCCAGCGGCACGGCGCAACATCTGCAGCCACTGCGCCCGCGTGCGGGTGATGTAGTGTTCACCCGTCTCGGCACTGCGATCGGTGACCTGTCGCGCCAGCAAGGAATAGTGGCGTGCAAACAGCGCACGCAGCCCGCGCACTTCCTGCAGCGTGTTCACCAGGTCGAGCAGCAGATGGTGCGTTTCGGCGTGGTTGTCGGGTGACAGCACGGCGCCCAGCAGCTGCTCGATGCGTTCGGTGCGGTCCAGCACCTGGTCCAGATCGAACACGATGTTGACCGAGACGCCAAACTCCTCCAGATGCGGCAACACGCTTTGCGCCGCCTGGCGGCAGCGGTCCAGCAGGGCTCGCAGATAGGCCGCGTCGCGCAACGCATCTTCGCTTCGACCTTCCAGCGTGGCCTGCCGAACCGCCTGCACCGCGGGCGACAGCTGGCGGAAGGGCTCGTCGCGCAGCAACTCGGGCGCCATGCGTTGGCGCAGCAAAGGGCTGTAGCCGGCAGCCTGCACGGCACTGGCCAGAATGGTCGCCGCGTCCAGCATCAAGGCGCGCGCTGGCGCGTCACCCGGCCCTACCAGTGCGGTCAGGCGCTGCCAGGTCGCGTCGTCCAGCGCGGCCAGCCAGCTGCGGTCGCCGGGCTCGAAGAGCAGGCTGAACAGTGCTGCGAGGTCGCGCGTGTCGGGGGTGCCCGGCAGCAGGCGCAGCTGCACGCGGGCCAGCAACTCGGCGGCAAAGGAACGCCGGGCGCCGAAACCCAGATCGGCAAACAACGCCGGTGCATCGATGTCGCGCCAGAACGCCGCCGCCATCGCCTGCATCTGTTCGCGCAGCGCCGGTTGTTTGTCCAGCTGCATCAGCAGCAGCTTGACGCGGCGCAGGGGCCAGGGCGTGGTGTCGCCTGAACCACTGTCGGCGCCTTCGGCGTGATCGCGCGCAGCCAGGAGACTGCCCGCGCCGTTGCGCTGCGGCACATGGCGCAGCCATTCGATCAGGCGCACCAGCCAGAGTTGTCGTTCGGCGAGGCTGGCGCGCGCGTCAGCGGCGTTGATCAGCGCACTCAGGTCCCAGGGCTGGGCCATCAAGTCGCCCTCAGCTGCAGTGCCGCACCGGCGTCAATGCAGTGCGCCCGGGTAGACAAGCTGGAATTCAGGAATCGCGGCGTCGAAGGGATGGGCGTCTTCGGTCATGCAAAAGAAGGTGCCGGCCATCTGGCCGTGCGGCGTGTCGATGCGTGTCCAACTGCTGTATTCGAATTTCTCGCCGGGTTTGAGCACCGGTTGATGCCCCACCACGGCCAGGCCACGCACGTTTTCAACCTTGCCATGGGCATTGGTGACGTGCCAGTGCCGGGCCACCAGTTGTGCCGTTACGTCGCCGGTGTTGCGAATGGTCACCGTGTAGGCGAAGGCGTAGGGCCCCTCAGGCGGCTGCGATTGCTCTGGCAGGTACTGCACCTGAACGGCGCAGGTGAATTCGGGTTTGGACATGGGTTGCATTCTAGGAGCCGGCCTGCCTGCATCTGGGGATAACCCTGCAGGCTCATAAAATCCTGCCGCATGAGCACCTACCGCATCGCCCCCAGCATCCTTTCGGCCGACTTCGCCCGCCTCGGGCAGGAAGTGCAGGACGTGGTGGCAGCGGGGGCCGACTGGATTCACTTCGACGTGATGGACAACCATTACGTGCCCAACTTGAGCTTTGGCCCCATGGTTTGCCAGGCTTTGCGCAAGCATTGCACGGTGCCCATCGATGTGCACCTGATGGTGCAGCCGGTGGACGCCTTGGCGCAGGCTTTTGCCAAGGCTGGTGCCGACCTGATCAGCTTCCACCCTGACGCCAGTGCGCATGTGGACCGCACCTTGCAACTGATCCGTGCCGAAGGCTGCCAGGCCGGGCTGGTGTTCAACCCCGCCACGCCGCTGGACGTGCTGCCGTGGGTCATCGACAAGGTCGACCTCGTGCTGGTGATGAGCGTCAACCCGGGCTTTGGCGGGCAAAGTTTCATCGACAGTGCGCTGCGCAAGACCGAGGCTGTGCGCCGCCTGATCGACGCCGAAAAACAGCGGTCGGGACGCGACATTCGCCTGGAAGTGGACGGCGGCATCAAGGTCGACAACATCCGCCGCGTGGCCGACGCCGGTGCCGACACGTTCGTGGCGGGCAGTGCCATCTTCGGACAACCTGACTACCGGGCCGTGATGGCGGCGATGCGCCAGGAATTGCAGCGCTGAGCGTTGGTTCGCGAAGGCTTGTGCGCTGTTGCGCTGGCGCGCTGGCGCCCAGTCGCGCGGTGCGCGGCTGTGGGTGTGCAACCGTTGGCTTCGCCCTGCTACCCCGCAAACGCGGGAGTGTTGCAACGGCTGACACTGGAGAACATCATCAGCTTCGACAAGAGGACCTATCATCAGATATCGGGAACAAGATGGCACCAACGCCACTCCCGATGCCGCAAAAAGGGGGCTTCGACTTTTGACAGCGCTTGAGGTTTGGCATGAAAACACGCACCGTTGTGATCTTCAGCGGCGAGACCTTTGAAGTCCCGCAAGGCATACAACGCATCGACCACCGCGCCACCCATGGCTGGCAGCTCCGTTATGCGGGCACGCGCTTGTACTCCGATCACTCCAACGACGGCAGCGGAGCAGCCGCCTCGCTGGCGCTGGCGACGAAAGAGCTTTTCAAGCGCATCGCGTCGATGCCGGCCCCCACGGTGCTGCAACGCGCACCCAGCGTCAACAAGAGCAACAACCTGCCGCCCGGCATTTCGGGCCCCGTGGTCCGCTTGCGCCGCGGCGGACACACCCGCGACTGCAGCCTGGCGGTGCTGATTCCGCGATTTGGTGACAAGCCGTTGCGGCGCAACGTCTACATCGGCACCGAAAACACCTACACCGTGGAGCGTTTCGAATCTGCGCTGGTGCGTGCCATCGAAATGCGTGCCGAAGCCGAAGAGTCCTATCGTGTGGCGGCCACCCGCGCCAAGCGCGCGGAGGCGCGAACCTACAAGGCCAAGATCAAGGTTGCGGCCTGAAGGCCCGAAGCCTTGCGGGGCTGCAGGCCAGCACGGTGGCCCTGAACCGGCGCCTGCCGGCGCCTTGCCCGGTGCATGCGCGACCGATGGGTAGCTGGTCTTGACCTGAAGGAAGGGCGCCATGATCCACGGCATGAACCACTTCACCATCGCAGCTGAAAGCCGCGATGCCACCTTGGCCTTTTATTGCGGCCTGCTGGGGTTGAAGGAAGGGGACCGGCCCGACCTGGGCTTTGCCGGCGCCTGGCTGTACGCCGAAGGCAACCCGCAGGCGGTGCTGCATATCTATTGGGGCCGCCCCATGCCCGCCATCCGCACCGGCGTCATCGACCACATGGCCTTCACGGCCAGTGGCCTGAAGGCGGTGAAGGCGCGCCTCGATGCGTCGGGTTTGAAGTACGAGCTGCGTCGACAAGCTGGCTCCGGCACCTGGCAGCTGTTCAGCCACGACCCCAACGGGGCCCGCGTGGAATTGGACTTCGACGGCTCGGAAACGTTGTAGCGCCAGTGCGCAGGCCGCGGCGCTGGCGGCGGCTGCTTACAGGAGGGCATGAACCGCAGCCGACCTTCAGGCTGCGACACTTCAGGCATGAAGCGCAAGCATCCCATCGACTCCCGCAAGCTGTGGCAGTTCAGCCGCATCGGCAGCCTGGCCCTGTCGCCCGACGGCCGCCAAGCGGTGTGCTCGGTGACCACCACCGACATCGACAAGAATGAAAACAGCAGCCATCTGTGGCTGCTGGATACCGGGGCGTTGCAGCCGCGGCAGCTGACGCGCTGCGGCAGCAAGGACGGCCAGCCTGCTTGGTCGCCGCAAGAGGACCGCATCGCGTTCATCGCCCGTCGCGAGCAAGAGGGCGTGAAGGACGAAGCTTCCCAGCTGTACGTGATCGGCGCTCACGGCGGCGAAGCGCGGCGGGTCAGCCGCTTCGGCCCCGGTATCGAGTCCTTCAAGTGGCTGCCCGACGGCCGCCGCGTGCTGTTCGCGGCCTGGGTCTGGCCCGAGCTGCAGACGACGTTGCAGCAGAACCGGCGCCACAAGACCTGGACTGTGCGCAAGGAGACCGGCTACGCCACGCGCGAGGGCTTCTATCGCTACTGGGACCACAACGTCCCGATGGGCCGCGTGCTGCACCTGCTGGTGCTCGAGCTGGCCAGCGGCCGTGTCACCGACCTCTTTGCCGGCACCGACGTCGAACTGCCGCGGCAGGACGACGGCAACACCTGCTACGACGCCAGTCCCGACGGGCGCATGGTGGTGTTCTGCCATGACGCGGCCCCCGAGCGCAGCCTGGCCCACCCGCTGGCCCTGTCGATGGTCGACTTGAAGACGCGGCGCATCAGCCCGCTGGTGCATGACGCCGGGTGGGACTTCGGCGCGCCGCGTTTCAGCCCCAATGGCAAGCGCATCGCCGCCATTGGCGCCCCCGTCGGGCGTGTGCACACCGCGCTGGGGCAGCTGGTGTTGATCGACGTGCCAGCCAAGGGCCCCGCCCGCTGGCAGTCGCTGGGGGCCGACTGGGACCACGCCGTGAACGCACCGCTGCGATGGTCCGGCGACGGCAGCGCGCTGGTTTTCACCGCCGAAGAGCGCGGCCGCTGCCACCTGTGGCGCCACGATCTGGCCCAGGCCCGGTTCGACGTGGTGCACCGGGGCGGATGGGTGCACGGCTTCGACCTTGCCGCCGGCGTGCAGGTGGTGGCAGCCGACAGCGCGCTGTGCCCGGTGCGGGTGCACGCCAGCGCGGGCGGCGGCCCGATGCAGCGGCTTGAGCGCTTCAACGATGAGCTGCTGCAGGCGCTGGATCTGGGCGCCGTGCGCGAGGTGTCCTTGCGCGGCGCGCCAGACCCCGCGTCTGGCGACGCCGTGCAGATGTGGCTGACTTTTCCCCCGGGCTTCAACCCCGACGCGGCGCAGCGCGCCGGCTGGGGTGCGAAAAAGGGTGCGAAGAAGGGCGCGAAGAAGGGTTCAACCCTGTTCCCCATCACCCACGTCATCCACGGCGGCCCGTTTGCAGCGGCCGGCGACACCTTTGGCTACCGCTGGAACCCGCATGTGCTTGCTGCGGCCGGGCACGTGGTGGCGCAGGTCAACTACCACGGCAGCAGCGGCTTTGGCCACGCCTTCAGGCGCAGCCTTGTCGGGCGGCAAGGCCAGTTGGAACTGCAGGACATCGAGGCCGGCACCGACTGGTTGCTGCAGCAGCCGTGGGCCGATGCCACCCGTGTCTACGCCACGGGCGGCAGTTACGGCGGTTTTCTGGTGGCTTGGATGAACGGCCATCTGCCGCCTTGGCCCCAAGGCCGCTACCGCGCCACCATCTGCCATGCCGGTGTGTTTGACCGCGTGGCCACCTTCAGTGCCGATTCGTACCCGGAAAGGCCCAAGGACCTCGCCGCCAACTTCTGGGAAGACATGCCGCGCGTGCTGGCCCAGAGCCCGCATGCCTTTGCGGCACAGATGAACACGCCCACGCTGGTGATCCACGGCGCGCGCGACTACCGCGTGCCCGACTGCAACGGTCTGGCCTACTACAACACGCTGAAAGCACGCGGCGTGGATGCGCGGCTGCTGTGGTTTGCCGATGAGAACCACTGGGTGCTGAAACCGCGCAACAGCCTGCAGTGGTATGCAGAGTTCGCGGCCTGGTTGCACAAGCACGGCGGGCGCAAGGCGCAAGCAACGCCGGCTGAACGCTGAAAGCTGCGGGGCGCGGGGTGGTCCGCCCTGCGTTGAAAGGCGGCTACAGGCTGGCCGTGATGCCACCGTCCACATACAGGATGTGGCCGTTGACGAAGCTGGACGCTGCCGAGGCCAGAAAGACAACGGCGCCACCCAGTTCGTGCACCTCGCCCCAGCGACCCGCCGGTGTGCGGTTGGAAAGCCAGGCCGTGAAGGCCTCGTCGGCCGCCAGCGACTGCGTGAGCTCGGTCTTGAAGTAGCCCGGGCCGAGGCCGTTGACCTGGATGCCGTACTTGCCCAGGTCGATGGCCATGCCCTTGGTCAGCATCTTCACCGCACCCTTGGTGGCGGCGTAAGGAGCGATGCCCGGTCGGCCCAACTCGCTTTGCACGCTGCACACGTTGATGATCTTGCCGGCCTTGCGCACGATCATGCGCTGCGCCACGGCGCGACCCACCAGGAAGACGCTGTCGATGTTGGTGGTGGTGATCTTGTGCCAGGCGTCGATCGGGAATTCTGCAAACGGCCCGCGGTGCTGCATGCCGGCGTTGTTCACCAGGATGTCGATGGCGCCGACCTCGGCTTCGACGCGCGCCACGCCGGCCTCGACGGCCTCGGCATCGGTGACGTCGAAGGCGGCGGTGTGCACGTCAAAGCCCTGCTCCGCCAGCTGGCTGCGCGCCTGCGCCAGCGCATCGGCGTTGCGCGCGTTGAGCACCACGCGCGCACCCGCGCCCGCCAGCGCGACGGCCAGCGCATGGCCGATGCCTTTGCTGGAACCGGTGATCAGGGCCGTGCGGCCGGTCAGGTCAAAGAGCTTCACGCGGGGTCTCCTGCGGGGGTGTGATGGGATGCGATGATTGAGGTCGCAATCATCACACCAAAAAACACACGGAGATCTGTCAACCATGCGTATGCGCTGCATGTGCCTCGTGATCAACGCCCCCGACGACCTGCAGCTGGTGGAGCAGGACGCGGGTGAACCGGGCCCCGGCCAGGTGCTGGTGCAGGTGGGCTATGGCGGCATTTGCGGCTCGGACCTGCACTACTTTCATGCCGGCGGCTTCGGCACCGTGCGCATCAAGCGCCCGATGATCCTGGGCCACGAGGTGGCTGGTACGGTGGCTGCGGTGGCGCCAGGCGTGACGCGGGTGCAGGTGGGCGACCGCGTCGCCGTCAACCCCAGCCGGCCTTGCAGCCGCTGCGTCTATTGCCTGGAGGGCCTGCCCAACCAATGCCTGGACATGCGCTTTTACGGCAGCGCCATGCGCGACCCGCACGTGGAAGGCGCCTTCCGCAACCAGTTGGTGTGTGACGCGGTGCAGTGCGAAAAGCTGACGCCTGGCGTGCCGCTGCAACTGGCGGCGTTGGCAGAGCCCTTTTCAGTGGCGCTGCATGGGGTGCAGCGCGCCGGTCCTCTGCTGGGCAAGCGTGTGCTGGTGTCGGGCTGCGGCCCCATCGGCTGCCTGTCGATTGCCGCCGCCCGCGTGCACGGCGCTGCCGAGATCGTGGCCGTTGACGTCACCGACGAAACCCTGGTGGTGGCGCGCGCGATGGGCGCGCACACGACGCTGAACGTGGCGCGCGACCGCGACTGGGTGCAGCGCTACGGCGCTGACGGGGTCACGCGCAAGGGCACTTTTGATGTGATGCTGGAGTGTTCGGGCAACGAACAGGCGCTGCGCGCCGGGCTGGAAGTGATGCGCCCGCGCGGCACCGTGGTGCAACTGGGGCTGGGCGGCGACGTCAGCATCCCGCAGAACATGGTGGTGGCCAAGGAGCTGAGCATTTGTGGCTCGTTCCGTTTCCATGCCGAATTTGCACTGGCGGTGCGCCTGATCAACGAAGGCCGTGTCGACCTGTCGGCGATGGTGACGCGGGCTTTTCCGCTGACGCAGGCGCGCCAGGCGTTCGAACTGGCCAGCGATCGCACCAAGGCCATGAAGGTGCTTCTCGACTTTTCAGCAGCGGGGCAGGCCGCTTGAGCGGCGGCATGCCGGCTGCGTGCGCGCCCCGGGCGGTGTCGGCTTGAAACACGGCCTGCAGCAGGCCGACGCGCTGCAGCGCAATGTCCCCTGGCTTGGTTTCCCGCAGCTCGAGCCGGCGGCCACCGCCAAGTCGGTGCGTTCGCGCGGTCGACATATCGCCATCGGCAGGATGGTGTTTCGGCGCCCGATGGAGGACCATCGGGGCACCAAACCAGGAGTTCGCTCACCATGACACAGCCCACCACTGACAACGCCTTCACACGCCTGGTCGATGAACAACTGGACCTGGCCGCTTCCAAGCTGCCGGCCTTGGAGCCTTCGGTGGTGCACCCGTCGCCGGTTGATCACGAGGAACGCCGTGCTGCGCATGCGACGCTGGAAGACGTGCTGCTGGGCCATGCACAGGCCACGCCCGAGATGCTGCAGGAACTGGCGGTGCTGGAGTCGGCCCCGCCGTTGAGCGATGAAGAACTGGCGCGCCAGGCACTGGCCGACGGTGGCGCCGACGACGACCCGTCAACGCCGGAATGAAGACGATCGGGGTGCTGCGGGAGCTTGTTGTTCACAGCCGCTGACGCCAGCCGGTTTGGGCAGGCGGGTTCGCGCCCCGCGGGTCAGGGCGTTTCTGAGCCTTGGCCCCGCGCAGTCCGTGCCAGCAGGGCCCGCACGCTGGCCAGCGAAAAGGGCTTGATCAAGGCGCCAGCGGTGCGCAGGCCCAGCGTTTGTGCCTGATGCAGCGCTGCGTCGATGTCGGCAACTCCAGCGCCGCTGGAGACGATCACCCAGGCCGTGCAGCCACTGGCGGCCAACTGGCGCATCACGTCCAGACCGTGCATGCCAGGCATGGCCAGATCGATGGCCAGGTGCGTCGGTGCCCACTGCTGCACCGTGTCGAAAAAGACTGCCGGGTCGCCACACAGGCGCGCCTGATATCCGGCCTTTTGAGCCACGAACACCAGCAACTGCCCGATGGCGACATCATCGTCCAGGATCAGCAACCGTGCAGGTTCGGGAGCCCGTGGTGGGTTTGTCGGCATCAGTAGCCTCCTGCGCTGATTGTGGCCTGCCAGGGCTGGCGAGCGCGCAGCCCGGTTCAGCAGCCGAGGGCCTTATCATTAAACGCAGATCAATTGGCCAGCATTCCTGCACCATGCACAGACGGTTCGGGTTCCTCGAGTGATGAATCTCCGCCCAACCCGCGATGTGCTGTTTGGCAGGGTGATGCGCCGATGAGCATTCGGGCGCGCTTGCTGCTGCTCGCCGGCCTGGCAGTTCTTCTGCCGGCTTTGTTGGGGCTTGCCAGGTTCTTGCAGGCCCGCGAACTGGCGATCGTCGAAGACACGGGCCGTCTGTCCCTGATCGCCCAGCAGCAGGCCGACACCATCTCCGAGCGCATACAGGGCACCGCACAACTGCTGTTCGGTCTGGCTCGGGCGCAGGACCTGCGCCAAGGCAACAGCCGCGAAGCCTGTTCGGCCTTCCTGTCTGAAGTGCGTGAGGCCTACCCCCAGTACACCGGCATCCTCACCATCCAGCCTGACGGCAGGCTGTATTGCGACTCGCTGCGCAGCGGCCGTGATCTCGACCTGCGTGACCGTGCTTACTTCAAGGCCGCGCTGCGTGCGCCCGGTGGCGTGGTGCTCGAGCCAGCGTTTGGCCGCCTCACCGGCACTGCCGTGCTGCAGGTGGCGCACCCGGTGCGGTCAGGGCAGGGTGAGCTGTTGTTCGTGTTGCTGGCTTCGCTGAACCTGCAGAAACTGGTGCAGAACGAGAAACTGGCGGTACACGGCGGCGAGTTGCTGATGCTCGATCACAAGGGTTTGGTGCTGGCGCGCACGCGCGGCGCTCAAATGCCGAACGGCGGCGACCCCGCGGGCTCGTCGATGGCCGGCACGCCGCTGTTTGACTTCATCCACAGCCGCGCGGCTTCCAGCACCGAAGTGGACGGCCCTGGTGGCGAACGTCAGGTGTGGGCCGTGGCCTCTTCCGAGGCCATGACACGGGCCCAGTTGCACATTGCCGCGGGCGCCCCGAAGAGCGCGCTGGTGGCGCAGGCCGACCGCCGATTTCGCCAGGATCTGGTGCTGCTGGTGCTTGCGGCAGCAGCCCTGTTCCTGGCGATGTGGCTGCTGGCGGAGGTCAGCATCCGCCGCCAGGTGGGGCGCATCACGCGCATGGCGCAGCAACTGGCGGGGGGTGACCTGTCCGCCCGCGTGGCGACACCGTTGCCGCGTGGTGAACTGGGCGACCTGATGGCGGTGCTGAACGGCACCGCAGAGTCGCTGGAGCAGCAGCGCGCCGACATCGTGGCGCTGAACCAGCGGCTGCAGCAGGCACAGCGCATGGAAGCCATCGGCCAGCTCACGGGCGGCATCGCTCACGACTTCAACAACCTGCTCACCGTGGTGATGGGCAGCGCCGAACTGCTGGCCGAGCAGCCGCAGGCCGACGCCGAACAGCTCCTGCTGGCGCAGTCGATCGCCCATGCGGCGCAGCGTGGCGCCGAGCTCACGCAGCGCCTGCTGGCCTTTGCGCGCAAACAGGCACTCGACCCTAAGCCACTGGACATGAACCAGTTGCTGGCCGGGATGGACGCGTTGTTGCGCCGCACGCTGGGTGAGCACATCGAGATCGAACTCATCCGCGCTGCCGGGCTTTGGCCCGCGCTGGTGGACCACGGGCAACTGGAAAACGCCTTGCTCAACCTGTGCCTGAACGCGCGCGACGCCATGCCCGGTGGAGGCCGGTTGACGTTGGAGACCGCCAACGTGCGCCTGGACGACGACTACGCTGCGCGCCACGGCGACGTGGTGGCAGGCCAGTACGTGATGCTGGCGGTGTCGGACACCGGCCAGGGCATTGCGGCAGAACACCTGCCGCGTGTCTTCGAACCCTTTTTCACCACCAAGGAAAAAGGCAAAGGCACTGGGCTGGGCTTGTCGATGGTGTACGGCTTCATCAAGCAGTCGGCTGGCCATGTCGGCATCTATTCCGAACCCGGCCAGGGCACCACCATCAAGCTGTACCTGCCGCGCTGGCAGGGCGCCCACACCACAGACACCGCGCCGACGGCGGGCGCAGGCGTGGCGGGTGGCCACGAAACCATCCTGCTGGTGGAGGACGATGAAGCCGTGCGCAGCTACGCGCTGGCTGCCTTGCGCTCGTTTGGCTACCAGGTGGTCGAGGCCGCCGACGGGCCTGCCGCGATGGCGGTGCTGCAACAACGCAGCGACATCGAGCTGCTGTTCACCGACATCGTGATGCCGGGCGGAATGAACGGCCGCGCGCTGGCCGACGCCGCGCGGCGCCTGCGCCCGGCCCTGCGCGTGCTCTACACCTCGGGTTACACCGAAAACGCCATCGTGCACCACGGGCGGCTGGATGCCGGTGCCCAGTTGCTCAGCAAACCCTACCGGCGCGGCGAACTCGACCGCGCGGTGCGCCTGGCCTTGAAAGCCGCCGGCGACGGGTGTGCCGACCGGGCCTGATGGCCTTCGCCACCGGTCGTCCAGAGCGATCGGGCGCGCCACCGGACGGACCACCGAACGGGCCACCCGATCGATCATCGAACCCCACCAGATGACTGCAGCCATGCCACCGACATCCACCCCTTTCGAAGCCGCCATCGTCGATCTGGACGGCACCATGGTCGACACCGTGGGTGACTTCGAAGTGGCGCTGCGCCTGGCGCTGGCCGACTTCGGCCAGCCTCCGGTCAGCCGCGCCTTCATATCGCGCACGGTGGGCAAAGGCTCTGAACACCTGCTGCTTCAAAGCCTGGCCGAACTGGGCGCGCCGGCCCGGCTCTACGACGAGGTCTGGGCCCGCTATCAGCACCACTACATCAGCATCAATGGCCAGCACTCGGCCGTTTACCCCGGGGTGGTCGAAGGCCTGCAGGCGCTGCGCGAGGCCGGCTGCAGGCTCGCCTGCCTGACGAACAAACCCAACGCCTTTGCGCGCCCGTTGCTGACGCAAAAAGGCCTGAACGGCTTTTTTGAGTACGCATTCGGCGGCGACGCCTTTGCACGCAAGAAGCCCGACCCCTTGCCCTTGCTGGAAACCTGCAAGGCCCTGGGCACGGCGCCGGCGCGCACGCTGATGGTGGGCGACAGCAGCAACGATGCCGCCGCAGCGCGCGCCGCGGGTTGCCCGGTGGTGCTGGTCAGCTATGGCTACAACCATGGCGAGCCGGTGGCCAGCGCCGCCCCCGACGCCATCGTTGACCGGCTGGACCAGATCCCGGCACTGCTGGCGGCCTGGTCGTCACGCTGATGTCTTCGACGCCATCACCGTGACGAAGCGCCGGCGGCACCGACACCTGGCAGCGCGCGCCGGCTGCCAGGTCTGCGTGCGCTGCTAAACTGGAAGCGCCATGTGCTGTTCCGCCCACTCCATCGCCGTCTGCCGGCCCGGCCCCTGTGGCCTGGGAGCCTGGCCCTGGCGTCGCTCGCACCGCTGCTGACCTGACCCGGGCCCCTGGCTCCTGGATGTCGGTCCTCCTGAGGCCCCTCGCCTCTTTTGAACCCCCGCCGCAGCGGCCTCAAGGCCTGCGGTCCGTTGCGTGAACAGGTGTGAGACGTGATCACTGAACTCGAATTCCAAAGCCTGGCCAGCCAGGGCTACAACCGCATTCCGCTGATAGCCGAGGCCTTCGCCGACCTCGAAACCCCGCTGTCGCTGTACCTGAAACTGGCCGGCGGCGCCAAGCACAGCTTTCTGCTGGAAAGCGTGGTGGGCGGCGAACGCTTCGGGCGTTATTCCTTCATTGGGCTGCCGGCGCGCACGCTGCTGCGCGCGCACGGCTTCAAGACCGAGGTCGTCACCGATGGCCAGGTGGTCGAGACCTTCGAGGGCAACCCGCTGGACTTCGTCGAGGCCTATCAGCAGCGCTTCAAGGTGGCACTGCGCCCGGGCATGCCGCGCTTCTGTGGCGGGCTGGCCGGCTACTTCGGCTACGACGCCGTGCGTTACATCGAGCCCAGGCTGGCCAAGACCTGGAAGGGTGGCGGCATCGCCACGCCCGACATCCTGCTGCTGCAGTGCGAGGAACTCGCCGTCATCGACAACCTGTCGGGCCGTCTGTATCTCATCGTCTACGCCAACCCGTCCTTGCCCGAGGCCTACTTCAAGGGCAAGAAGCGCCTGGGCGAACTCGCCGACAAGCTGCGCTACAGCGTCACGGCGCCGCCGGTGAAGCGTGGTCCGTCCTATGCGGTGGAGCGCGAATTCGACAAGGCGGCCTATCTGGCGGCCGTCGAGAAGAGCAAGGAATACATCGCCGCGGGCGACCTGATGCAGGTGCAGATTGGCCAGCGGCTGAAGAAGCGTTACACCGAGAGCCCGCTGAGCCTGTACCGCGCGCTGCGCTCGCTGAACCCTTCGCCCTACATGTACTTCTACGACATGGGCGACTTCCAGATCGTCGGCGCAAGCCCCGAGATCCTGGTGCGGCAGGAGCAGACGCCCGACGGCGCCAAGGTCACGATACGCCCGCTGGCCGGCACGCGCCCGCGCGGCGCCACGCCCGAACTGGACAAGGCGCTGGAAGCCGAACTCAGCGCCGACCCGAAGGAGCGTGCCGAGCACCTGATGCTGATCGACCTGGCGCGCAACGACATCGGCCGCATCGCGCAGACTGGCAGCGTGAAGGTCACCGACGCCTTTGTCATCGAGCGCTACAGCCACGTGATGCACATCGTCAGCAACGTCGAAGGGCGGCTCCTGCCCGGCATCAGCAACCTGGACGTGCTGCGTGCCACCTTCCCCGCCGGCACGCTGACCGGGGCGCCGAAGATCCGCGCCATGGAGCTGATCGACGAACTCGAACCCGTCAAGCGCGGCATCTACGGCGGCGCCTGCGGCTACCTCAGCTTTGCCGGCGACATGGACGTGGCCATTGCCATCCGCACCGGCATCGTCAAGGACAACACGCTGTACGTGCAAGCCGCGGCCGGCGTGGTGGCCGACTCGGTGCCCGAGATGGAATGGCGCGAAACCGAACACAAGGCCCGCGCCTTGATCCGCGCGGCTGAACTGGTGGAAGAGGGGTTCTGATCATGCTGCTGATGATCGACAACTACGACAGCTTCACCTTCAACCTGGTGCAGTACTTCGGCGAACTGGGGCAGGAGGTGCGGGTGTTCCGCAACGACGAGATCACGCTGGAAGGCATCGCCGGGCTGCGGCCCGACCACCTGGTGCTCTCGCCCGGCCCCTGTTCGCCGGCCGAGGCGGGCATCTGCGTGGCCGCCATCCAGCACTTCGCCGGCAAGCTGCCGCTGCTGGGCGTGTGCCTGGGGCACCAGGCCATCGGCGCCGCACTCGGCGGCAGGGTGGTGCGCGCGCAGGTGCAGATGCACGGCAAGGCCAGCGTCATCAGCAACGACGGGCGCGGCGTCTACGCCGGTCTGCCGGCGCAGTTCTCGGTCATCCGTTACCACTCGCTGGCCATCGAACGTGCCACCCTGCCGGCGGTGCTGGAGGTGACGTCCAGCACCGATGATGGCGAGATCATGGGTGTGCGTCACCGGGAGCTGGCCGTCACGGCCATGCCGTTGGAAGGGGTGCAGTTCCACCCCGAGTCCATCCTCAGCGAGCATGGGCTTGCGTTGCTGCAGAACTTCGTGCGCATGGGCGCGCACCAGGCCATCGCCGCCTGATGGCGGGGGGCATGGCCGTTTGAAGGCCGGTGGCCATGGCCGCTTGACCCTGCTCCTCGGCGGCCGTCGGCAGGGTCAGCTTCTGCCCGCCGGCCGGCCGCCAAACACATCCACCACGGCCCGCACATCGGCAGCACCCACGGCATGTGCGCGGCGCGTGGCCGGGTCGACACAGCGGCTGCGCAGCACGTCGGGTGAAATGCTGCCCAGCCCGCGGTAGGCCTGCACCCGGGGCCGCATGCCGCCCGCGGCCTGCGTCATCTGTGCCGACAAGTTCTGGCAATGCACCGGGTTGTCGGCCTGCTGCACCTCTGTGCTGTCGGCCGACACCAGTTCGAACATGGGCGCGCGCACCTGCCACAGTTGCCCTTGCTCGATCAGCAAGGGCAGCCAGCGTTGCACGTACAGCACCAGCAGGGCGCCGATGTGGATGCCATCGGCGTTGGGGTCGAACAGCAGCACCACGCGCTCATAGCGCAGCTGCTGCTGGGTCGGGGCGGCGCTGGTGCTGGGGGCTGCTGGGGCCACGCCCAGCGCTTGTGCCAGCAGCTGGTATGGCGCGTGCTGGGCCACGCGGGCCGCCGGGGCTTGCCAGGCGTTCAAGGGCTTGCCTTGCAGCGCCAGCACGGCCTGGTTGCGTTCACTGCGCACAGCGCACACCGAGGCCAGTGCCGAATCGCCTTCCACCAGCAGCAGCTCCGCGCCACTGCTGGCGCCATGCTCGCGGGAGTCCATCAGCTTGGCGTTGGCGGGTCGGTAGCGGATGTTCATGGAGCGATTGTCCTGGCTGACTGGCGCACGGCTCGTTGCGTGCGTTGGCGGCTCCGCGGCCTTCGTCAGGCCGGCGTCACCAGCCATCGTCACCAGCAGTTGCTCGCTACACTGACGCGGGCTTTTCGCCCACTCCCGGTGCTTGCACCCCGTCTCTCCACCGAGCTGTGCTGCCATGCGCGTGATTGATCTCAGAAGCGACACCGTCACGCGCCCCACGCCTGCGATGCGCGCGGCAATGGCCGCTGCAGAAGTCGGCGACGACGTCTATGGTGAGGACCCCACCGTCAATGCGCTGCAGCGTCAGGTGGCGGCGCTGCTGGGCAAGGAGGCGGCCTTGTTCATGCCCACCGGCACGCAGAGCAACCTGTGCGGGCTGATGGCGCATTGCCAGCGGGGTGATGAATACATCGTGGGCCAGATGGCGCACACCTACCGCTGGGAAGGCGGCGGCGCGGCGGTGCTGGGCAGCATCCAACCACAACCGCTGGCGCAGCAAGCTGACGGCAGCATCGCCCTGGCCGACATCGAAGCGGCCATCAAGCCCTACGACGCGCACCACGCGCGCAGCCGCTTGCTGGCGCTGGAGAACACCTGGGGCGGACAGGTGCTGCCCCTGCCCTATATCGAAGCGGCCTGCGCGCTGGCGCACCGCCGCGGCCTGGCCACGCATCTGGACGGTGCGCGCTTGTTCAATGCCGCGGTGGCCATGGGCGGCGCGGTGAACGATGCGCTGCTCGCGATCTGCCGGCCGTTTGACACGGTGTCGGTGTGCTTCAGCAAAGGTCTTGGGGCGCCAGCAGGTTCGGCACTGGCGGGCCCGCGCGAGCTGCTGGTGCGCGCGCACCGGGTGCGCAAGATGCTGGGTGGCGGCCTGCGCCAGGCGGGCATGCTGGCGGCGGCGGCGAAGCACGCGCTGGACCACCACCTGCCGCAGCTGTCCCAAGACCACGAGCATGCCCGACGTCTCGCGCAGGGCCTGCGCGCTCTGCCCGGCCTGAGCGTTTCCGAGCCCCAGACCAACATCGTCTTTGTCGAGCTCCCCGCGGACCGGGCTGCGGCGCTGCAAGCCCGGCTGCCGTTGCACGGCGTGCTGGTGGGCGGTGCCTCCACTTCTTCGGTGCCGGGACTGGCGCGCCTGCGTCTGGTGACGCATCTGGACGTCGGCGGCAACGACGTGGCCCAGGCCGTGGCGGCCTTTGCACAGGCCCTGTAGCCGCCCAGCAGCAAGGCATGCGCCGGGTTGACAGCCCGCACAAAGGGCGCCCGGCCCAAACGCGATGAAAATACGGTCTGAAAAGGAAATCCCATGTCCATCACGAACACCGAAGCGCTGACCCGCGTCATCGAGCACCGCGAGATCTTTCACGACGAGATGCTGGCGCTCATGCGCCGCATCATGAGCGGCGAGATGTCGCCGGTGATGATCGCTGCGTTTGCCATGGGCCTGCGCGTGAAGAAGGAGACGGTGGGCGAGATCGCAGCCGCAGCCCATGTGATGCGTGAATTCGCGACCCCGGTGATGGTGGCCGACCGCACCCATCTGGTGGACATCGTGGGCACGGGCGGCGACGGCTCGCACACCTTCAACATCAGCACCGCCTCGATCTTCGTGGCGGCGGCCGCCGGCGCCCGCGTGGCCAAGCATGCCGGGCGCAGCGTGTCGTCCACGTCAGGCTCCGCCGATGTGATGGAGGCATTGGGTGCCAACATCATGCTCACCCCAGACCAGGTGACGCAGTGCCTGGACAAGACGGGCATCGCCTACATGTTCGCCCCGAACCACCACGCGGCCATGAAGCACGCGGCGCCGGTGCGCAAGGAACTGGGCGTGCGCACCATCTTCAACATCCTGGGCCCGCTGACCAACCCGGCGAATGCGCCCAATCAGCTGCTGGGTGTGTTTCATCCCGACCTGGTCGGCATCCTGGTGCGCGTGTTGCAACGCCTGGGCAGCGAGCACGTGATGGTGGTTTACGGCATGAATGGCATGGACGAGCTGTCGCTGTCGGGCGAAACGGCCGTCGGTGAACTCAAGGGCGGCGAGGTGCGTGAATACGTGGTGCACCCCAGCGATTTCGGCTTGCCGGTGTACGACTCGCGCGTGCTCAAGGTGGCCAACAAGGAAGAGTCGGTGCAGTGCATCCAGCGCGCGCTGGCCAATGAAGACGGGCCGATCCGCGATGTGGTGCTGCTCAACGCCGGCGCCGCGCTGTACTGTGCCGGTGTCGCGCCTTCGGTGATCGAAGGTGTGCGGCGCGCCCGCGAAGCCGTGGCCAGCGGTGCGGCGATGGCCAAGCTCAGCCAGTTTGTCAGCGCCACGCAGGCCTTTGCTGCAAAGTGAAGCCCGCATGAGTCTCGTCAGCTTGCTGCAACAGGCCAGCCGGGAGCCGGTGCTGTTCCTGCCCCGTGTGGAGGCGCACGAGGCCGGCGGTGCCATCGGCCTGATCTGTTTTGCCGTGGGTGTGCTGGCAGCGCAGTGGCCCTTTCCCGGCCACGAGATGGTGGCCTGGGCCGCGCTGGGCGGTGTCTTCGTGGGCATGGTGCTGCACTGGCGCTGGAAGAAGGCCGACGCCGGCTGGCGCGTCGACTTCAACCGCCGCGTGGTCGAACCCGTGGGCTTGCGCGGGCGGGCGCAGCCTATCGACGGCGAGGGCTGGTCGATCCAGGTGGCGCCGGGCGATAAGCGCACCTGCGTGGCCATCGACCTGCGCCACGCCGACCGCGGCCGGGTGGCGCGCCTGATCGACGTGCCCGCCCGCGGCAAGTCCGATACCTTCAACCTGGACCAGTTGGCCGACCGGCTGGCGCTGCGGCTGCAGATTCCGCGCACCGGCCAGCGCCTGTAGCGGGCCGCCGCACCACCGCCCTGCCTGAGGAAGACAAGCGCTCATGTCCGACATCCTGCAACGCATCGTTGCCGTCAAACACACCGAGCTGCAGGCCCTGCGACGGCAGCGCAGCCTCGCCAGCCTGAGGGCCGACTGTGCCGCGCTGCCTGCCGACCAGGCGCCACGCGACTTTGAAGGCGCGCTGCGCAACCGCATCGGGCAGGGTGCGGCTGCCGTGATTGCCGAGGTGAAGAAAGCAAGCCCCAGCAAGGGTGTGATTCGCGAGCACTTCGTGCCCGCCGAGATTGCGCGGCAATACGAGCGCGGTGGCGCGGCCTGCCTCAGCGTGCTGACCGACGAGTCGTTCTTCCAGGGTTCGGCCGCGTATCTGCAGCAGGCCAGGGCCGCTTGCGCGCTGCCTGTGCTGCGCAAGGACTTCATCGTCGATGAATACCAGGTGGTGCAGGCGCGCGCGATGGGAGCCGATTGCATCTTGCTGATTGCCGCTTGCCTTGCCGACGGCGAAATGGCGGAGCTGGAGGCCTGCGCGCACGGCCTGGGCATGGCGGTGCTGGTGGAGGTGCACGACGCCGCCGAACTCGACCGCGCGTTGCGGCTGAAGACCCCGCTGTTGGGCATCAACAACCGCAACCTGCGCACCTTCGAGGTGTCGCTGCAGGCCACGCTGGACCTGCTGCCATCGGTGCCGACCGACCGTTTGCTGGTCACCGAGTCGGGCATCCTGGTGGCAGGCGACGTGCAACGCATGCGTGCAGCGGGCGTGCATGCGTTTCTGGTGGGCGAGGCCTTCATGCGTGCCAGCGACCCCGGCGCTGCGCTGGCCGCCCTGTTTGCTTGAGCCTTCTCGACAACCGCCTGCAGCGCCCTCTGGCGCTGGAGCTGCAGGCGCTGCAAGGCAGTGACTGGTGGCCCGTGCTGTCGACGTGGCAGCACAGCGCTGCCGGTCAGTGGCTGCTGGCCGCGGTGGACGCCCGTGTGCAGGCTGGCGCCGTCGTCTACCCGCGTGAAGTCTTCCGGGCGCTGGCTCTCACACCACACGCGCAGGTTCGTGTCGTGATCCTCGGGCAAGACCCGTATCACGGGCCGGGTCAGGCCGAGGGGCTGGCGTTCTCAGTGCCCGACGGGGAGCGTTGCCCGCCCAGTCTGCGCAACATCTTCAAGGAGTTGCAACGTGATCTGGGCGTGTTCCCGCCTCCAGGTCGAACCAACCTCTTGCCTTGGACTCGCCAAGGGGTGATGCTCCTGAACACCAGCCTGACCGTCGAAGACGGCCAGGCGGCCAGCCACAGTCGATTGGGTTGGCAGGCACTCACTGACGCGATAGTGCGGGCACTGCAGGCCGATGAAGCGGCCCATGTCTTCATGTTGTGGGGTGCCCATGCGCAGGCCCGGCTGCCCAGCGGGGCGACGATGGGTGATGCGGCCGAGCGACATCTCGTGCTGCGTTGCAACCACCCGTCGCCCTTGTCGGCGCTGCGAGGGCCGGAGCCCTTCATCGGTTGCGGTCACTTTGGCAAGGCCAACCGCTGGCTGCAGAGTCGAGGAAGCCCGTGCATTGATTGGCAGCTGGCCTCTTCCTGAGCCCGTGCTATACTCACAGGCTCTCCGGAGGGGTGCCCGAGTGGCTAAAGGGGGCAGACTGTAAATCTGTTGGCTTACGCCTACGCTGGTTCGAATCCAGCCTCCTCCACCAGAGCAAGCCTGTGCGCAGCGCCCACCGAAGGTGTGGGCGATGTGTGCGGGGCGCGGCAGGGCTTGTGGCTCGGGGCCGCGTCGCTGCGGGAGTAGTTCAATGGTAGAACCCTAGCCTTCCAAGCTAATGACGCGGGTTCGATTCCCGTCTCCCGCTCCAGGTTCTTTTCGTTTTTGTTCGGTGTTCGTGGCGGTTGGTTGTTTGGGCAGTTGAAGTTGTTTGATCGAGGTCGTTACCGGTTTGTTTGTGGTCCGCATGCTGCTTCGGCGCGATGCCCACGCAAGCAAACCCGTGCCGATGCCCATGTGGCTCAGTGGTAGAGCACTCCCTTGGTAAGGGAGAGGTCGCGGGTCCGATTCCCGCCATGGGCACCACTCTCCAGTTTTGACCCTTGTCGGGCTTGGTGCCCGCTGGTCATGTTTCGAATCCATTGATTTCCGTTTCAGCCAGGAGCTTTCAAGATGGCAAAAGGTAAATTTGAACGCACCAAGCCGCACGTCAACGTCGGCACGATTGGCCACGTCGACCATGGCAAGACGACGCTGACGGCGGCCATCACCTCGGTGCTGGCGGCCAAGTTCGGCGGCGAGGCCAAGGCCTACGACCAGATCGACGCCGCGCCGGAAGAAAAGGCGCGTGGCATCACGATCAACACCGCCCACGTCGAGTACGAGACCAAGAATCGCCACTACGCACACGTCGACTGCCCCGGGCACGCCGACTACGTGAAGAACATGATCACCGGTGCCGCCCAGATGGATGGCGCGATCCTGGTGTGCTCGGCCGCTGACGGCCCGATGCCGCAGACGCGTGAGCACATCCTGCTGGCACGCCAGGTGGGCGTGCCTTACATCATCGTGTTCCTGAACAAGTGCGACATGGTCGACGACGCCGAGCTGCTCGAGCTGGTCGAGATGGAAGTGCGCGAGCTGCTGGACAAGTACGACTTCCCCGGTGACGCCACCCCCATCATCCACGGCAGCGCCAAGCTGGCCATGGAGGGCGACAAGGGCGAGCTGGGTGAGCAGGCGATCCTGAAGCTGGCCGATGCGCTGGACAGCTACATCCCCACGCCCGAGCGCGCGGTGGAC
>JANOZF010000242.1:0-15745 GCA_031429255.1 Rubrivivax sp.
CGGCCCCAGCGCGGCCACGAAGGCCAGCGCCAGGATCAGCCGGGGGAAGGCCAGGAAGATGTCGGTGATGCGCATCAGCACCGCATCCACCCAGCCACCGGCGTAACCCGATGCGGTGCCCACCAGCAGCCCGATGGGCGCCGCCAGCACGGCCACCAGCACCACCACGAACAGCGTGATGCGGCTGCCGTGGATCAGGCGGCTGAGGATGTCGCGCCCCTGGTCGTCGGTGCCCAGCCAATGGCTGCCCGATGGTGGCAGCAGGCGCTGCCCCAGTTCGCCCACGGTGGGCGCGTAGGGCGACAGCAGCGACGCCAGCAGGGCCACCAGCACCAGCGCGCCGACGATGGCCAGACCGGCCAGTGCCAGGCGGTTGCCGGCAAAGCTGCGCCAGCCGGCGTACCAGCGGCCAAGCGCAGCCTGCCGACGCGACTGCGGGCGGTCGCTCAGCAGCCAGGCGCGCCACGGCGTGGGGCCCCCGCCGGCCGTGGTCTGCGGCGTGTTCATCGGTCCGAGCCTTTGCGCGTGTCGCGCGTGCGCGGGTCCAGCACGCGGTAGAGCACATCGCTGAGCAGGTTCAGCCCGATGAACACCGTGCCCACCACGATGGTGCCGCCCAGCACCGCGTTCATGTCGGCGTTCTGCAGTGAATTGGTGATGTACAGGCCCAGCCCTGGCCAGGCAAACACGGTCTCGGTGAGCACGCTGCCTTCCAGCAGCCCGGCGTACGACAGTGCAATCACCGTCACCAGCGGCACCAGCGCATTGCGCAGCGCGTGGCGCCAGATGATCCGCGTTTCGCTCAGGCCCTTGGCGCGTGCCGCGACGATGTATTCCTGCGCCAGTTCGGCCAGCATGAAGCTGCGTGTCATGCGGCTGATGTAGGCCAACGAGAAGTAGCCCAGCAGCGCGGCCGGCAATATCAAATGCGACAGCGCGTTGCGAAAGGCTTCCCACTCGCCGGAATCCAGGGCGAGCAGCGCGGTGTCGAGCAACATGATGCCGCTGACGCGCTGGACGCTGAATTCGTAGGCCACGTCGATGCGCCCGGGCCCGGCCACCCAGCCCAGCTTGGCGTAGAACAACACCAGCGCCATCAGCCCGAGCCAGAAGATGGGCACCGAATAGCCCACCAGCGCCATCACACGCACCGCATGGTCGGCCAGGCCGCCGCGGCGCACAGCCGCCCACACCCCCAACGGCACCCCGATGCCCGCCCCGATGAGGATGCCGCAGGTGGCCAATTCCAGCGTGGCCGGGAAGGTCTTGCGAATGTCGTCCCACACCGGGTTGGAGGTCAGCACCGAGTTGCCGAAGTCGCCCTGCAATGCGCGCCCCACGTAGCGCACGAACTGCTGTGGCAGTGGCAGGTTCAGGCCCAGTTCTTCGCGCACGCGCTGCACCACATGCTCGGGCGCGCGGTCGCCCACGATGGCCAGCGCCGGGTCCACCGGGATCACGCGGCCGATGAAGAAGGTGACCGCCAGCAGGCCCAGGTAGGTGAAGGCGATGACCAGCGCAAAGCGGCCGCCGGCCTTCAGCGCACGCTTGGCGTTCAAGGCCGCACCGCCCGCACTTCCGCCCGCACTTCCGCTCGCACTTCCGCTCGCACTTCTGCACGCACATTCGCGCGCACTTCGAAGAGCACTTCGGCGCGCACGCCGACGCGCACGTCGGCCATCTCCACCGTCAGCAGCTGCGTCAAGCTGCCCGCGTCACTGTTTGCTGACGTTGAAGAGATAGGTTGAATCCGAGGTCGGACCGATCTTCAGGCCCGTCACGTTCTTGCGGTAGGCCGCCACTTCGGTCTGCTGGTAGAGCATCACGAACGGGCTGCCCTTGCGAAACTCGGCCTGCAGGTCCTGGTACATCTTGGCGCGCTTGGCGCTGTCGCGTTCCAGCGCCGCCGCGTCGGCCAGCTTGGTGAGTTCAGGGATGTCCCAGGCGTTGCGCCAAGCCAGCGGCTTGCTCTTGGCATCGTCGGCGTTGTTGGGGTTGCGCGCAAAGGTGTCGGCGTTGGTGTGCGGGTCCCAGTAGTCGGCACCCCAGCTGCCGATGTAGATGTCGTGCGTGCGGGCGCGGTACTTGGTCAGCGTCTGCTTGCCGTCGCCGGGCAGGATTTCCAGCTCGATGCCAGCCTGCTTGAAGGTCTGTTGCATGGCCTCGGTGATGCCCTGCACCGGCTGCACGGTGCGCATGTCGATGGTCACCTTGAAGCCGCTGCCCACGCCGGCCTTCGCCAGCAGTGCGCGTGCCTTGGCCACGTCCAGCTTGTAGGGCTTGTCCTTGCTGGCGCCGAGCAGGCCGATGGGCAGGAAGTTCTGGTGCACGACGCCGATGTTCTTGATCAGCGTCTTGCCGATGGCGTCGTAATCCACCAGCCACTTGAAGGCTTCACGCACCTCGGGCTTGGCCAGTGTGGGGTTCTTCTGGTTCAGGCTGAAGTAGTAGACGGTGCCCTTGGGCGTGGCGGTGGTGGCGATGTTCTTGTCGGCGGCCAGCGCGTCCAGGTCTTGCGGTGTCAGGTTGCGCGCGATGTCGGCGTCGCCCTTTTCCAGCAGCAGGCGCTGCGTGGCGCTTTCCTTGATGTGGCGGTAGATCACGCGCGCCGGCTTGGCCTTGGCGCCCCAGTAGTTGTCGTTGCGCTCCAGCGCCACGATCTCGTTGGCGCGCCACTCGCGTATCTTCATCGGCCCGCTGCCGGCAAAGTTGGTCTTCAGCCAGGCGTAGCCCATGTCGCCCACGCCGTCCTTTTGCGCCTCCTTGCCCATCACCAGCTTCTTGTCGACGATGCTGGCCACGTTGGCGGTCAGGCAGTTGTAGACCAGCGTGGGCGCATAGGACTTGTCGGTTTCCAGCGTCAGCGTCAGCGGCCCGGTCTGCTTGACCTTGTCCTTCACGTTGTCCTTGCTCAGGCCGAACTGGGTCAGGATGAAGGCCGGCGTCTTGTCCAGCAACACCGCGCGCTGCAGGCTGAACACCACGTCTTCGGCCGTCAGCGGGTTGCCGCTGGCGAACTTCAGGCCCGGCTTCAGCTCGAAGCTGTAGGTCTTGCCGTCGCCCGACACCTTCCAGGTCTTGGCCAGGTCGGCAACCAGTTTGCTGGGGTCGTTGACGTCGTAGCGGATCAGCCGGTCGTAGGCATTGCCCATCATCTCGCCGGCCGATATCTCGAAGGCTTCGGCCGGGTCCAGGCTGATGATGTCGTCGAAGGCCAGCGCCACCACCACGGTGTCCTTGGGTGTGGCGGCCACAGCGGGCAGCAGGCTGGCCGCGACGGCGGCCGTCAGTGCCAGGGCTGCGGCACGCGCCAGTGCGCGTCGGGTGAAGGTGGTCGAATTCATGCAGATCTTCCGGTTCAAGTTGATTGGTGCGGCGCTGTGAAGCGGCAGCAGCGTGGACTGTGCCACGAACAGCGCGGCCGGCCGCCGGTGGTGTGGCGCACGTTGTCAGGCAGACCGGGCCTGCAGGTGCAGGCTCGAACCATTGGGACGGCGAGCCTTGAAGCATGCGGCTGCAGTCGACACCCGCAGCGCATGCGTCGGTGGCTGCAGGACTGTCTCGCGAACGGCCGTCAGGGCAAGATGTTGCCAGCCGCGCGGTAGAGCTCGTACCAGTCGGCTCGGCTCAGCACGAAACCTTGGCTGCGCGCGGCGTCGCGCAAGCGCTGCGGGCTGGTGCTGCCCAACACCGTCTGGATGCGCGCCGGATGGCGCGAGATCCACGCCACCGCAATGGCCGTGTCGGTCACGCCGTGGCTCTGGGCCAGACGATGGATCACGGCATTCAGCGGCGCGAATGCCGGATTGCCGAGGAACGGACCCGCGAAAAAGCCGTGCTGGAACGGCGACCAGGCCTGCACGGTGATGCCCTTGAGCCGACAGTAGTCCAGCACACCGCCGTCGCGCATCAAGGCCGGTTCGTCCTGCATGTTCACGTGCAGCCCGGCGTCGATCATCGGCGTGAAGGCAATGCTGAGCTGCAACTGGTTGAACAGCAGCTTCTGCGGCAGGCTGTGCTGCAGCAGTTCGATCTGCGCCGGGTTGTGGTTGCTCACGCCGAAGTGGCGCACCATGCCGCCGGCCTGCAGTTGGTGGAACGCAGCGGCCACTTCATCGGGTTCGACCAGCGCGTCGGGCCGGTGCAGCACCAGGACATCGAGGTAGTCAGTGTTCAGGCGCTGCAGGATACCGTCCACCGACTTCAGGATGTGCTCCCGGCTGAAGTCGAACTGCCCATCGTGGATGCCGCATTTGCCTTGCAGCAGCAGGTCCTCGCGCGGCAGTTTCAGGCGATTCACGGCGGCGGCGAAAACAGTTTCGCAACGCCCCGCGCCGTAGACATCGGCGTGGTCGAAGAAATTGATGCCCAGTTCCAGCGCCGTGGCCAGCAACCGGTCCAGCGCCTGGGGCTCCAAGTCTGCGATGCGCATGCAGCCCAGGGCGAGTTCGGGCACCACCAGGCGTTGCGGGTCGATTGAAATGTGTCGCATGGGTTGGGTCGCTCATGGTTTGGGTGGCAACGGCAGAGCCGACATTTTCGTCCGTCGAACCCCGCTCAGCCAGCCGGGTTCAGGCGCGGGTGCGTCTCTTCACCCCAGTGCTGCAGCACGGCGCCGGACACCCCCATGGCCATGGCGACGAACCAGAACGCGCTTTCGATGTGGCCGCCCAGCGCAGCGGCCGCGCCCAGCCCCAGCGCCCCGATGCCATAGCCCAGGTCGCCACCAACAGCATGAAGGAGCCGCGCGGCACGCCGAACTCGGACTCGGCCAGCGCCGGCACCACGGCGCGCATCATGCCGATGGTCATGCCGACCAGCAGCACCTGCAGCAGTTGCAGCAGCAGCTGGCGCCGATTGGCGCGTATGCCCCGGCGCCTCGGCCCAGCGGACCTGCCCGGCGGGGCCTGCGCCGGCTGGTTCAGGGGCACGGTGCGCCTCAGCGCGTGAAGTACATCTTGGCCTTGTCGAGCTTGTAGCTCCAGGGCAGCCCGGCCATGCGCCAGCCGTTCACATCACGCCGGCCCTGGGGCGACAGGTCGCCCTCGAAGCCATCGATCACGCTGTAGACCTGGGCATAGCCGTCTTCGGCCAGTCGGTTGGCCGCACGGCCACTTCGGTCGCCCGAGCGGCCGATGACCAGCACCGTGTCGGCCTTGCTCAGCTGCTTGGCCTGCAGCCGGCGCTGCACCTGCGCGGTGAAGTCCTGCACCGGCTCGAGCTTGTAGGCATTGCGCTGGGCGTCCCAGTCGCTCATCAGCTCCTGCAGCTCGACAAAGGGCACCAGCGCATCGACGCTGCTGGGCATGCCGACGAACATCGCCTCGGCGCGGGTGCGCACGTCGATGAACAGCACGCGCGCCGCGCCTGGGGCAGTGCCTTGGCAGGCCGCCGTGCCGATTCGCGCCCAGGGCGCGCATCAGCCCGCGGCCTTGGCCACCGGCAGAGCCTCGGCCTGCCAGCGCAACATGCCGCCGGCCAGGTTGGCCACCCGCGGGTAGCCCGCCTTCTGCAGCAGCACCACGGCCTGTGCCGAGCGGGCACCCGACCGGCAGACGGTGACCACCGGGCGGCTGCGATCGATCGTGTCCAGGTGCTGCAGCAGATCCGACAGGGGCAGCAGGCGGGCACCGGCGATGCAGCCCGGCGCGTCAGCGAACTCGGCCGGCTCGCGCACGTCGATGATCTGGATCGCGCCGGCCTGGCCGCCTGCCGTGCGCTCCTGCAGCACCGCGGGCGCGATCTCCCACAGCCCGCTGAAGGTGAAGGTCAGCGCGGCCCAATCGGGCTCGGGCGGCAGCGTGCCGGCGCCGTCCGGCCGCCCGCAGCGCAGGTTGGCGGGCACGGCGACGTCCATCAGCTTGGGATGGGGCAGGCCGAGGTTGTTCATGTAGCCGGCAAAGTCGGACACGTCGACATCACCGCCCAGCCGCGGGTTGAAGCGCTGCTCTTCGCCGACGCTGGTGACCGTCAGGCCCCGGTAGTCATGCGCCGGATAGAGCAGGCAGGCGGCCGGCAGCGACAGGATCTGCGACTTCACCGACTGGTAGAGCTGGGTCGGGCTGCCCTGCTGAAAATCAGTGCGGCCGCAGCCGCGGATCAACAGCGCGTCGCCCGTGAAGGCCATGCTGTGGTCGTCCAGCACATAGCTGAGGCAGCCGCTGGTGTGGCCCGGCGTGGCGCGCACCTCCAGGTGGCGCGCACCGAAGTCCACGCGGTCGCCATGCTGCAGCAGGCGGTCGGCATGGGCCGCGCCCGCCGCCCCGGACAGCAGGATCTGGCTGCCACAGCGCTGCTTGAGCAGCCAGGCGGCCGTCACATGGTCGGCATGCACATGGGTGTCCAGCGTCGCGACCAGCCGCAGGCCAAGCTCGCGCAGCAAAGCCAGGTCGCGGCGTTCGTTCTCGTACACCGGGTCGACGAGGACGGCCTGGCCAGCGTCGGCATCGCCCAGCAGGTAGGTGTAGGTCGACGAGATCGGGTCGAACAGCTGGCGAAAGACGAGCATGGCGTGGATCCCTGGATAGGTTCTTTTCGCGTCAAACGTGCGGTCTGGCGACTGGTCTGTCACGAAATGCCCAAGGGCGGCCCCGGCGGCCCGGGCGGCCGGCGAGGCGATGCGATGCGGTAGACCCCATGCTTGCCCTCGCGGCGATGGGTCACCAGGCGCTCGCCCCGCAACAAGCCCAGCTGCTGCGACAGCAACGGCTGACCGACCCCGGCCAGGGCGCCCAGCTCGTTGACGCTGCGCTCGCCGCCCACCCGCTGCCACAACATCATCAGCCGGTCGGGATGAGCCAGCGCCTTCAGCAACGCGGCAGCATCGGCGGTCCTGGCTTGCAGGTCCAGCAGCGACACCGCCACCGGCGGCAGCGCCTTAGCCGGCCTCACCAGTGGCGCCTGGCCCAGTGGAATGGAGATGACTTGCATTTGATGCAAATAATACATTTGTTTCGAATATTATAGTTTATTGATGTATTCAGCATGCAGCACAGCCGCCCCGCCCCGCCCCGCCTCACCGACCCATCCATGCGGCGCAGCCTGGCCGCAGCAGTGCCATGCCCTGCCGACCGCCCCCGGGAAAGCCCTAGCTTCCGATTTATCAGCGACCTCTAATATCCGTGTAATTGCATATCCGAATGCGCGGTAAATGTGTCGGCGCCTCGGCGAACGGCCTTCGAACTGACCGCCACTCGGCATTGCCAACACGACGCGAAGCCGCCAGCCGACACCCGCTCTTGTCGGCCGCAGCCACCGGTGCGACGACACCCATGCGACAGGAGCAGCAGTGAGTTCTGATGACCACCCGTCCGGGCGCCTGATCAAGGCGCCGGAGAACTTCATCGGCCCCGATGGCGTGCGCACCGTCGTCGCCGAAGCGAAGACCGGCCGCCGCGGCTTTGTCCGTGGCGCCTTCGCGGCGGCGCTGGCCGGCGCCGCCGCACCCGCCGTGCTGGCCCAGGCCAACCCGGTGCCCGCCGATGGCGGCGACGTCAACATCCTGGAACTGCCCGCCCACAGCAAGGGGCTGGGCCAGGCGGTGGCCACCGACGGCTACGGCAAGCCCTCCAAGTACGAAGCCAATGTGCAACGCCGGCCCAGCCCGGGCCTGACGCAGACGGCCCAGGCGTCAGTGTCCTTCGTGCCGCTGCAGAGCCTGTTCGGTATCGTCACGCCCAGCGGCCTGCACTTCGAGCGCCACCACCAGGGCTGGTGGGACGTGGACCCGTCCAAGCACCGCCTGATGATCAACGGCTCGGACGAGAAACTGGTCAAGAAGCCGCTGGTCTTCACGATGGACGAGATCATGCGTCTGCCGTCGGTCAGCCGCTTCCACTTCATCGAATGTGGCGCCAACACCGGCATGGAATGGGGCAATGTCGCGGTGCCCACCTGCCAGTACACCCACGGCATGCTCAGCTGCAGCGAGTTCACAGGCGTGCCTTTGAAGATCCTGCTCGACATGGCCGGCGTCGACTACAAGCGTGGCCGCTATGTGCTGGCCGAAGGTGCCGACGGCTCGTCGATGACCCGCACCGTGCCGATGGAACTGATCGAGAGCGGCGAGGTCTTCGTGGCCTATGGCCAGAACGGCGAGATGCTGCGCCCCGAGAACGGCTACCCCCTGCGCTTGGTGGTGCCGGGTGTGCAGGGCGTGAGTTGGGTCAAGTACCTGCGGCGCATCGAGGTCGGCGACCAGCCCTATGGCACCAAGGACGAGGCCATCCACTACATGGATCTGATGCCCGGTGGCCTGCACCGGCAGTACACCAGCACACAGGAATGCAAGAGCGTCATCACGACGCCTTCGGGCGGACAGGTGCTGCTGGACAAGGGCTACTACCAGATCAGCGGCCTGGCCTGGTCGGGGCGCGGCAAGGTCAAGCGCGTGGATGTCTCGGTCGACGGCGGACGCATCTGGAAGACGGCACGCCTGCAGGAGCCGGTGATGAGCAAATGCCTCGCCCGCTTTTCGCTGGACTGGGCCTGGGATGGCAAGCCCGCCATCGTGCAAAGCCGCGCCATGGACGCCACCGGTTATGTGCAGCCGAACTACCGGCAACTGCGCGCTGTACGTGGAACGCGCTCGATCTACCACAACAACTCGATCCAGTCGTGGCTGGTGCAGGAAAGCGGCGAGGTGAAGAATGTCCAGCTGTCTTGAGCGCCAGGGTCTGGCCTTGCTGCTGGCCGCACTGGGCGCGACCGGCGCCTGTGCGCAATCCAGCTATCCCGGGGTCGGCCGCGCGGCCACCCCCAAGGAGCTGAAGGCCTGGGACATCGATGTCAGACCTGACTTCAACGGCCTGCCCAAGGGCTCCGGCTCGGTGGCGCTGGGCCAGGATGTCTGGGAGGGCAAGTGCGCCTCCTGCCACGGCGTGTTTGGCGAGGCCAACGAAGTGTTCTCACCCCTGGTAGGGGGCACGAGCAAGGACGACATCAAGACCGGGCGCGTTGCGCGCCTGAACGACACGGGCTTTCCCGGCCGCACCACCTTGATGAAGGTCTCCACCCTCTCCACCCTCTGGGATTACATCAACCGCGCCATGCCCTGGACGGCGCCGAAGTCGCTCAGCACCGACGAGGTCTATGGCGTCACGGCCTACCTGCTGAACATGGGCGGCATCCTGCCCGACAACTTCGTGCTGTCCGACGCCACCATGGCCGAAGCCCAGAAGCTGCTGCCCAACCGCAACGGCGTCACCCTCGATCACAGCCTGTGGCCCGGCAAGTTCCAAGGCAAGGGCTCCAAGCCCGATGTCAAGGCCGTGGCCTGCATGAAGGACTGCGTGGCCGAAGCCAAGGTGGCGTCGCTGCTGCCCGACTTTGCTCGCAACAACAACGGCAATCTGGCCGAACAACAGCGTCTGGTCGGGCCGCAGCGCGGTGCGGACACGACCAAGCCGGCTCCCGCCAACGCCGCGGCGGCGGCCGCCGCTGCCGCAACACCAGCCACGCCGGGTGCCCAGCCCGCCGGCCCCGGGGCTGCGGCCCTGGCCCTGGTTCAAAAGTACAGCTGCACCGCCTGCCATGGCATGGAGAACAAGATCGTCGGCCCGGGCTTTCGCGAGATTGCCGGCAAGTACACCGCACGCGCCGACGCCGAGACCTACCTCGCGGGCAAGATCAAGGCTGGCGGCCAAGGCGTCTGGGGTGCTATCCCGATGCCGGCGCAAGCCCTGTCCGACAGTGAAGCCAAGTTGGTGGCGCAGTGGTTGGCCACTGGCGCCAGGAAATAGTCCTGCCCAGCCGCGATCGCCCACCTCAGGATGCGAGACCTGCGCATCACACGCTACGTATGAAGGAGTCCACGATGTTGAACCGCCGAGATCTGCTCACCCACTCGTCCAAGCTGGCCGCCCTGATGGCCAGCGCCGGCTTGCTGCCCCAGAGGGCCCACGCCGCGTACAACGCGGCTGCCTTTGAGGTCAAGACCATGGTCGAGCTGGCCAAGCTGCTGGGCGGCAGCGCGCCCTCCGAGAGCAAGGATGTCACCGTGACCGGCCCCGACATCGCCGAGAACGGCGCCGTGGTGCCCATGGCCGTGTCCACCACACTGCCCGGCGTCAAGCGCCTGCTGCTGCTGGTCGAGAAGAACCCCAGCGTCCTGTGCGCCATGTTCCATGTCAGTGACAGCGTCGATGCCAACTTCTCGACCCGCGTGAAGATGGGCCAGTCGTCCAATGTCTACGCCGTGGCGATGATGGGCGATGGCAAGTTCCTGTTCGCGCAGAAGGAAGTCAAGGTCACGCTCGGCGGCTGTGGCGGCTGAGCGCTGCGAGGCCTTGGGCACGTCCCTGAACGTCAACTGAATCATTCGATAGGAGAAACACCATGGCAGATCCGATGCGCATTCGCGCCCAGATGGCTGGCGACAAAGCCACCGTCCGTGTCTTGATGAGCCACGAAATGGAGACCGGCCTGCGCAAGGACGCCGCCGGCAAGACGATCCCCGCCTGGTTCATCCAGGATGTCGTCGCCGCCCTCAATGGCAAGCCCGTGCTCAACGCCGAGTGGGGGCCTTCAGTCTCGAAGAATCCCTTCCTCCAGTTCACCGTCAAGGGCGCCAAGGCCGGTGACAAGATCGCGGTGACCTGGAAGGACAACAAGGGCGAGAGCCGCAGCGACGAAGCCACTGTCTCCTGAGGCAAGCCCGCCTGCAGCCCGTTCAACGCGCGATGATCCAGAAAGTGAAGCCATGAAACCCCGAGGTCGCCCGTCAACCAGTGAGCCTTGCGCCCTTCTGGACCGCCCCCGTGCGGCCTTTGTTTTCGCCTGAATCCGTTGATTGCAGAACCATGAATCTTTCCAAGCGCGACTTCCTGCAAGTGATGGCTTCTGCCTCGGCGGCGGGCATGGCCCTGGGCCGCTACGCCGATGCCGACGCGGCCACTGCCGAGCAGGGCCTGTACGACGTGCAGCCTTTCGGCAATGTGAGCCTGCTGCACATGACCGACTGCCATGCGCAACTCAAGCCCATCTACTTCCGCGAGCCCAGCGTCAACCTCGGTCTGGGGACCATGCAGGGCCAGTTGCCGCACCTGGTGGGCGAACACCTGCTCAAGGCCGCCGGCGTGCGCCCGGGCACGGCGAGGGCCCATGCCTACACCTACCTGGATTTCGACAAGGCTGCGCGCCGCTATGGCAAGGTGGGCGGCTTCGCGCACCTGGCCACGCTGGTCAAGCGCCTGAAGGCCAGCCGCCCGGGTGCGCTGCTCCTCGACGGCGGCGACACCTGGCAGGGTTCGGCCACCTCGCTGTGGACGAACGCGCAAGACATGGTGGACGCCGCCAAGCTGCTGGGCGTGGACGTGATGACGGGCCACTGGGAATTCACCTACGGCATGGACCGGGTGAAGGAAATCGTCGAAAACGACTTCAAGGGCCGGATTGAATTCCTGGCGCAGAACGTCAAGACCAACGACTTCGGCGACCCGGTCTTCAAGCCCTACACGCTGCGCAACATCAACGACGTCAGCGTGGCCATCATCGGCCAGGCCTTTCCCTACACGCCCATCGCCAACCCGCGTTACCTGGTGGCCGACTGGGCCTTCGGCATCCAGGAAGAAACGATGCAGAAGACAGTGGACGAGGTGCGCGGCAAGGGCGCGCAACTGGTGGTGCTGCTGTCGCACAACGGCATGGACGTCGACCTGAAGATGGCCGGCCGCGTGCGCGGCATCGACGCCATCTTCGGCGGGCACACCCATGACGGCGTGCCGGTGGCGGTGCCGGTCAAGAACGCCGGCGGCACCACCCTGGTGACCAATGCCGGCAGCAACAGCAAGTTCCTGGGCGTGATGGATTTCGACGTCAAGGGCGGCAAGCTGGCGGACTTCCGCTACCGCCTGCTGCCGATCTTCGCCAACCAATTGCGGCCCGATGCCGAGATGGATGCGCTGATCACCAAGGTGCGCGCGCCCTACGAAGCCAAGCTCAACGAGAAGCTGGCCGTCACCGATGGCCTGCTCTACCGCCGGGGCAACTTCAATGGCAGCTGGGACCAGCTGATCTGCGACGCCATGATGGACGTGCAAGGCGCCGAGATCGCCTTCTCGCCGGGCTTCCGCTGGGGTACCACGCTGCTGCCGGGCGACACCATCACCCGCGAGCTGCTGATGGACCAGCTGGCCATCACCTACCCCTATGCCACGCTAATCGAGATGACGGGCGAGACGATCAAGACCATTCTCGAAGACGTGGCCGACAACCTCTTCAACCCCGACCCCTACTACCAGCAGGGTGGCGACATGGTGCGGGTGGGCGGCCTGGCCTACACCATGACACCGGGCGAGAAGATGGGCAACCGCATCGGCAACCTGCAACTCAAGGGCAAGCCGATCGACGCCGCCAAGAAGTACAAGGTGGCCGGCTGGGCACCGGTGGCCGAAGACGCCAAGAACACGCCGGGCGTGAAGCCGGTGTGGGAGCACCTGGAAACCTGGCTCAAGGCCCAGGGCGGCCGCGTCAAGCCGCGCCACATCAACACCCCCACCCTGGTGGCCACGCAAGGCAACCCGGGCATCGCCCCCCGCTGAGGTCAGCACCATGCTTCGATCCGCCCTGATCACCCTTACCGCTCTGGGACTGTGCAGCCAGGCCGCGCTCGCCGCAGGCGCCGCGGAGGGCACCTACACCGTCAGGCAACTCACGCCTGAGACGGCGCTGGCCGCCGCGCAGGCGGCACTCGCCCACTGCCGCAAGGCCGGCCACCAGGTGGCTGTTGCGGTGGTTGACCGCAGTGGCCTGGTGCAGGTCCTGCTGCGCGACCGCTTTGCCGGGGCGCACACGGTGGACGTCGCCCCACAGAAGGCCTGGACGGCGGCGAGCTTCCGCATCCCGTCGGCCGCCCTGGCAGCAGAGACCCACGCCGGCAAACCCATGAGTGGCCTGCGCCATGCGCCGCGCGTGATGGCCATCGGCGGTGGCCTGGTGATCGAGGCCGGCGGCGCGGTGCTGGGGGCCATCGGCGTCTCGGGCGCCCCCGGCGGCGAGGCCGACGATGCCTGCGCCAGTGCCGGCATCAAGGCCATCGCCGACGCCATCGAGTTCTGAAGCCGTCGTCACCACCACCCGTCCCCACCACCCCGCCCCACCCACTTTCCGAGGAGTCATGCATGCGCTTCAAATCTTTGCTCGCAGCCTTCACACTTTGCCTGGCCGCGGGCGCCAGCCTGGCCCAGGACAAGGTGGTCTACCACTTCGACAACACCGTGGCCCAGGGCCTGAAGGGCCTGCGCAATGTGCGCAACCACATTGACACCGACCCCGGCGCGAAGATCACCGTGGTCGCTCATGCCGAGGGCGTGGACATGCTGATGGAGGGTGCCAAGGCGGCGAACGGCACGGAATACGCACCGTTGGTGTCCGCCCTGAAGGCGCGCGGCGTGGCCTTTGAAGTGTGCGAGATCACGCTGAAGAACCGCGGCCTGAAGCGGGAGCAGTTCATCCAGGAAGCCGACTTCACGCCGTCCGGGGTGGTGCGCATTGCCAAGCTGCAGGGCCAGGGCAGTGCCTACATCAAGCCCTGATCGGGACTGAGGGCGGTCTACATGACCAGGCCCCAGCCCGCCCGTCACGTTGCGGCGCACACGGCCTGGGCCGCCTGGTTCGACGCCAGCCCTGCGCGGGAGATCGCGGCCCGCGGCTGCCTGTCGGGTACAGCTATCGGCGGCGCGCTGTTGGACGTCGGCATGATCCTGGCGCGCGGCTGCTCCAGCCGCCTGCTGGTGCTGGCAGCGCAGGGCCATCTGCGGCCCGCGCCGTCCGGGCGGATCCTTGCCTTCAAGGCCCAGGCAGCCCGCTGCCTGCGTGCCCTGCTGGTTGCCCTGTGCTCGCTTGGCGTCAACACGCTGGCCCGGGCGGAACCCGCCTTGCCATTGCAGCGCGTCTCGGACACGGTCTGGTTCGTGCAGGGCGCGGCAGCCCTGGGCTCGTCGGCCAACCGCAACTTCATCTCCAACGCCGGCTTCGTCGTCACGCCCCAGGGCGTGGTGGTCATCGACGCGCTGGGCTCACCGGCCCTGGCCGAGGAACTGATCGAGGCCATCCGCCAGGTGACGGCGCAGCCGATCCGTTTCGTGATCGTCACGCACTACCACGCGGATCACGTCTATGGCCTGCAAGCCTTCAAGGCACTGGGCGCCACCATCATCGCCAACCGCGCGGGGCTGGCCTACCTGAACTCGGACACCGCGCGCTTGCGCCTGGCCGCCAGCCGCGACGAGCTGTTCCCGTGGATAGACGAGCACACGCACCTGGTGCCGGCCGATCGCTGGCTGGACGCCGACACCCAGCTCGAACTTGGCAGCGAGATCTTCCACATCCGCCATGTCGGCCCGGCACACACCCCCGAAGACCTGGTGGTGCTTGCCGAACATGCGGGCGTGATGTTCGCGGGCGACCTGGTGTTTCGCGGCCGCATCCCCTACGTCGGCCAGGCCGACAGCGGGCAGTGGATCGCCTCGCTGGGCCAGCTGATCAAGCTCGGGCCCCGCACCGTCGTGCCGGGGCATGGGCCGATCTCCACCGATCCCCTGGCCGACCTGCAGATGACGCGCGACTACCTGATCCATCTGCGCCAGACCATGGCCGAGGCCGCGGCCAACCTGGAGCCCTTCGAGGAGGCCTATGTCAAGGCCGACTGGTCGCGCTTCGAGCACATGCCGCTGTTCCGCGCCGCCAACCGCATGAACGCGTACAACACCTACCTGCTGCTCGAGCATCAGGGGGCCGCTGCCGAAAACGCCGCGCAGCCCGGGGTCAGGCCGTGAGGCGCAAGCATTTGCGAGTGCTGATACATTGATGCTTTATTCACAATCGGGAGGGCACACCGTGAAGCCCAAACGCGAAGAAGACTTGGTCTTCGAGTCGGCCGCCGAGCTGTTCGGCCTGCTGTCCACGCCGATTCGGCTGAAGATCATCAGCGCGGTCTGCAACGGCGAGCGCAATGTGTCCGAGTTGCTGCAGCAGATCGACACCACGCAACCCAATATGTCGCAGCACCTCTCCACGCTGTACCGGGCGGGTGTGCTCGGCAAGCGCCGCGAAGGCACGCAGATCTACTACCGCCTGCAGAGTGAGCGCGTCGCGACGCTGTGCCGCGCCGTCTGCACCCAGGTGGCCGTGGAGCTTGATGGTGACGACACGGTGCCGGCGGCGGAGCGCCTGACCCGCGCGGTGCACCGCTGATCGGCGTCCCCCTGCGCGGCGCGTGAACCAGCCCGTGCCTGCAGGACTGCCGTCCCAACGGGGTAAGCGACACGCTGGGGCGTGGCGACTCAAACACGATGGACACAACGCTGCACAGCAACGAATGCATGGTCCGTCACGTCTAAGACCGCCGGCGCATTCGAATCGCAAAGCCTGTCGGATGAAACACGCTCGAGTCGTCTTCCAAACTTCGGAGTCTGAAAAGTCGAACGGGTCAGCTCGCATGAGCTAACCCGTTGATTTTATTGGCGGAGTGGACGGGACTCGAACCCGCGACCCCCGGCGTGACAGGCCGGTATCGTCGAACGGCGGCGAACAGCCACGAACGAGCAATCTATATAAATCAATAACTTAGAGACATGTCTTGTTCGCCGCCGTTCGCCGGAGTTCGACTCCACCCGTGCACCGGTTTACCCCTTGGTTTACCCCTCAGAACCACACACGACTTGGCCTTCCGCCGGCGCACTGCATCACCGAGTCATGGCAGACTTTGAGACCGGTCAGAGGCGCATCGGTTCAGCAGCGGCGGCCA
>JANOZF010000243.1:0-2952 GCA_031429255.1 Rubrivivax sp.
AGCCAGTGAATGGCTGTACACCGGCCGCGCACTGCCCGGTGCCGAGGCCGAGCGCTGGGGCTTCTACAACCGCCTGGTGGAGCCCGAGGCGCTGGCCGCCGAAGCGCTGGCGCTGGCGCGCGACATTGCCGCCGGCCCCACTTTTGCCAACGGCATCACCAAGACCATGCTGCACCAGGAATGGGACATGGGCATCGACTCGGCGATCGAGAGCGAAGCGCAGGCGCAGGCGCTGTGCATGCTGACCGAGGATTTTGGTCGCGCCTATCGCGCCTTTGTGGCCAAGACCAAGCCGGTGTTTGAAGGCAACTGATCAGCGAAGGCCTGGCGATGAACCCCTTGGAACACCTGAGCTGGCCGTTTTTCGATCCCCACCACCGCGAATTTGCGGCTGCGCTGGATGCCTGGGCGCACAGTACCGTGCGCGATGTGCACAGCCACGATGTGGACGCGCAGTGCCGGCAGCTGGTGCAACAGCTGGGCGGCAGCGGCTGGCTGCGCCACGCGGTGGCGGGTACGGCGTATGGCGGCGCGGCGGACCTGATCGACACCCGCATGCTGTGTCTGGCGCGCGAGACGCTGGCGCGCCACAACGGCCTGGCCGATTTCGCCTTTGCGATGCAGGGGCTCGGCTCGGGCGCCATTTCGCTGGCCGGGAACAACGAACAGCGCGCACGCTGGCTGCCGAAGGTGGCGGCCGGGCAGGCGATCAGCGCTTTCGCGCTGAGCGAGCCCGATGCGGGCTCCGACGTGGCAGCGATGCAGTGCGCCGCGCACATCGACGGCGACCACGCCGTGATCAACGGCGAAAAGACCTGGATCAGCAACGGCGGCATCGCCGACTTCTACGTGCTGTTCTGCCGCACGGGCGAGGGCGAATCGCCGACCGCGGCGATTCGCGGCGCGCGGGGCATCAGCGCCTTTGTCATCGAAGCCGGCACGCCGGGTTTCGACATTGCCGAGCGCATCGATGTCATCGCGCCGCACCCCCTGGCCCGGCTGCGTTTCAACCACTGCCGGGTGCCGCTGTCGCACCGCATCGGCGCCGCCGGTGAAGGCTTCAAGGTGGCCATGCGCACGCTGGACGTGTTTCGCACCAGCGTCGCCGCCGCCGCGCTGGGCTTTGCCCGCCGCGCGATGGAAGAAGGGCTGGCGCGCGCCAAGAGCCGGCCGATGTTTGGTCAGCATCTGGGTGACTTTCAGCTGACCCAGGCCAAGCTGGCGCAGATGGCGTTGACCATCGACAGCGCCGCACTGCTGGTCTATCGCGCCGCCTGGGAACGCGACCAGGGCAAGAACGTGACCCGGCAGGCGGCGATGGCCAAGCTGGCAGCCACCGAGGGCGCGCAGCAGGTGATCGACGCGGCGGTGCAACTCTTCGGCGGTCTTGGAGTGGTCAGCGGCGTGCCGGTGGAGCGCCTGTACCGCGAAATCCGCAGCCTGCGCATCTATGAAGGCGCCACCGAGGTGCAGCAACTCATCATCGGCCGTGACCTGATCAAGGAAGCCCCATGAACAAACAAGTGGTTCAGCCGGCGCACTGGGTGCGGCCCAGGGGCTACGCCAACGGCGTGCTGGCCCAAGGCCAGCAGCTTTTCATCGCCGGCATGATCGGCTGGGACGCGCAGGGCCAGTTCCACACCGACGACCTGGTGGCCCAGGTGCGGCAGGCGCTGCAAAACGTGCTGGACGTGCTGGCGGCGGCGCACGCGTCGCCCGAGCACATCACGCGCATGACCTGGTACCTCACCGACAAGCGCGAGTACCTGGCGCGCGGCCGCGAGATCGGCGCCGTATTCCGTGAGCTGATCGGGGACTTCGGCATCGCGATGACCGCGGTGCAGGTGGTAGCCTTGATCGAGGACCGCGCTCAGGTGGAGATCGAAGTCACCGCCGTGATCGGACCCAACCCCAACGCGTATTGACCGCATCGACAGAAAGACCGCGCACCATGGCCACCAAACCCAAAGCCAGCTTCCACTGGGACGACCCGTTGCTGCTGGAGCAGCAGCTCACCGACGACGAACGCCAGGTGCGTGAAGCCGCCAACGCCTATTGCCAGGACAAGCTGGCCGGCCGGGTGGTGGAAGCCTTTCGCAAGGAAGAGACCGACATCGGCATCTTCCGCGAGATGGGCGAACTGGGCCTGCTGGGCGCCACCATCCCTGAACAGTACGGCGGTGCCGGCCTGAACTATGTCTGCTACGGCCTGGTGGCGCGCGAGGTGGAACGTGTGGACAGCGGCTACCGCAGCATGATGAGCGTGCAAAGCTCGTTGGTGATGCTGCCGATCCATCAGTTCGGCACCGAAGCGCAGCGCCAGAAGTACCTGCCCAAGCTGGCCAGCGGCCACTTCATCGGCTGCTTCGGCCTCACCGAGCCCGACCATGGCAGCGACCCCGGCAGCATGGTCACGCGCGCCAAGGCCGTGGCCGGCGGCTACCAGCTCACGGGCGCCAAGATGTGGATCAGCAATTCACCCTTTGCCGACGTGTTCGTGGTCTGGGCCAAGGACGACGCCGGCGCCATCCGCGGCTTCATCCTGGACAAGGGCATGAAGGGCCTGAGCGCGCCCGCCATCAAAGGCAAGGTGGGCTTGCGCGCCAGCACCACGGGCGAGATCGTGATGGACAACGTGTTCGTGCCCGAGGAAAACGCCTTCCCCGACATCCGCGGCCTCAAGGGCCCCTTCACCTGCCTGGACAGCGCCCGCTACGGCATCGCCTGGGGCGCGCTGGGTGCTGCCGAAGACTGCTGGCACCGCGCGCGCCAGTACGTGCTGGATCGCAAGCAGTTCGGCAGGCCGCTGGCCGCCAACCAGCTGATCCAGAAGAAGCTGGCCGACATGCAGACCGAGATCACGCTGGGCCTGCAAGGTTGCCTGCGTCTGGGTCGCATGAAGGACGAGGGCACGGCTTCGGTGGAAATCACCAGCATCATGAAGCGCAACAG
>JANOZF010000244.1:0-9645 GCA_031429255.1 Rubrivivax sp.
ACTGCGCATGAAGCTCGCCGCGGCCGGCCTGCCAAGTTCAGGGTATGGCGGGTCCGGTGGCGCCGGCGCCGGCGGCAGCGGCTACGAACTGCTGGACAAGAACAACTTCGGCCAGACCCAGGGCCAGGAACGCATGAAGATCCAGCGCGCCATCGAAGGCGAGCTGACCACCACCATCCAGGCGCTCGACTCGGTGAAGTCGGCACGCGTGCACCTGGCACTGCCGCCGCAGAACGGCTTTTTCCGCGAACAGCAAAAGCCTTCGGCTTCGGTGGTGTTGACGCTGCACCCCGGCCGTACGCTGGACCGCAACCAGATTGCCGGCATCGTGCGCGTGGTGTCGGGCAGCGTGCCCGAGCTGGCGGGCAAGGCCGTCAGCGTGGTCGACAGCAGCGGCGCCTTGCTCAGCGGCCCCAACGAAGAAGATGCCGCGGCCGGACTGGACTCGCAGCAGCTGCAGTACCGGCGCGAAGTGGAAGCCAGCCACCTGAAACGCGTGCTCGAACTGCTCGACCCCGTGGTCGGCCGCGACAACCTGCGCGCCAGCGTCAGCGCCGAGATCGACTTCGCACAGGTGGTGCAGACGGCCGAGGCCTTCCGGCCCAACCAGGGCGCCGACAACAAGCCCGCGGTGCGCGAGCAGCGCAGCGAAGAGTCCACGCAGCCCGGCAGCGCCACCGCCACCGGGGTGCCCGGCGCCACGGCCAACCAGCCACCCACGCCGGCCACCGCACCCGTCAACGGCGCTGCGCAGCCGCTGCAGGGCGCGGGCGGTGGCACGGCCGCCAACAGCACACGCAAGGAAGCCGCCACCCGCTATGAGGTCGACAAGACCATCACGGTGACGAAGAACGCGGTGGGCAGCGTGAAGCGGCTGAGCGCGGCCGTGGTGGTCAACCACCGCAGCAGCACCGACGCCAAGGGCAAACCCAGCAGCGCGCCGCTGTCGGACAAGGAAATCGAGCAGCTCACGGCACTGGTGCAGCAAGGCATCGGCTTCAACGCCGAGCGCGGCGACGTGGTGAAGGTCGTGAATGCGCCTTTCCGCGTCGAGACACCGCCCGCCGCCGACGACACACCGCTGTGGAAACAACCCTGGGTGCTGGACCTGCTGAAGAGCGCCGCCGCGCCGCTGGCACTGGCCGTGGTGGCGCTGCTGATCGTGACCAAGCTGATCCGCCCGGCGCTGGTCGCCGCCACCGCGCCGCCCCCACCGCCGGAGCCCGGCAGCCAGGTCGACGAAGTGGTGGCCGGCGGCGACGCACTCGAAGGGCCGACCCGCACGCCAGCGTTGCCGGCGCCGACCATCGATCCGCGGCTGGAAGCCGCACGCGTGCTGGCCCGTGAAAACCCGATCGCGGTGGCCAACATCGTGCGCGGCTGGGTCAGCGGCGAGGCCAGCTGAAGCCAGGCGCAAGCCACCAACCCAAAGAAGACACGCTCATGGCATCAGCAACCGACGACGACGGGGTGAGCAAGGCCGCGATTCTGCTCATGAGCCTGGGCGAGGAAGAGGCTGCCGGCGTCTTCAAGCTCCTGGCGCCCAAGGAAGTGCAGGCGCTGGGCGAAGCCATCGCGAAGATGCGCTCCGTCAGCAGCGACCGTGTCGACAAGGTGCTGGAAGACTTCGAAAGACTCGCCGCCAGTGAACACATGCTGGTGGCCGACAGCAACGAATACGTGAAGAGCGTGCTGCGCAAGGCGCTGGGCGACGACAAGGCCAACCTGCTGATCGACCGCATCATGCAGGGCAGCGACGTCAGCGGCATCGAGAGCCTGAAGTGGATGGACGCGCAGAGCGTGGCCGAACTGCTGCGCAACGAGCACCCGCAGATCGTGGCCGCGATCCTGGTGCACCTGGACTTCGACCAGGCCTCCGAGATCTTGAAACTGTTCACCGAACGGCAGCGCAACGAGGTGATGGTGCGCGTGGCCACGCTGGACGGCATACAGCCATCGGCGCTGCGCGACCTGAACGAGGTGATGAGCAAGGTGCTGTCCGGCGGCGACCGCAGCAAGAAGGGCAGCCTGGGTGGTGTGAAGGCTGCCGCCGAGATTCTGAACATGATGGGCACCAGCGTCGAGACCTCGGTGCTGGACTTCGTGCGCGAGGCCGACACCGACCTGGCGCAGAAGATCATGGACAACATGTTCACCTTCGACGACGTGGAAAAGATCGACGACAAGGGCATCCAGGCGCTGATGAAGGAAGTGCAGAGCGAATCGCTGGTGGTCGCGCTCAAGGGCGCCACGCCGGCGCTGCGCGAGAAGATCTTCCGCAACATGTCGTCGCGCGCGGCCGAGACACTGAAGGAAGACCTGGACTCGCGCGGCCCGGTGCGCCTGTCCGAAGTCGAGGCCGAACAGAAAGAGATGTTGAAGATCGTGCGCCGCCTGTCCGACGAAGGCCAGATCGTGCTGGCAGGAGGCGGCGATGAGCAGTTCGTCTGACCGCCGGGACGCGCGCCCGGCAGGCAAAGGCGGCCCGTACCTGAACGTGGCCTCGCCCCCGGGCAGCAAGGCCGGGCCCAGCTACAGCCGCTTCATCCCGCGCGAAGAGCTGGGCAGCTTCACCGCCTGGCAGCCCGGCGCATTGACCGGCACCGAGCGGCGCGCCGAAGACCGCCGCCAGGAAGACCGCGGTACCGTGGACCGCCGCGCGGCGGCAGCCCCTGCGGCGCCGACGGCCCATCCGGCTTCGCGGCCCCTGCACGGCGCCAGCCCGAACACGAACCACGGCGCCCCTGGCGGCGCCCGACCCGGCGCCGCTGCTGCCGCCGCACCACCCGGCCCCAGCGCGGTGGAGTGGCAGGCCCGGGTGACGGCGGCGCGCCAGTCGGGTTACCAGGACGGCTACCGCGACGGACTGGTGGCGCTGGACGGCTTCAAGCAGAGTTTTGCGCAGCAGAACACGGCCCAGATCGGCGCCCTGCTGACCGCGTTCGACGAACAGCTGCAGTCGCTGGACGGCGTGATGGCGCAAGCCGTGGCGCGCACCGCGCTGCTGCTGGCGCAGCAGGTGCTGCGCAGCGAAATGCAGCAACGCCCCGAGCTGGTCGCGGAAGTGGCGCGACAGGCCATCAACACCGTGATGCACAGCGCACGCCAGGTTACCGTGCACGTGCACCCGCAAGACCTGCCCCTGGTCAGCCTGGGCGCCGAAGAAGTGCTGTCGGCTCGCGGCGCGCGGCTGCGCGCCGACTCTTCCATCAGCCGTGGCGGCGTGCTCGTGAACAGCGACGTCGGCACCGTCGACGCGCGGCTGGACACCCGCTGGGCCGAGGCGGTGGCCGCCTTCGGAGTGGCGCCGATGCCTTACGACCACGCGCCGCCGGCCACCCCACCCCGGTCCGTCGCGGACGCCCCAACCCACGGCCCAAGCCACACCGAGATCCGAACCGAGGCGCGCAGCGACCCCGCCGACGGGTTCAGCGCAGAGTCCAGCACCCCCAGCCGCATTGCCGACACGCCATGAACGCCGACAGCGACGAACGCGACGGGTCTGCCGACGCCGACTTCATCACTGACGCTGGCGAAGACCTCGACATCGATGGCCACAGCGAAACCGACCTGCCGCGGGGCAGCGAGGCAGCGGCCGCCCACGAAACGGCCGCAGCGCCCACCGACCTGCAAGGGCGGCTGCAGCAGCGGGCCCAGCACTGGGAACGCTATCTGCAGGACCTGCAGGCCTGCGCCGCGCAGCCGCGGCCGCTGCACACCGACGGCCGGCTGCTGCGCGTCACCGGCCTGGTGCTGGAAGCCGCCGGTGTGCGCGCGCCCGTGGGCGCGGTGTGCGAGGTGCACTCGCTGGCGTCCGACGGCTGCAGCGGCAGCGACGACCACACCCCGCACACCAGCCCGGGCCACCACGGCCAACACGCACAGGCCCCCGTGCTGGCCGAGGTGGTGGGCTTCAACGGCGACCGCGCCTACCTGATGCCCAGTGGCGACGTGCACGGCCTGAGCAGCGGCGCCACCGTGCGGCCGCGCCCGGCACCCGAGGTGCCGCCCTGCTTCGGCCGCCACCGCCGGCCCTGGCGGCGCAGCGAAGACCGGGGCCTGCACCTGCCGATGGGCGCCGGCCTGCTGGGCCGCGTGGTCGACCCGCACGGCCGCCCGCTGGACCGCCTGGGGCCGCTGCACGACGTGCAGCCGGCGCCGATGGTGCGCCGCCCCATCAACGCGATGGACCGCGACCCCGTGCGCACGCCGCTGGACACCGGCGTGCGCGCCATCAACGCCATGCTCACCGTGGGCCGCGGCCAGCGCCTGGGCCTGTTTGCCGGCACCGGCGTGGGCAAGAGCGTGCTGCTGGGCATGATGGCGCGCTACACCGAGGCCGACGTCATCGTTGTCGGGCTGGTGGGCGAACGCGGCCGCGAGGTGAAGGAATTCATCGAGGACATCCTGGAAGACGAAGGCCGCGCGCGCAGCGTGGTGGTGGCCGCCCCGGCCGACGCGCCGCCGCTGGTGCGCATGCAGGGCGCGGGTTACGCCACCGCCGTGGCCGAGCACTTTCGCGACCAGGGCCAGCACGTGCTGCTGCTGATGGACAGCCTGACGCGCTACGCGATGGCGCAGCGCGAAATTGCACTGGCCATCGGCGAGCCACCGGCCACCAAAGGCTACCCGCCCAGCTGTTTTGCCAAGTTGTCGCAACTGGTGGAACGCAGCGGCAACGGCCGCGCCGGCCAGGGCAGCATCACCGCCATCTACACCGTGCTGAGCGAAGGCGACGACCAGCAGGACCCGATCGCCGATGCCGCACGCGGCATTCTCGACGGCCACGTGGTGCTCAGCCGCGAACTGGCCGAAAGCGGCCACTACCCGGCGATCGATGTCGAGCGCTCGATCTCGCGCGTCATGACGGCGGTGGCCGACCGCCCACACCAGCAGGCCGCGCGCCGGCTGCGCCACCTGCTGGCCAAGCTGAGCAAGGCGCGCGACCTGCTGCAACTGGGCGCCTACCAGCCGGGCAACGACGGCGACCTGGACGCCGCCGTGCAACTGCAGCCGCAGATGATGGCGCTGCTGCAGCAGGACATGCACGACGCTTCGACGCTGACCGACTCACGCGCGCAGCTGTTGCTGCTGGCCCAGCCCTGAAATGAAACCCCCACGCTCGCCTCGCTCGCTGTCCCCCAGGGGGACGCTCCGTACCTTCGCAACGGCCGGCCGGACCTGAGATGACACGCGCCCTCGACATCCTGCTGCAACACGCCGAACAGGCACGCGACCAGGCCCTGGCCGCGTGCCAGCAGGCCCAGGCCCGCCTGCAGGGGCTGCAGCGCCAGCTCGACCAGCTGCTGGGCTACCAGCGCGACACCGAAGCGCGCGACCCCACACGCGAAGGCCGCAGCACCGGCATCGACGCCCTGCTGGTGCACCGCAGCTTCATGCAGCGCCTGCAACAGGCGGTAGACCTGCAGCAGGGCCAGCTCGACCATGCGCAACTGCATGCACAGGCGGTGCAGGCCGACCTGCTGGCCGCCGAGCTGCGCGTGGCACAAGTGCAGAAGCTGCAACAGCGGCGCAACCTGGAAAACCTGCGCCAGCAGGAGCGCCAGGAGCAGCGCCGCAGCGACGATGCCGGGCAGCAACGGCTGCACCACAGCCGCGCCCAGGCGGCCGAAGCGGACGCAGCCACCTCCGCAGCAGCTGCAAGCGCGTCGCCATCCACCAACCGACCGGACCCAGCTACCGCGGCCGCCAAGGCTGCACCACCAAGGGCCGCGCCCGCCCGAGGCGCGCTGATGAGCCGCTGAGCATCCCGCGCCCGCGGCGAAACCCAACAGCATCCGCCGCCCGCCGCCCCTTCCATTCAACACAAACCACACCACTGCCATGATCAACACGTCGTCCGCCCCGTCTGCCCTGCTGTCGAACCTGGGCGCGGTGCCCGTCGTGCATCCGACGCCTGCGGCGCAACGCGCCGGTTCGGCGCGTGAAGCACCGCAGCAGCGCGACGCAGAACGCCAGCCAGCCGCCGACAGCGGCTTTGCACGGGCGATGAAACAGGCTATGGCCCAGCGCGCCAACAAGCCCGCGGCCCCACCGGCACGCGCCCCGGCCCACACACCCGAGCCTGGCGCCAACGCCGAAGCGGCCCTGGCGCGCAAGGCCGCTGCGAAAGGCCGCCGCGCCCAGGGCGACGCGGCGTCTGACAACCGGGCCGATGCCGCGGAATCCACGCGGCCGGCTGGCGCCGAAACCGCCGCCCCTGGGGCGACGGGAGCGGCGAACCCGACCACGGCAAACGCAGCAGATGCGACCGCTGCTGGCAGCGCTGACGAGCCTTCGGCCAACGCCAGCGGCAGTGCCATGGCTCGGCGGCAGGCCCACATCAGCGGCGCACGGCCGGCATCTGTTGGGCCCGACAGCAGCATGGCGTCGGGCGCCGCCGCTCTGAACCGATCGCTCGCCGACGCCGCCAACGCCGCGCGCCTGCCCGTGCCTGCCGCCACCAAGCACGGCGACACCGGCCCCGGCGGCGCCACGCCGCTGCCACGGCCGCAACCGCCCACGGCCGCCGACGCGACACCCGAGCTGATGCAGGCGGCCCTGGCCCATAGCCGCGCCTTGTCGGCGGTGGCCGCCGAGACCACCGTGGCAGCAAACGCCGAGGCGGCCGACGCTCACGCGCTTGGCGCCGCGTCGGGCAACGGCAGCACGCCCCGCGCGGGCGACGCGACCCGCGCGCGGGCCACCGATCCCGGCGCCGGCGAGCTGGCGGCGCAGGCCGGGTCAGGCCAGGCGCAAGCGGCAGCATCGGCCGAGCGATCGATGGCCGACCAAGGCCAGACCGGCGGTGGCGGCCAGCAGGGCCATCGACAGCGCGGCGCCGACGCCACGCAGCGCGCCGCCGAACGCGCCGCCGCGACCGGCGCCCTTCACGCCAGTGCTTCTGTGCCGGCCCGTGAAGCGGCCGACAACGGCCTGCGCACCGCCACGACCACCCCGCCGGTGCCGGCCGCCAGCACCGACAGCAGCAGCACGCCCACCGTGGGCGCCACACAGGCCACCGGCGTGGCTGGTTCAAGCCCGCTGGGCACGGCGCCTGCCGCCACCGCGTCGGCCGAGCTGAGCACCCGCATCGACAGCCCCGTCAACAGCCCGGCCTTTGCCGCCGAAGCCGGCTACCGCATCGCGGTGCTGGTGCGTGAGGGCGTGGAAAGCGCGCAGCTGCAGCTCAACCCCGCCGAGATGGGCCCGGTGACGGTGCAGATCGTCATCGAGGGTCAGACGGCCCAGGTGCATCTGGCAGCCGCCCATGCCGACACCCGGCAGGCGCTGGAAGCGTCGATGCCGCAACTGGCCAGCAACCTGCGCGAATCGGGGCTCACGCTCACCGGCGGCGGCGTCTCGGAACAGGCGCCGGGTCAACAGGGCAACGCGCAAGATGGCGGCAGCAACGGTGACCGCGGCAGCCGCGAGGGCAACGGCAACCGCAACGGCAACTTCGACGCGCAGCGCGCAGCGCCGGCGGCCCGTGGCGGCAGCCATGGGCCGCGCCGCGGCGTGGTCGACCTGGTGGCATGAGCGCCTGAGAGCGGCCACGGCAGCGCCAGCCTGAAGGCGGGCTTTGGCGGCCCTTTTCGAGGCATCCGCAGCGGCAGGCGATCTCAATAATGGCCTGAAGACGTCGACACCAGGCCACCCATGGGGGCGGGCTGCGGGTCGCGTTGCCTGAAGGAGATCCCATGTCCACCGCCGCGGCCGCAGAAGCACCCCCACCTGCCAAGGGCAAGAAGAAACTCATCATCATCATCATCGCGGCCGCCGCGCTGGTGCTGGTCGGTGGTGGCGTCGGCTTCATGATGATGTCGAAGAAGAAAGCCGGCACCGAAGAACAGGCCGACGGCGAGGACAAGGCGCCCGCCAAGGTGGTTGCCAAGGCCCACGACCCCAAGGCGGTGCCCGTCTTCGTGCCGCTGGACCCTTTCACCGTCAACCTGGCCGACCGTGACGCCGAACGCTTTGCCCAGATCGGCATCACGCTGGAGTTCAGCGACGGCAAGATCGGCGAGCGCGTGAAGCTCTTCATGCCGGCCATCCGCAACAACGTGTTGATGGCCATTGCCGACCGCACCGCCGCCGAGTTGCTGGGCCGCGAAGGCAAGGACAAGCTGGCCAAGAAGGTGGGCGTGGAGACCGCGCGCGCGCTGGGCTACGAGGTTGAAGAGGAAGAAGAAGAAGGCCACGACGCCGAAGCCGCCGATGACAAGGCGGGCAAGAAGGCGGCGCCGAAGAAGAAAAAGAAGAAGAAGGCAGCCGTCGAGTCACCGGTGAAGGCCGTGCACTTCTCCAACTTCATCGTCCAGTAGCCGTTTCGTCGCTTCCTTGAAACCCGTGCCCGCCGTGCGTCACCCCACTCCATGAACCAGCAGATCCTGTCACAGGACGAAGTCGATGCCTTGCTTCAGGGCATCACCGGCGAGAGCCAGAAACTCGAGGAGGAAGAGGCACCGAAGAGCGGCATCCGCGACTACGACCTGTCCAGCCAGGAGCGCATTGTTCGGGGGCGCATGCCCACCATGGAGGTCATCAACGAACGCTTTGCGCGCAACATCCGCATCGGCCTGTTCAACCTCATCAGGCGCAGCCCCGAGGTCAGCATCGGCGGCATCAAGGTGCAGAAGTTCAGCGCCTTCCTGCGCGAGATCGTGGTGCCCACCAACTTCAACATCGTCAGCGTCAAGCCGCTGCGTGGCAACGGGCTCATCGTGTGCGACCCGAGCCTGGTGTTCGCCGTCATCGACGCCCTGTTCGGCGGCGTGGGCAAGTACCACACGCGCATCGAGGGGCGCGACTTCAGCCCGACCGAACTGCGCGTCATCCTGCGCCTGGTGGAGACCATCACGCACGAGTACAAGAAGGCCTGGCAAGGCGTGTACCCGGTTGAGCTGGAATACCAGCGCAGCGAGATGCAGCCGCAGTTCGCCAACATCGCCACGCCCAGCGAGATCGTGGTGGCCACCAGCTTTGCGCTGGAGATCGGCGAGACCTCGGGCACGGTGCACTTCTGCGTGCCCTACAGCACGCTGGAGCCGATACGCGACGTGCTGTACAGCACCATCCAGGGCGACTCGGCCGAGCCCGACCGGCGTTGGATCAACCTGCTGAAGGCGCAGATCCAGTCGGCCGAGGTCGACCTGGTGGCCGAGCTGGCGCGCACGCGCGCCACCGTCGAGCAGCTGATGTCGTTCAAGCCCGGCGACTTCGTCGAGCTCGACCTCGAACCCATGATCCAGGCCAAGGTCGACGGCGTGCCCGTCTTTGACTGCCACTACGGCACGTCCAACAACCGCTACTCGATCAAGATCGACAAGCTCATTGCCAGCTCCGACCAGGGCTGGCTGGGAGAACGCTGATGGCTGAGCCTGAAACCGGCATGTCCGAAGAGGACAAGATGGCCGCCGAATGGGCCGCGGCGCTGAACGAGAGCAAACCCGCCGGCGGCCATGAGGTGGCCAGCGAGGTGCGCCCGGCGGCCGAGTCGGTGTCACCGGCGCAATTCCCCAGCCTGACGGCCGGGCCGCCCGGTGGCCTGGGCGCGCCGGGCGGCGGCCATGACCTGAACATGATCCTGGACATCCCCGTGCAGCTGACGGTGGAACTGGGCCGCACGCGCATCCCCATCAAGCA
>JANOZF010000245.1:0-6716 GCA_031429255.1 Rubrivivax sp.
GCGGTGGCCCAGGCGGTTGATGGCATGCGCCACCACCTGCCGCGCTTCTTCGGCCGACAAGCTGGCCGGGCGGCACAGGCGCGCGTGCAGCCCGGCAAACTGCGCCATCGGTACCGCGCGCACACCGTCCACCATGTCGGCTTCGATGAAACAGGGGGCTTGCTCGGGCGCGCCGTTCGAACCCGGCAGAGGCCCGACGTACAGCGCAGCGTGTGACCAGGTGGACTGCGTCAGGTATTTGACCGCTGTGCTGACCTTGCTGTGGCCTTCCACCAGCAACACGTCGGCCGGGCGCAACAGCGCTTGCAGGGCCAGCAGGTCGGGCGCGGTGGAGGTGCCGTGCACATGCACGGGCCGGGCGATGTAACGCGCCAGGCGCTGGCCCAGGCTCAGGCGGGGTGATGTCATCTTGGCGGCCTGGGCCTGGGCCTGACGGGCGGCACGGTGTTGCGCATGCTGGCTTGGTCAGCCCAGCCGCGGCGCGCTTACACCGCGTCCTTTGGGGCGCAAATTCAGCCTGCCAAAAAAAGGCTGTCAAGTTCGGCGTCTTTGGCCGACAGAAATGAGCGCGAAGGCGCCGCCGGGCGGCCCAACGACGCAAATCATCGGCCTGGCATTTGTGCCGGCTGCGACCCCAACCAACCGGAGAAGATACCCATGAAAACGCAACGCTTCGTCGCCGCCTTGTCGGCCGCCGTTCTGCTGAGCACCGCCATGACTGCCACGCGTGCAGAAAAGGACGACGACATGTCATTCAGCGGCATGTTCAAGATGGACCGCATCGACAAGAACAAGGACGGCATGGTTTCCAAAGCCGAATTCATGGCCATGATGGGCAAGGTCTACGACATGAAAGCCAAGGAGATGAAGGTCAAGGGCGGCATGATGAATTCCGCTGACTACCAACAGGTGCTGATGTACCTGAAAGCTGGCGGCTGATCGCCCAGTGCAGCGGGCTGCCGCCCCTGCGCCCCGCTGGGCCGGTGCCGTCCAACTGCTCGAAGTCAATAGAAAAACCCCCCGCAACCATCGGTTGCAGGGGGTTTGCCTTTGGCCGCGCCTTTCAGCGCAAGACGATGGGCTCGTCGCTTTCTTACTTCGGCGCCATCATGTCGTCGTCAACGGTGACGGCCTTGCCGCTTTCGCTGTTTACCAGCGAGCCGGCCCATTGGCTGTAGGCGGTGGCTGAGGCCAGGGCGCTGGCTGGCACCTTGCGGCCATCAGCGGCAACGGTTTCTTCGTTGCCACCACCGCCGCAAGCTGTCAACAAGCCCAGCAGCAGCGCGCTGGCCATGGTCTTTTGCAGGTTCATGGTGCGGGCTCCTTATTTCGCGCCGGGGATCGGCGTGAACAGGTACGGGAAGCCCGGCAGCAAGGGCAGCACAGCCTGGTCAACCGCGTCGTGCAGCGCAAACGATGTCACGCCCATTGGCGCGGCTGATTGCGGTGTTCAAGCGCAGCATTTCAGAGCCCACCACATTGGCCGGCTGGTTCAGGCCCTGGATGCCGGTGAGGAACGTGGTCACGAGGTCGGTGCGCGGGAAGTTGGTGGGTGCTAAGTTCGGCAGTGCCAGCGCAATTTCCAGCAGTGCTGGCAGCGTGGGGTTGGTCACATAGTCAATGAACTGGCCGTCACCCTTGGGGCTGGACGCGCTGAACTTGTCCTTGTCCTTGAGGCCGAAGACGACTTCGTTGACCAGCGGCATGCCCAGACGCGACACCTGCACACCGGCACCGCCGGGCTTTTCGCTGGTCTGGTGGCCGGACGGCGGGGTCGGCTTCAGCAAACGGGCCTGGCGCAAGCTGGCCGTGGTCCAGCCGCCGATGACGTTTTGCTGCCTGCGGTGAGGCAACCCTTGTGCACTTCCATCGCCAAGGTGGTGACGTTGGCGTCGTCAATGACGTTGGGAGCGCGCAAGGATCAGCTCGCCGAGATACAGCCAGCCCCCACCGTGGCGGGCCAACACGATCGCTTCGGCCCGGCAGTCATCGAGCCGCTTGCGCAACACCAGTTCCTGCTCGTGCAGATGCAGCCGGCCCACCGGGTCCTGGCGCTGTGCGGCAATCTGCGCCAGGGTGTTGATGCACTGCGCCTGCCCGGACAACTGCCCCTGGGCACGCGCCAGTTCCAGGCACTGCTGCGTCGCCCGTTGGCCGGCGTCCCAGTCGCCCCGCTTGCAGTGCGAGTCGCCCAGCTCGCGCAAGGCGCGCAGATACAAGCTTGCATCGCCCGCCTGCTCGGACAGGATCAAGGCCTTGCGAGACGTCGCCTGCAGGCCCGCACAGTCGCCCAGGTGGGAACACAGACGGCTCAGCCTGTTAATGGCTTCGGCACGCCGTCGGTCGTCGGCCACCGCGTCGACTGCCTCAGCCATGACCACGATGGCGGCCCGCTGGTCGGCCCGGCGCGCCAGCAGCTTGAAGGTGTACTCGCGTCGTTCGAGCAACTGCCAGCGCGGAGCTGATGGACCCGGCCCCGCCGGCAGCGAAGCCAGCAAGGCCAGCGCACGCTGAACGCGCGCCAGCGCCGCGTCGTGGGCAAAGCGGTCCGTGGCGTGGTCAGCGGCCTGCGCGTGATGCTCGGCTGTCAGCGCGCGGCGTTGCGCCACGGGCAGGGCCGCCAGCCTCGCCTGCAGCACACCGGTCAGCGTGGTGGGCCAGGGCGTGGCCAGCAACCACTCGCCATCGACGGCCCAGGCGCCGTCGATCAGGCGCAGCGCACCGGTGTCGATCAGCAGGCCCACCAGCTGCTCCATCTGGAACGGGTTGCCTTCGGCACCGCCGGCCACCAGTTCACGCAGGGCGGGTTGAACCGTCGCCAGCGGGCTGAGCAACTCATCGGCCAGGCCGCGGCTGGCGGATCGGTCCAGCGGTGCCAGCGGCAGGCGTCGATGGAGCCCAGGCTGCCCATCCGGGCCGGCTGCAGCCGCCCAGCCCGGCCGCCGCTCGAACAGCGCCGGGCGGGTGCTGCACAGCACCAGCATCGGCAACCCGGTCTGCGTGTCGAGAAGTAGGTGAGCTGCAGCACTTCGGCGGTCCGCGGGTCGCTGTACTACATTGACGATGGAACCGACACGCTGGTCAGCACCGCCAGCCCCAATGGGCGCGTGCTGAACACCATTGGTGCCTTGGGCGTCGAGACTGACGACAACGTCGGCTTCGACATCTTGACCGAGTTCGGCGGGCCTTGCTGGGCCTGGCGGGGCTGGCGGCTTGGGGCGCGCGGCGGCGCAAGACGGGCCAAGCTGGCGCTTGAGCCAAGGCCGCGCCTTCGTCGGTCTTGAGGCCGGCGTGTCTCGAGTCCGGCTCGAGGCGGGAAGCAACGCGGTCAGCGTCCGGCCCTGTCATCTTGACAGGGCGCTGTGCCCTGCTGTGCGCTGCTGGCGGCAGCGCATCAGCCCTGCACGCGGTAGCGGCGCAGGTCTTCCAGGTGCAGCACGCGCACCCCTCCGTACTCGATGCGGATGACACCCGCAGCCTGCAACGCACGCAGTGCCTCGTTCACCCGCTGCCGGCTCAGGCCCACCAGGTAACCCAGTTCCTGCTGCGTGATGCGCAACAGCTCGCCCACGCCGGGGTACAGCACCGGATGGAACAGCGCCGCCAGGCTGCGCGCCACGCGTTCGTCGGGGTGCGTGAGGCGGTCGATCTCGCGCGCCGCGATGAACTGGCCCAGCCGCTCGTTGAGCTGGTTCATCACGAAGCGGTTGAAACCGATGCTGCGGTCGAGCAGCCAGTTGAAGGTGGCGGCCGGAATGCCGGCCACCACGCTGCTGCGCAGGGCCTGGATGTTGTAGCGGTAGACCTCGTTCTTCAGCACCGTGCCTTCACCGAACCAACCGCCCGAGGGCACACCGGTGAAGGTGATGGGCATCGCACCGGCGGCCGACGTGCTGTCGTTGCTCATCTTCAAGAGGCCGTCAACGACGCCGAACCAGTAGGTCACGGGCCGCCCCACGCGGCACAGCAACTCACCGGCCTGCACCTCCACCACGCGCAGGTCGCTGAAGGCGCGGGTGCGCTCTTCGGCGTCCAGTCTCGACAGCCAGGGAATGTGCTGCAGGTCGTCGACCGAGGCCGAGCGCGAGCGCGACGCCTGCACCCGCGAAGCACGCGAAGCTGACGGGAAACCAGTTGCAGCCATGCCAATGCAGTCAGGGAATAACCTGTTGGTGCGAACCCCAAGATTGTCGTCGCAATGACAACATGACGTCAAAGTCACGACCAGAATCCGGGTCAGACCACAAGGAGACATGCCTGTGCAGACGACGTTCCCGCGTCTCATGCTGGACCACGCCAAGCAGCGCCCGCAAGCGGCCGCGCTGCGTGAGAAGGTGTACGGCATCTGGCAGACCACCACCTGGGCGGCGCTGGCACAAGAGGTGCGGGCGCTGGCCTGCGGCCTGGCCGCCGCTGGCATGAAACGCGACGACCACGCGGTGGTGGTGGGCGAAAACCGGCCGCGGCTGTACGCCACGATGCTGGCCATCCAGTCGCTGGGTGCGGTGCCCGTGCCGCTGTACCAGGACGCTGCGGTGACTGAATACGTGTTCCCGATCAACAACGCCGATGTGAAATTCGCCATCGTCGAGGACCAGGAGCAGGTCGACAAGATGCTCGAACTGCGTGGCGAGAGCTGCCCGCAGATCAGCCACATCTGGTTCGACAACGCCCGTGGTCTGCGCAAGTACGCCGAAAGTGGCCTGGCCTCGCTGGACGACTTGATCAAGGCCGGCAAGGCCCACGACGGCCGCCACCCCGGGTTTTTCGATGCCGAAGTGGCCAAGGCCCAGCCGCAAGACGTGGCCGCGATGTTCTTCACCAGCGGCACCACCGGCAACCCCAAAGGCGTGGTGCACACGCACTTCACGCTGCTGGACCGTGCCCATGCCGGCAAGACCTTCGACAAGCTGACCGAACGCGAAGAAGTGCTGGCCTACCTGCCCCCGGCGTGGATCGGGCAGAACATCTTCAGCTATGCGCAGTGGCTGGCCTGCGGTTACGTGGTGAACTGCCCCGAGAGCGCGGCCACGGTGATGATCGACCTCAAGGAGATCGGCCCCACCTACTACTTTGCGCCGCCGCGGGTGTTCGAGGGCCTGCTGACCAGCGTGATGATCCGCATGGAAGATGCCTCACCGCTGAAGCGCTGGTTGTTCAAGAGCTGCATGGACCTGGCCAAGCGTGTGGGCCCGGCGCTGATGGATGGCAAGCGCGTGGGCGCCCTGGACCAACTGATGTACCGCCTGGGCAACCTGGCCATCTACGGCCCGCTGCGCAATTCGCTGGGTCTGAACCGCGTGCGTGTGGCCTACACCGCCGGTGAAGCCATCGGCCCCGACCTGTTTACCTTCTACCGCAGCATCGGCATCAACCTGAAGCAGTTGTACGGCAGCACCGAAACGGCCGTGTTCGTGTGCCTGCAACCCGACCATGAAGCCAAGGCCGACACCGTGGGCGTGCCCATCGCCGGTGTCGAGATCAAGGTCGCGGAAAACGGCGAAATCATGGTCAAGAGCCCGGGCCTGCTGAAGGAGTACTACAAGAACCCGGCCGCCACCGCCGAGGTGCTGACGGCCGACGGCTGGTACCACACCGGCGACGCCGGCTTTCTGGACGCGGGCGGCCACCTGAAGATCATCGACCGTGCCAAGGTTGTCGGCCGCTTGCACGGCGGCCCGTCCGACGGCGCGATGTTCGCGCCCAAGTACGTCGAGAACAAGCTCAAATTCTTCCCCTTCGTGAAAGAAGCCGTGGCCTTTGGCGACCGGCGAGAAAAAGTCTGCGCCTTCGTCAACATCGACTTCGAAGCCGTGGGCAACTGGGCCGAGCGGCGCAACCTGCCCTATGCCGGCTACACCGACCTGGCCAGCAAGAAGGAAGTGCTGGAACTTATCAAGGACTGCGTGGAAAAGGTCAACGCCGACCTGGCACAAGACGCCATGCTGGCCGGCAGCCAGATCAGCCGCTTCCTGGTGCTGCACAAGGAGCTGGACGCCGACGACGGCGAGATGACGCGCACGCGCAAGGTCAAGCGGGGCTACATCGGCGACAAGTACGGGGTGCTGGTGGACGCGCTGTATGGCGGCAAGACGCAGCAGTTCATCGAGACCGCGGTGAAGTTTGAAGACGGCCGCAGCGGCAGCGTCAGCGCCACGCTGCCCATCGTCGACGCCAAGACCTACCCCAGCATGAAGAAAGCCGCCTGACCATGGCCGAACGCAAGATCGGCGACGTCATCCTCGACGTCAAGAACATCAGCCTGCGCTTTGGCGGCGTGAAGGCGCTCACCGACATCTCCTTCAACGTGAAGGAACACGAGGTGCGCGCCATCATCGGCCCCAACGGTGCCGGCAAAAGCAGCATGCTGAACTGCATCAACGGCGTGTACACGCCGCAGGAAGGCAACATCACCTTTCGCGGCCAGACCTTCAGTCACATGAACAGCCGCCAGGTGGCCGAGATGGGCGTGGCGCGCACCTTCCAGAACCTGGCCCTGTTCAAGGGCATGAGCGTCATCGACAACATCATGAGCGGGCGCAACCTGCGCATGAAGACCAACGTCTTCCAGCAGGCGATGCGCAACCCCTGGTTCGGCGCCGCTGAAAGGGAAGAATCCGAACACCGCGAAGTGGTGGAAAAGATCATCGACTTCCTCGAGATCCAGGCCTACCGCAAGACGCCCGTGGGCCGCCTGCCCTACGGCCTGCAAAAGC
>JANOZF010000246.1:0-5913 GCA_031429255.1 Rubrivivax sp.
CTACCCCATCAGCTTCGAGCACCAGAGTGACACCGCGACCTTCGACAACGCGCTGGAACTGCTGACGATGTCGGGCTACCCGTTGGCCCACGCGGCGATGATGATGATTCCCGAGGCTTGGGAAAACCACGAGATGATGGACCCGCGTCGCCGCGCGTTCTACGAATACCACGCTGCGATGCTGGAACCCTGGGACGGCCCGGCGGCGATGGTGTTCACCGACGGCAAGCAGATCGGCGCCACACTGGACCGGAATGGTCTAAGACCCGCCAGATACATCGTCACCGACGACGACCTGGTGGTCATGGCGTCTGAATCGGGCGTGCTGCCCGTGCCCGAAAGCCGCATCGTCAAGAAGTGGCGCCTGCAGCCGGGCAAGATGTTCCTCATCGACCTGGAACAGGGCCGCATCGTCGACGACGAAGAACTGAAGAACCAGTACGCCAACGCGCGCCCCTACCGCCAGTGGATCGACAACGTGCGCATCCGGCTGGACAGCGTGCAGGCGACGGCCGAGCCCTTGCACTTCGACGAAACCCTGCTCGACCGCCAGCAGGCCTTTGGCTACACGCAGGAAGACATCAAGTTCCTGCTCGCGCCCATGGCCGCCAACGGTGAAGAAGGCATCGGCAGCATGGGCAACGACAGCCCGCTGGCCGTGTTGTCGGACAAGAACAAGCCGCTGTTCAACTACTTCAAGCAATTGTTTGCGCAGGTGACCAACCCGCCGATCGACCCCATACGGGAAGCGATCGTGATGAGCCTGAACTGCTTCATCGGCCCCAAGCCCAACCTGCTGGACATCAACGCCGTCAACCCGCCGATGCGGCTGGAAGTGACGCAACCGGTGCTGGACTTCGAAGGCATGGCACGCCTGCGCGCCATCGAAAAACACACCGGTGGCAAGTTCCAGACGCACGAACTCGACATCACCTACCCGCGCGCCTGGGGCCGTGAAGGCGTCGAAGCCAAACTGGCTTCGCTGTGTGCCGAGGCGGTGGACGCGCTGAAGGCCGGCCACAACATCCTCATCATCACCGACCGCCGCATGAGCCGCGATCAGATCGCCATTCCCGCGCTGCTGGCGCTGTCTGCCGTGCACCACCATCTGGTGCGCGCCGGCCTGCGCACCACCGCCGGTCTGGTGGTGGAGACCGGCAGTGCGCGCGAGGTGCACCATTTTGCGGTGCTGGCGGGCTACGGCGCCGAAGCCGTGCACCCCTACCTGGCGCTGGAGACGCTGGCGCAGCTGCACGCCACCCTGCCGGGCGAACTGAGTGCCGACAAGGCCATCTACAACTACGTGAAGGCGGTCGGCAAGGGTCTTAGCAAGATCATGTCGAAGATGGGCGTCAGCACCTACATGAGCTACTGCGGCGCGCAGCTGTTCGAAGCCATCGGCCTGGAAAAGAGCTTCGTCGACCAGTACTTCCGCGGCACCGCCAGCCAGGTCGGCGGCATCGGTGTCTTCGATGTGGCCGAGGAAGCGCTGCGCATGCACCAGGCCGCCTTCGGCACCGACCCCGTGCTGGCCCAGACGCTGGACGCGGGTGGTGAATACGCCTGGCGCGTGCGTGGCGAAGAACACATGTGGACACCCGACGCCATCGCCAAGCTGCAGCACAGCACGCGCGCCAACAAGTGGGACACCTACAAGGAATACGCGCAGATCGTCAACGACCAGAGCAAGCGCCACATGACGCTGCGCGGCCTGTTCGAATTCAAGGTCGACCCGAGCAAGGCCATCCCGCTGGACGAAGTGGAAAGTGCAGCCGACATCGTCAAGCGCTTTGCCACCGGCGCCATGTCGCTAGGCTCCATCAGCACCGAAGCGCACAGCACACTGGCCATCGCGATGAACCGCATCGGCGGCAAGAGCAACACCGGTGAAGGGGGTGAAGACCCGGCGCGCTACCGCAATGAACTCAAGGGCATCAAGGTCGTGGCCGGCACCAAGGTCAGCGACGTCATCGGCTCCAAGGTCATCGAGGCCGACTACGAGATGCAGGCCGGCGACAGCCTGCGCAGCAAGATCAAGCAAGTGGCCAGCGGGCGTTTCGGCGTCACCACCGAGTACCTGGTCAGCGCTGACCAGATCCAGATCAAGATGGCGCAAGGCGCCAAGCCCGGCGAAGGCGGCCAGCTGCCCGGCGGCAAGGTCAGCGAATACATCGGCATGCTGCGTTACAGCGTGCCCGGCGTGGGCCTGATCAGCCCGCCGCCGCACCACGACATCTATTCCATCGAAGACCTGGCGCAGCTCATCCACGACCTTAAAAACGCCAATCCTCGCGCCAGCATCAGTGTCAAGCTGGTCAGCGAAGTGGGCGTCGGCACCATCGCTGCCGGCGTGGCCAAGTGCAAGGCCGACCATGTGGTGATTGCAGGCCACGACGGCGGCACGGGTGCGTCACCCTGGTCGTCCATCAAGCATTGCGGCACGCCGTGGGAACTGGGGCTGGCCGAGACGCAGCAGACGCTGGTGCTGAATCGCCTGCGCAGCCGCATCCGTGTGCAGGCCGACGGGCAGATGAAAACCGGCCGCGACGTCGTCATCGGTGCCTTGTTGGGCGCCGACGAATTCGGCTTCGCCACCGCGCCGCTGGTGGTGGAAGGCTGCATCATGATGCGCAAGTGCCACCTGAACACCTGCCCGGTGGGTGTGGCCACACAAGACCCGGTGCTGCGCAAGAAGTTCAGCGGCAAGCCCGAGCACGTGGTGAACTACTTCTTCTTCGTCGCTGAAGAAGCGCGCCAGATCATGGCGCAGCTGGGTATCCGCACCTTCGACGAACTGATCGGCCGCGCCGACCTGCTGGACACCAAGAAAGGCATCGCGCACTGGAAAGCCAAGGGCCTGGACTTCAGCCGCGTCTTTCACCTGCCACAGATCGACGCCAGCGTGCCGCGCCTGCACACCGAGGTGCAGGACCATGGTCTCGCGAAGGCGCTGGACGTCAAGCTCATCGAACGCTGCCAGCCGGCCATCCTGCGCGGCGAAAAAGTGCAGTTCATGGAAGAGGCGCGCAACCGCAACCGCAGCCTGGGCGCCATGTTGTCCGGCGAGCTGGTGCGCCACCGCCCTGAAGGCCTGCCCGACCACACTATCTTCATGCAGATGGAAGGCACCGGGGGCCAGAGCTTCGGCGCTTTCCTGGCGCCGGGCATCACGCTGTACCTGATTGGCGATGCCAACGACTACACCGGTAAAGGTCTATCAGGCGGACGGGTGGTGGTGCGCCCCAGCATCGACTTCCGCGGCGACACGACGCAGAACATCATCATCGGCAACACCGCGCTGTATGGCGCCACCAGTGGCGAGGCCTTCTTCCGCGGTGTGGCTGGCGAACGTTTTGCGGTGCGGCTGTCTGGCGCCAGCGCCGTGGTGGAAGGCACCGGCGACCACGGCTGTGAATACATGACCGGCGGCACCGCCGTGGTGCTGGGCAAGACCGGGCGCAACTTTGCCGCTGGCATGAGCGGCGGCGTGGCCTATGTCTACGACGAAGACGGCCAGTTTGCCAAGCGCTGCAACACCAGCATGGTGGCGCTGGACAAGGTGCTGCCCAAGGCCGAGCAAGCCGGCCTGCCCGTGGGCTGGCATGCCGAGCAGACCGATGAAGCGCTGCTGAAGAAGCTGATCGAGGACCACCACAAGTGGACCGGCAGCCTGCGCGCGCGCGACCTCATCGACCGCTGGGCCGACGTGCGCGGCCGCTTCGTCAAGGTCTACCCGCACGAATACAAGCGGGCGCTGGCCGAACGCGCCGCCAAGGCCGAAGCCATCGCTGCCACGGCCAAGGCGCGCGGCATGTCGGCCGCGGTGCCGGCCAAGTAGCACGGGCACAGCGCGACAGCGTCACACCAGCCACACCACCGCAACACACACACCGAATCAGGTCACGCATCATGGGCAAGGTCACAGGGTTTCTCGAGTTCGAACGGCAGGAAGAAGGCTACGAGCCCGTCGCGCAACGGCTGAAGACGTGGAAGGAATTTGTCATCACGCTGGCCGAGGACAAGGCCAAGGTGCAGAGCGCACGCTGCATGGACTGCGGCACGCCGTTTTGCAACAGCGGCTGCCCGGTGAACAACATCATTCCCGACTTCAACGACCTGGTGTTTCGCGGCGACTGGAAGATCGCGCTCGACACCCTGCACTCCACCAACAACTTCCCCGAGTTCACCGGCCGCGTCTGCCCCGCGCCCTGCGAGGCGGCCTGCACGCTGAACGTCAACGACGACGCGGTGGGCATCAAGAGCATCGAACACGCCATCATCGACCGCGGCTGGCAAGAAGGTTGGGTCACTGCGCAGCCCCCAGTTGCGCAAACCGGCAAGAAGGTGGCCGTTGTCGGCAGCGGGCCGGCGGGCCTGGCCGCGGCGCAGCAGCTGGCGCGGGTTGGCCACGCGGTGACGGTGTTCGAGAAGAACAGCCGCATCGGCGGCCTGCTGCGCTACGGCATTCCCGACTTCAAGATGGAGAAGAACCACATCGACCGCCGCATCGCGCAGATGCAGGCCGAAGGCGTGGTGTTCCGCACCGGCGTGCTGGTGGGTGCCTTCCCCGAAGGCAGCAAGGTCACCAACGACGCCCACGAAACCATCAGCGCCGAAACGCTGAAAGCGCAGTTCGACGTCGTGTTGCTGACCGGCGGCAGCGAGATCAGCCGCGACCTGCCGGTGCCCGGCCGCGAACTGGACGGCGTGCACTACGCGATGGAGTTCCTGCCGCAACAGAACAAGGTGGTGGCGGGCGACAAGGTCAAGGGCCAGATCAAGGCCACCGGCAAACACGTTATCGTCATTGGCGGCGGCGACACCGGCAGCGACTGCGTGGGGACCAGCAACCGCCACGGCGCGGCCAGCGTCACGCAGTTCGAACTGATGCCGCAGCCGCCCGAGCAGGAAGACAAGCCGATGACCTGGCCCTACTGGCCGGCCAAGCTGCGCACCAGCAGCAGCCACGAGGAGGGCTGCTCGCGTGAATTCGCCATCGCCACCAAGGAAATCACCGGCAGCAAGGGCAAGGCCACCACGTTGAAGACCGTGCACGTGCAGTGGCAGGGCGGCAAGATGGTGGAGGTGCCGGGCACCGAGAAGGCATGGAAGGCAGACCTCGTGCTGCTGGCGATGGGCTTTGTGTCGCCGGTGGCATCGGTGCTGGAAGCCTTTGGTGTCGACCGCGACGGCCGCGGCAACGCCAAGGCCAGCACCGACGGTGCCGGCTGCTACAAGACCAACGTCGACAAGGTCTTTGCCGCAGGCGACATGCGTCGCGGCCAGAGCCTGGTGGTGTGGGCCATCCGCGAAGGGCGGCAGGCGGCGCGCGCGGTGGACGAACATCTGATGGGCACCAGCGCGCTGCCGCGCTGAGCCCTTTGCATTGCTCCCTCTCCCTGCCAGGGAGAGGGCCGGGGAGAGGGTAATTTTCGCCGGGCCCGGGGCATCGGATGGCCACCATTTCACCCTCACCCCAACCCTCTCCCTTGAAGGGAGAGGGAGCAAGACAGTGCATGCGAGAATCTGCGCCAATTCGGCCTTTGGTTGGTCTGGCGCGTGGCGCCCAGTTCTCCGTACCCGCTTGAGCAACGACACCTTCATCGAGATCGACCACGTCACGTTCGGCTACGACAGCAGCCGCACGATACTGTCCGACGTGTCGCTGAAGTTCATGCGCGGCAAGGTCACGGCCATCCTCGGCGGTTCGGGTTGCGGCAAGACCACCTTGATGCGGCTGATCGGCGGCGTGTACGCGGCCGACAAGGGGCGCGTGATGTTCGACGGCGAAGTTGTCAACACGCGCGACCAGGAGCAGTTGTTCCGTCTGCGTCGCCGTCTGGGCATGCTTTTCCAGTTCGGCGCGCTGTTCACCGACCTGACGGTGTTCGACAACGTCGCCTTCCCGATGCG
>JANOZF010000247.1:0-5772 GCA_031429255.1 Rubrivivax sp.
CGGCGACCGCGCTCGGCCTTGTCGCGCGCCTTCAGCAGGCGATCACGCGACAGCCAGTGCTGAGTCAGCGCCGGCATCAGCAGGCTGCGCACCGACATCAGGAGGCCCCGCCTAGTGCAGTGTTCGACACCGTGTGGAACATAAAACCGCGTCTTTGGCCGCCTGGCGTCGTTGCAAATCCTCGCAATGCCTCAGGGCATTGCTGTGGTTTGCGCCTAGCCAGGCGACCAAATCCATCGGTTTTCTCAAGTTCCACGCAGCATCGAACACTGCACCAGATGGTTGCGATCGGAGGCACAGTCGGCCCTTCCTTCGCTCGCCGATGAGGGGCAGGTCATTTCGCTTCCATGAAGTTCCGTTTAAACAGTACACCAGTGTCTTGTGAGTGAAATTTACCACCTCAGTACACTGGTGTCTGTTGGGGTTTTCCGAGCGGTTGGGTGCGCTTCGCCATCGGCATCCGGCTCTGGCGCCCGGGGGCTTTGGCCAAGCCCCCCGTCCTTCCCATTCCCGGACCATGATGAAGACAGCGAAACGCAAACGCATGCGGCCGGAGGGCCCGCCACTGACCCGCGATGACTGGCTGGATGCCGCTCACGAGGCCGTGGTGGAGGGCGGGTTCGACCAGCTGCGTGTCCTGCAGATTGCCAAGGCCTTGCGCGTCTCGCGCGGGAGTTTCTACTGGCACTTCACCGGACAAGGCGAATTGCAGGCCGAACTCCTGGATCGCTGGCGCAGACAGCAGTTAGCGGTTGAAGCGACGCTGAAAGCCGAGGTGGCCGTGGATCCTCAGCAAGACCTGGCGCACGTGCTGGAAACCGCCTTGGCACAGATCGGACCCCAGATGGAGCACATGCGCTTCGAATTGGCCTTGCGGGGCTTGGGACGTCGAGATGAAGCAGTGGCCGGCATGTTGGCCGAGGTGGACGCATTGCGTCTGAGCCTGTTCGAGCACAAGTTTCTGCAGTTGACTGGCGATACCCGCACCGCGGCGGAACTCGCCGCGCTGTTTTACCTGGCCGTGGTGGGTTGCTACCAAGCGCTGAGTCGCCCAGCGAATCCGCCTCAACTCAAGGACTACCTGCAGCGCTTGATCTCTACCTACTTGATTCAGAAACAGGCTCCACCGAGGGCCAGGCGGGGCAACAACAAGGCCATCAAAGCCTAAACGCCGACTGCCCAGTTCGCGCGCCTAAGTCGCAGCTCTGTTTTGGCAGCGCCCTTGCGCCGGTTCTCTGCTGACGATTGCGGGCACCACGCCGCTGCCATCGTCCGAAATGAGATGCGCCTCCAGATGGAGAGGCGCTTCGTGGCGCCACATGTCGACCCGAAGAATTTGGGTTGACTCGCTGGCCGGCTGCTTTAGCGTGTCGCAACTGGAGGAGCTATCGACTGCATGGGGACGATGGCCGCCAACCCACGTTCTCACTCGACAGACAGCCATCCGCGTCAGTGCTGACAGACGAGGCACCGCGCAGCCGGTCTGTCCTTCAGCACACCAGTGGTCTCGGCTGAGGGAGGCCCTGGCCTTTGCCAGGCACAAACAGTCCACTGGACTGTTTGTGCCCGGGCTCCGCCTCAATCGGGTACGTTCTGAAGCGCCGCTCGGCCACGCTCAAGTAACTCTCAGCCTCTGACTCGACAAGGTCACCGATACGCTTGCCTGCGACCCGGTGATCAGGACCTCAAGGGCCGTCAGCCCATTGGCTGCAGCTTCGCGCTGAAGTGGTCCCAAGCGCGCTGGAACAGCGCCTGCGACCACAGCTTCTCGCGGCACAGCGCCAGTTCCTTTTCGTCGAAGGCGTAGGGTGTGCCGATCTGCATCGCCATGTACTGCCGGTGGGCGTTTTCTTCCATGTAGTTGGCCAGCACGAAGGCCTCGACCAGGGTCTTGCCGACGGTCACGGCACCATGCGACTTCATCAGCGCCGCGGGGCGGTCGCCCAGGGTCGCGGCCAGGCGGTCGGCCATGTGGCGGTTGTTGATGGAGTTCGGCGAGTCCAGCACCGGCACCGGGTAGACCAGCGAGCCCTGCGCGTACACCGGGGTATAGGCGGTGCCGGTCATCGTCAGATAGGTCGACCACTTGGGGTGGGCGTGCACCACAGCCTTCACGTCGGTCCGCGCGCGGTAGATGCCGGCGTGCAGGTGGAACTCGAGCGGCGGCTTGCCCGGCGTGCCGTCGACCACCTGCCCTTCGCTGTCGATGGTGCAGATGTCGGCCGCCGTGAGCCGGCTGCGCTGGCACGAGCCGATGTTGATGAGCATGCGGCCATCGTCCAGCCGCACGCTGGCGTGGCCGTTGTAGTCGATGATGTCGGCGTGCTCCAGCATGCGGATGCAATCAGCCAGTTGTTGCTTGAGTTCGAGGATGTTTTCCATGTCGGCAGTTCCTTGTTTCACCAGCCCTTGTTTCACCAACCCGTTTGCGCGCGCACTTGCGCCCGCCACAGGTCCCAGGCGCGCAAGCCGGCGCCCTGGTTCACGGTGTCGGCGAGCCGGCCTTCTTCTTCGTCCAGGCCGGCCAGCGGCTCGCCAGCGGCCAGCGCCTGCGCCCAGTGCTGCATGCGCGCGTTGACCTCGGTGTAAACGGCGCGGAAGACGGCCGTCTGCAGGCTGGGCCCGCAGGCCACGCTGCCGTGGGCCCGCATCAACACCACGCTCTTGTCGCTCAGGCTCTCGGCCAGCGCCTGACCCTTGTCGCCGTTGCCCACCAGCATGTCGGTGGCACCGAACTTCTCGCGGATATCGAACACCGGCACCCCCTGCGCCAGGAAGGCCGCGTTGTGGAACATCGCCTGCATCTTGGCGCGCACCAGACCGAAGGGCACCACCGATGGCGAGTGGCTGTGCACGACCGCCATCACGTCGGGCCGCGCCTTGTAGACCTCGCCGTGGATGAAACGCTCGAGGAAGCTGCTGCGGCCGTTGGCGTTGCAGGGCTGGCTGTTGAGGTCGTACTCGATGAGGTCTGTCGGCGTCACCAGCGCCGGCGCGAGCGAGCGCGACATCAGGTAGCGGCGCGGGTCAGCAGGGTGACGCATCGAGACATGGCCGAAGCCGTCAACCACACCTTGCGTGGCCAGGATGCGGCTGGCCGCTGCCAGGTCGGCCAGCAGCTCCGGTGCCACCGGGCCGGCGCAAGGGGGCGGCGTGGTCTGGGTGCTTGTGTTCATCAGGCAACCTCCGTGCTTCGCACTGCGGTATTCGGCTTGGGGCGGCCCGGCGCTCTCATGGCCGCTCAGATCACGACGGCGGTCATGATGCCGGCGGGGAATATCTCCTCCGGGGTGAACGGACGGTGCGCGATGCCCTGCTGGAAGGTGTAGAGCGACATCTGTTCCCAGGTCGGCCGGTTTTCCTCGATGCCGTAGGGAAACAGGTCATCGCCGAAACGTTCTCGCTGCACGCGGGCGTAGCTTGTCAACCAGGGCAGCGGGTAGCGCGAGACGGCGGGGTCGAGCAGGCGCTCCAGGCTGCGGCGCTTGCTTTCGAGAAAGGCGTTGTAGAGGTTGCGCGCAACCCAGGGGTTCGCCTCGAGGATGCGGCGCTGCATCGCAATGATGTGCATGATCGGCCAGACACGGGTGCGGTCGTAACTGTCCTCCTCCATGGCCTGGAAGTCCGGGAACAGGCGCACGACATCGGGGTGGCGCTCGATGAAGCAGGTGGGCGGGCGGGCGATGATGGCGCAGTCGATCTCTCCGCTGGCCAGCAGTTCGCTGAGCGACTTGTCGGCCACACGCGTCAGGCGCACACCGTCAGGCAGCCGGATCTCGACCTTTTCCTGGCGGCCCGGCGCGTTCGCACCGGCCTGCACCCAATGCACGTCCTGCAGCTTCACGCCTTGCTCGTTGTGCATCCAGCCGCGCATGTAGACGGCGGCCGAGTGGGCCCACTCGGGCGAGCCTACCTTCCTGCCGGCGAGGTCTTGCACACTGCGGATACCGCTCTTGCGGTTGACGTAAAACGAGCTGAAGCGGAACAGGCGCGAACAGATCACCGGCAAGCCGATGATGTCGCTGTCCGGCCGTGTCACCTGGGCCGCGAACTTGGCGAAGGACAGTTCTGCGAGGTCGAACTCGCGGTTCGCGGTGAAGCGCGCGAAGCACTCGTGGTGGCCGAGGTTGAGCCAGTTGAGGTCGATGCCTTCGGCGCGAACCGTGCCGAGGCGGAAGTCACGGAAGTGGTCGTAGTCGGTGGTGGCGATGGAAAGCGGCAGTAGGCTCATGGCGGCGCGGGTTGGGGCTGGGGTAAGTGGGAAGCAAGGGTGCCCGCACCAGATCATGGACAAGCAGGGCCGACGTGATGAGGGCCGATGGGCCCGGGGCGCCGACGAGAACGCCGTGAACGTTTGCAGCGTCGAATGTAGCGCCGCGCGGCGTTTGGCGCAGCACTGCGCAGCAAGGTTTCGTGCAAGCGGCGCCGCGCCGCGACCGCGCTGACATGGCGGCAGAGCGTCAGGCCCGACATCAGCGTGTTGACAGGGCGTGAAGCGGCTGCCACCATGAAGGTCCTTCTATGCGGACCTTCGTTCCCCATAGAAGAACGATCGCCATGCTGGCGTGAGCACCCCACAAGGACACTGGCCATGGAAAGCCCGGAACAGAACCAGATGCTGACACAGGTGGGTCGCGGCACGCCGATGGGCGAGTTGATGCGCCGCTACTGGCAGCCCTTCGCTGCCGCCGAGGACCTGGCCACGAACTGGACGCAGAAGGTGCGCCTGCTGGGCGAAGACCTGATCCTGTTCCGCAACCGCGAAGGCGGCCTGGGCCTGATCGCCGAGCAGTGCCCGCACCGGCGTGCGTCCTTCTTGCACGGCATCCCCACCGAACGCGGCATCCGCTGCCCGTATCACGGCTGGGAGTTCAACGCCCGGGGCGAGTGCCTGCACCAGCCCTTCGAGGCCGACAACGCGCGCTTGCGCGCCAACGCGGCCACCGAGGCCTACCCGGTGCAGGAATTGGGCGGCGTGCTCTTCACCTACATGGGGCCGGTGACGCCTGAAGCACCGGCGCCGCTGCTGCCGCGCTTCGACGGCTTCGTCGCCGAAGGCGCCATCCGCATCATGGGCCGCGTGGTGCTGCCCGTGAACTGGCTGCAGATCATGGAGAACTCGCTCGACCCGGTGCACACCGAATGGCTGCACGGCCACCAGTACGAGTTCCAACGCGAGCGCGAGGGCGTCAAGGTGGCCATCAGCACCCGCCACGAGAAGATCGACTTTCGCGAGTTCGCCTTCGGCATCACCAAACACCGCCTGCTGGCCGGGCATTCGGAGGACAGCGACGACTGGCGCATCGGTCACCCCATCGTCTTCCCCAACATGCTGGCCGTGGGCAACGGCGACCCCAAGGCGCGCTACCACTCCTTCCAGATGCGCGTGCCAGTGGACGACACGCACACGCTGCACCTTTGGTACAACGCCTATCTGCCGCCCGCGGGTGCCGTGGTGCCGCCCGCGCTGCGCGCCAAGGTCCACATCTACGACGTGCCCTACCTCGATGCGCAGGGCCGCTTCATCATGGACAACATCGACGGCCAGGACATGATGGCCTGGGTGACGCAGGGCGCGGTGGCCGACCGCAGCCGCGAGCACCTGGGCGCCAGCGACAAGGGCGTGGCCCTGTACCGCCGCGTGCTCAAGCGCGAGATGAAGAAGGTGCAGGAAGGCCAGGACCCGATGGGCCTGCTGCGCGACCCGGCGCGCAATGTCCGCATCGAGCTGCCGACGGAGACCAGCAAGCACCACAACAGCGACGGCTTCGC
>JANOZF010000248.1:0-27342 GCA_031429255.1 Rubrivivax sp.
GCCCGTGCGCGCATACAGGTCCAGGTACAACGCGGCCACGGCCTGTTCACCTTCGGCGCCGCTTTCTGGGCCCGTTCGCCAGACACGGTAGTAGCGCACGTCGGGGTGCCACACCGGGGCCACGTCTTCGCGTATGGCCACCCCAAACACGGTTTCCACCAGCTGGAACAGGCCCTGCAACACACGCGGCTCGGTGAAATACGGCTTCACTTCCAGGCTGCTGAAGGCGTAGCGCTGGGTTTTCAGTTTCTCGCTGGCGTAGGCGCGGTCCCAGGCCTGCAGGTCGGAGAGGTCCAGCTCAGCCTTGGCAAAAGCGCGCAGCGTCTGCAGGTCTTTCTCTGCCGACGGGCGCGCGCGGCCCGCCAGGTCGCGCACGAACTGCAGCACCGTGTCGGGCGATGCTGCCATCTTCGGCACCAGTGAGAGCTGCGCAAAGTTGGCGTAGCCCAGCAGCGCGGCTTCTTCCTGGCGCAGCTGCACCAGTTCCTGCATCAGCGCCGTGTTGTCCAGTTCGGCAGGGCCGAAGGAACTGGCGCGCGTGCCGTAGGCCCGGTAGAGCTTCTCGCGCAGCGCCCGGTTGCTGGCGTACTGCATCACGGGGATGTAGCACGGCGCCTGCAGCGTGAGCTTGTAGGCGGGCTGGCCGTCGGGCAGCAGCGCGCCTTCGGCGGCGTTCAGGGCCGACTGGCACACGTCCTCGGGCAGACCGTCCAGATCCGCCCTGGCCACCAGCAGCGAAAACGCCTCGGTGGCGTCGAGCACATGGTCACCGAACTGCTGCGACAGCGCGCCGTTTCGGTCCTGGATGGCGGCATAACGCTCACGTGCTGCGCCTTTCAGATCGGCACCGCCCAGCACGAAGTCGCGCAGCGCGTTGGACAGCGCCCTGGCGCGCGCCGGGTTCAGCACCTGGCCTGCCGGGCTGACGGCCAGCGCCTTGTATTTGGCGTACAGCCGTGCGTCGGCGCCCATGCGGGTGCCGAATTCGATGATGCGGGGCAGCATCTGTGCATGCGCTTCGCGAAGCTCGGGCGTGTCGACCACCGACTGCAGGTGGCTGACCTGGCCCCAGGCGTTGTTCAGGCGCTCGACCGGCACGTCAAGCACCATCGCCAGCGCGTCGTAGTCGGGCGGCACGTCGGCACTGACCGCGCGTTCCAGCGCGGCCTCGGCGTCGCGGAGCAACTGGCTGATGGCCGGCTCCACATGCTCGGGCCTGATGTCGGCGAAGGCCGGCTGCTCGCGCTGCAGCAGCAGCGGGTTGGGGTCGGTGCTGGGGTTCATGGGCTTGTTCATGGAGTGGCTTCGGCGGCTTGCAGGGTGTTCACCAGCAGCATCGTGATCGTCATTGGCCCCACGCCACCGGGCACCGGGGAGATCCAGCCCGCCACTTCGCGCACCGCAGCAAAGTCGACGTCACCACACAGCTTGCCGGCGCCGGGTTCGCCATCGGGCACCCGGTTGATGCCGACGTCGATCACGATCGCACCCGGTTTGACCATGTCGGCGGTGATGGTGTGACAACGGCCCACGGCGGCGACCACGATGTCGGCCTGGCGCGTGTGCATCGCAATGTCGGGCGTGCCGCTGTGGCACACGGTGACAGTGCAGTGCGCCTGCAGCAGCAGCAACGCCATCGGCTTGCCCACGGTGTTGCTGCGGCCGATGACCACCGCATGTTTGCCCTTCAGCGCCACGCCCGTGCTCTCGATGAGCTTCATGCAGCCGTAGGGTGTGGCCGGGCGCAGTCCGGGCAGGCCGGCCATCAACGCGCCGGCCGAATGAACGGAAAAGCCGTCCACGTCCTTGCGTGTGTCGATGGCTTCGATGACGGCGTGTGGGTCGATGTGCCGCGGCAGCGGCATCTGCACCAGGATGCCGTGGATGGCGGAGTCGGCGTTCAGCGCCGCGATGCGCGCCAGCAATTTGGCCTGCGTCAGCGTGGCGTCGTAGCGCTCGAGCAGCGAATGAAGTCCATGGTCGTGGCAGGCTTTCACCTTGTTGCGCACATACACCGCGCTGGCGGGGTCGTGGCCGACGAGGATTACCGCCAAGCCCGGGGTCTTGCCGACGGCGGTCAGTGCAGCGGCGCGGGTGGCCACCTGGGCGCGCATCTGCTGCGAAAGCAAGCTGCCATCGATGAGTTGGGCTGTCATGGATCGGTGCGGGGCCCGAAGGCCAAAGGTGAAGTGCTGAACATGGGGATGAAAGATCGGGCTACAAGCGACAAAGGCCGCGTCAGGCGGCCTTTGCAGGGGTGCGGAATCAACCGGGTGGGCGCTTCATCAAGCCTTGTTGGTCTGCGCGCCCAGTGCGATCTTCAGCAGGTCGGCCACCGTGTTGGCGTTCAGCTTTTCCATGATGTTGGCGCGGTGCGCTTCCACGGTCTTGATGCTGATGCCCAGGTCGTCGGCGATCTGCTTGTTCAGCCGCCCGGCGACGATGCGTTCAAGCACCTGGCTTTCGCGCGTGGTCAGGCGTGACAGCAGCGCGTCGCGGCTGGCCTGTTCCTGGTGCTGGCTGAACGCCGAGCGAGCCTGTTCGAGCATGCGCTCCACCAGCCCCAGCAGTTCTTCTTCCTTGAACGGCTTTTCGATGAAATCCATCGCGCCCTTCTTCATGGTCGTCACCGCCATCGGCACGTCGCCGTGGCCAGTGATGAACACCACCGGCAGCGGGCTCTTGCGCTCGAGCAGGCGGTCTTGCAATTCAAGCCCGCTCATGCCCTCCATGCGGATGTCGGCGATCAGGCAGGCCACTTCGCGCGGGTCGAAGCGAGACAGAAACGACTCCGACGAATCGAAGCACTTGACCCGGTAGTCCTTGCCTTCGAGCAGCCACTGCAGCGAATCGCGCACGGCCTCGTCGTCATCGACCACGTAGACGGTGCCCTTTTTTGGAATGAGGCTCATGCGTAGGTTGGCGGCTCTAAGGCTCGGTCTGGCGCTCGGGTGCAGCGTGGGTGGATGAAGGCGCCGTCTCTGGTGGCAGGGCCTGCATGGGGGCTGCTGCGATTGCTGCATCCACCGGTGCTGAGGCCGTCACCCCCATGGGCGCGAAGTCGATCTTGGCGGGTACGTCGACCGGCAGCGTGAATGAAAAACGACAACCGACGACAAGCTCTCCATTGTAGAGGTTCTGCGCCTGCATCCGGCCCCGGTGGGACTCGACGATGGTGCGGCACAGGCTCAACCCGATGCCCAGGCCTTCGGCCTTGGTCGAGAAGAAGGCTTCGTACAGGCGGGCGATGACTTCTTCCTTCAGCCCCGGGCCCATGTCGGTGACGCTGAACTCGATGACACCGCGCTCCTCGGGCGTGTGCCGCGGCACGACGCGGAGTTCGATGTGGCGTCGGGAGGCCGGCAGCTGGGCCGAGTCAATCGCTTCGGCGGCGTTTTTCAGCAGGTTCAACACCACCTGCTCGATCAGTATCGGGTCGACCATCATCACCGGCAGCCGCTGCGCGACGTAGGTATGGATGGCGACGTTGCGCCGGCGCAGCTCGATACCGGCAAGGTCGACGGCGTCCTCGACGATCTGCTTGGCCTGCGCCGGCTGGCGCTGCGGTTCGCTGCGCTTCACGAAAGCCCGAATGCGGCGGATGATGAGGCCGGCGCGCTCGGCCTGGCGGGCCGTCTTCTGCAGTGCCGCCACGAGATCGTCTTTGCCTATGGTGTCGGCGCGCACGCGCGACACCATGCCGTTGCAATAGTTGGTGATGGCCGTCAGTGGCTGGTTCAGCTCATGGGCCACCGATGACGCCATCTCGCCCATCGTCACCAGCCGGCTGGTGACCTGCGCCTTGTCGGCCTGTGCAGCGGCTTGTTCCTCGGCACGCAGGCGGGCCGTGATGTCGGTGGCGATGAGCATCTGCGCCAGGCGGCCGTCGGTCCACTGCAGGTAGCGCGAGCGCACGTCGAACCACTTCTGCAGCGGCTCGACGTACACCTCTCGCGGGTGCGTGCCGGTTTCGGTGAGATCCTGCGTCGGCAGTCCGGAAAACGAGTCGACGTCTTCGTCGGCCTGTTCCTGGTCGGTACCGCCGAGCACGATGCCGGCCATCTGCTGGTGGCCCTTGGAGTCGGCGCCAAACCACAGGCGGTAGGAACGATTGACGAACAGGAGCTCACCCTGTTGCACCGTCAACACAGAAACCGATGCATCCAGGCCTTCGAGCACCGTGGTGAATCGTTCGTGCGACGCCGACAACTGGTCGCGGATGCGCTTGGCTTCCGTGATGTTGGTCATGCTGGTCATCCACCCCGATTGCTGGCCCTTGGGGTCGATCAGCGGGCTGACGTACAACCGTGCGTCGAACAGGCTCTGGTCCTTGCGCATCAGGCGCACTTCGATGCCTCCACTGGGGCTGCGCCCCTGCAGTTCCTGCTGCAGCAGACGCATGTTCTCTTCGGCGCGGTCGGGCGGCCAGTAGGGGTAGGGCGGCAGTCGCCCCACGAGGTCTGACGCGGCAAATCCCGTCATCTGACAGAAGGCGGCATTGACGTAGGTGATGCGGCCGTCGACATCCATCGCGCGCATGCCCGTGGGCATGGAGTTTTCCATCGCACGTCTGAAGTTTGTTTCCTGCACCAACGCACCCTGGATCTGCCCGCGCCGGCGCATGTGGCGCCAGGTGCCCAGCAGCATCCACACCGTCAGCACCGACAGCGCCACCACCATCCAGAACAGCGTGTTGCTGATGAGGCCGATGCTGGTGCGCCAACCCTGGCCACGCAGCAACAGGCCGTTCAGTGCCGGCGTCAGCGGCGCGTCGCTGTAGATGGGCGCGCGGCGCGTGGCCTGGCCGGGCAGGGCGGTGATGGTGGCCGACAGCTCGCGGCCCTTTTCGTCCAGCACCGAGATCATGTGGCGATGGGCCACGTCAGCCGGCACGAAATGGCGCATCAGCGCGTCCACCGAGTATTCGACGATGACCGCGCCGCTGAAGCTGCTGCGTTCGATCAGCGGCACGTGCAGCTGGAAAACAGGGGCGCCGCTGGCGTCGGCAAAAGCGCGTGAATAGGCGGTGTTGCGACTGTCGCGTGCAGCCAGAAACGCACCTTCGGGTTCGTTGTTGCTGTTCAGCAGCGGCAACGTGTGCAGCGGCGTGCGCGTGGCCTTCGGCTGGCCTGCCTCGAGCTTGTCCTTGCCTCGTGGGGCAGGCGGCACGGGCAAGGCCGTGGCACCGTCGATGGCGGCGCCGGGGTACAGCGCCGCGGCGTAACTGGCGCGCGGCTTGCGTTTCGCGTCCACCCACGTGAGGTGCGTTACCTCGGGCCGTTCACGCATGAAGGCCTGGGCCTGGCCGCCGAATTCGTCGACGTCGATATCGCGTGCCACCAGCTCGCGCGCCATGCGGATCAGCGCCTCCTGGTTCTGGATGAGACGCAGGCCCAGCTGCTGTTGCGTGATTTCGATGTCGCGCTTGACGGACTCGGCTTCGCGTTCGGCCTCTTCGTTGCGCAGGTACCAGAACGCCGAGGTGATGGCTGCCAGAAACAGCAGCACCGACAGCAACGGGCCCAGCGTGGCAAAGCGGTCTTGCCGCGATGGCGACTGGCGGCGCCACCACTGCCCGAAGAGGCGTTTGGCGTGGACCTTTTCGACCGGGGGTGCGCCAGGCGGCGTGAGAAGTTGTGGCATTGCGCGTGATTATCCGGCGCGCAGCAGCGGTTCGTGCCGAGGCCGGAGTTGGCAAGGTTCGCAGCCGATGGAACCAGTCGAATGCCGCAATATGAAATGTCAATGCACTATTTGAAATTGAATCCGGTTGTGAGACACTTCGCAGCGATCGCACAACAAACCCGCCAACAGGAGACAAGCGATGTCTGCACAGATGAGTGGCACTGCCACGCCCGCTACACAAGACGTTGACGCGCAAGAGACCCGGGAGTGGCTCGACGCGCTCTCCGCGGTGATCGGCGAGGCCGGCGCCGACCGCGCCCATTTCCTGCTGGAACAACTGCTGGAACACGCGCGCCAGAACAGCATCGACCAGCCGTTCTCGGCCAACACGGGCTACATCAACACCATCGAGCCCAGCGCCGAAGCGCAAAGCCCGGGCAATCTGGAACTCGAAGGCCGCTTGCGCGCGTACATGCGCTGGAACGCGATGGCGCTGGTGGTCAAGGCCAACCGGCTCGACCCCGCTGACGGCGGCGACCTGGGTGGCCACATCAGCAGTTTTGCCAGCCTGGCGCACATGTTTGCTGCTGGCTTCAACCACTTCTGGCACGCCGAGAGCGAAGGCCATGGCGGCGACCTGCTGTACATCCAGGGCCACAGCAGCCCCGGCATCTATGCCCGCGCCTATCTTGAAGGCCGCATCACCGAAGACCAGATGCTGAACTTCCGCCAGGAAGTGGGCGGCAAGGGCCTGAGCAGCTATCCACACCCGAAGCTGATGCCCGAGTTCTGGCAGTTCCCGACAGTCAGCATGGGCCTGGGGCCGTTGATGGCCATCTACCAGGCGCGCTTCCTGAAGTACCTGCATGCCCGCGGCATCGCCAATACCGAAAACCGCAAGGTCTGGGTGTTCTGCGGTGACGGCGAGATGGACGAGCCCGAAAGCCTGGGTGCCATCGGCCTGGCCGCGCGCGAGAAGCTGGACAACCTGGTGTTTGTCATCAACTGCAACTTGCAGCGCCTGGACGGCCCGGTGCGCGGCAACGGCAAGATCATCCAGGAACTGGAAGGCGAATTCCGTGGCGCCGGCTGGAGCGTGATCAAGCTGATCTGGGGCAAGGAATGGGACAGCCTGATCGCGCGCGACAAGGACGGCGCGCTGCGCAAGATCATGATGGACACGCTGGACGGCGACTACCAGGCCTTCAAGGCCAACGACGGTGCCTTCGTGCGCAAGAATTTCTTCGGCCGCGACCCGCGCACGCTGGAGATGGTGGCGAAGATGAGCGACAAGGACATCTGGGGCCTGCGCCGCGGCGGCCACGATGCCGGCAAGGTGTATGCCGCCTTCCACCGCGCACAGCATGCGCAGGGCCAGCCCACAGTGCTGCTGGTAAAGACCGTGAAGGGCTGGGGCATGGGCAGCGCCGGCGAGGGCAAGAATACCGCGCACCAGGCCAAGAAGCTGACCGACGACGACATCCGGCAGTTCCGCGACCGTTTCAACATTCCCATTCCTGACGCCCAGTTGGCCGACATCCCGTTCTACAAACCGGCCGAGGACACCCCTGAGATCCGCTACTTGCACGAGCGCCGCAAGGCATTGGGTGGCTACCTTCCCAAGCGGCGTGCCAAGGCCGATGAGAGCTTCACCGTGCCACCGCTGGAAGCCTTCAAGGCGGTGCTCGACCCCACCGCGGAGGGCCGCGAGATCAGCACCACGCAGGCCTATGTGCGCTGCCTGACGCAGTTGTTGCGCGACCTGGCGCTGGGGCCGCGCGTGGTGCCCATCCTGGTGGACGAGGCGCGCACCTTTGGCATGGAGGGCTTGTTCCGCCAGATCGGCATCTACAACCCCGAAGGCCAGAAGTACACCCCGGTCGATAAGGACCAGGTGATGTACTACAAGGAAACGGTGAACGGCCAGATCCTGCAGGAAGGCATCAACGAAGCGGGCGGCATGGCCAGCTGGATTGCTGCGGCCACCAGCTACAGCACCAACAACCGCATCATGGTGCCGTTCTACATCTACTACTCGATGTTCGGCTTCCAGCGCATCGGCGACCTGGCCTGGGCGGCCGGCGACATGCAGGCGCGCGGTTTCCTGCTTGGCGGCACCAGCGGCCGCACCACGCTGAATGGCGAAGGCCTGCAGCACGAAGATGGCCACAGCCACATCCTGGCCGGCACCATTCCGAATTGCATCAGCTACGACCCCACGTTTGCGCACGAAGTGGGCGTCATCCTGCATCACGGCATGAAACGCATGGTCGAGCAGCAGCACAACGTGTATTTCTACATCACGCTGCTCAACGAGAACTACAGCATGCCCGGCCTCAAGCCCGGCACCGAAGAGCAGATCATCAAGGGCATGTACCTGCTCGAAGAGGGCGCGAAGAAGACGCCGCGGGTCAACCTGCTGGGCAGCGGCACCATCCTGCGCGAGAGCATGGCCGCACGCGTGCTGCTGGAGCGCGACTGGGGCGTGGCCGCCAACGTCTGGAGCTGCCCCAGCTTCAACGAGCTGACGCGCGATGGCCAGGACTGCGAGCGCTGGAACCTGCTTCACCCCACGGCACCCGAACCGCGTGTGCCCTTCGTCACGCACCAGCTGTCGGGCCATGTCGGGCCTGTGATTGCCAGCACCGACTACATGAAGAACTACGCCGAGCAGATCCGCGCTTTCATCCCGAAGGGCCGCAGCTACAAGGTGCTGGGCACCGACGGCTTTGGCCGCAGCGATTTCCGCAGCAAGCTGCGTGAGCACTTCGAAGTGAACCGCCACTACATCGTGGTGGCTGCGCTGAAGGCGCTGGCCGACGAAGGCACCGTGCCGCTGGCCCGGGTGGCCGATGCCATTGCGCGCTATGGCATCGATGCCGACAAGACCAACCCGCTGTACGCCTAAAAGAACCACACGGAGACATACATCATGGCCATGGTCGAAGTGAAGGTTCCGGACATCGGTGACTTCAAGGAAGTGGAGGTGATCGAGCTGCTGGTCAAGGCCGGCGACACCATCGCCGCCGAGCAGAGCCTGCTGACGGTGGAAAGCGACAAGGCGTCAATGGAGATTCCGTCGTCGCACGCAGGCGTGGTGCGCGAGCTGCGAGTCAAGCTCGGTGACAAGGTGGCCGAGGGCACGGTGGTGCTGCTGCTGGAGGCCGCGGGCGCCGCGCCGGCTGCCCAGCCGGGGGCTGCTGCGGCAGCCGAGGCTGCGCCGGTGCCTGCACCCGCGCCCGCACCTTCAGCCCCACCTTCAACCCCATCTGCAGCCCCATCTGCAAATCCACCTGCAGCCGCACCTGCGGGCGCTGTGCCAGCCGCGCCGTTGCCCGCCGTTGCCGCCGAGCCAGTGACGGTGGTGGTGCCCGACATCGGCGACTTCGACGAGGTGGCCGTCATCGAGGTCTTCGTCAAGGTCGGCGACGGCGTGAAGGTCGAGCAGAGCCTGATCACGGTGGAAAGCGACAAGGCGTCGATGGAGATTCCTTCCTCACATGCCGGCAGCGTCACCAGGTTGCTCGTCAACGTGGGCGACAAGGTGAGGAAGGGTTCGCCGATTCTGCTGATGCAGGCGGCTGCCGTGGCTGGGGCCGCTGCCGTGGCCCCGGTGGCCGCCGCAGCACCCGCACCTGCCGTTGCGCCTGCCCCGGCACCCGCGGCCGCCGTCAGCGCGCCGCCGGTTGCCGCGGCTGCTACAGCTGCAGCTGCCATGCCCGCACACGAGCCCACCGCCATCGGTACGCGGCTGCCCCATGCGTCGCCGTCCATACGGCGCCTGGCGCGCGAGTTGGGTGTACCGCTGGCCGAAGTCAAGGGCTCGGGCCCGCATGGGCGCATCACGCAGGCCGACGTTCAGGGATTCGTCAAGGGCGTGATGGCTGGGGACGCGCAGACCCTGGCGCAAAAGGCCAAGGCGCCGGTTGCTGCGCCTGCCGCATCTGCCGGAGGGGCCTTCCCGGGGTTGCTGGCCTGGCCGCAGGTCGACTTCTCGAAGTTCGGTGACATCGAACGCAAGGACCTCGGCCGCATCAAGAAGATCAGCGGCGCCAATCTGCACCGCAACTGGGTGGTGATTCCGCACGTCACCAACCACGACGATGCCGACATCACCGAGCTGGAAGCCTTCCGCGTGAAGCTGAACCAGGAAAACGAGAAGAGCGGCATCAAGGTCACGATGCTGGCTTTCATGATCAAGGCCGCGGTGGCGGCGCTGAAGAAGTTTCCCGAGTTCAACTCGTCGCTGGACGGTGATCAGCTGGTGCTGAAGAGCTACTTCAACATCGGCTTTGCAGCCGACACGCCCAATGGCTTGATGGTGCCGGTGATCAAGAACGCCGATCAGAAAGGCATCTTCCAGATCGGCACTGAAATGGGTGAACTGGCCAAGAAGGCCCGCGACGGCAAGCTGGGCCCGGCCGAGATGAGCGGCGGCTGCTTCAGCATCAGCAGCCTGGGCGGCATCGGCGGGCGTTACTTCACGCCCATCATCAATGCGCCCGAGGTCGCCATCATGGGTGTCTGCAAGAGCAGCCTGGAGCCGAAGTGGGACGGTGAAAAGTTCGTGCCGCGGCTGATGCTGCCGCTGAGCCTGAGCTGGGACCACCGTGTCATCGACGGTGCCGCCGCCGCGCGTTTCAACGCGTACTTCGGCCAGATCCTGGCGGACTTCCGCCGCGTGTTGCTGTAAGGGGCGCGAGATGGCCATCATCGAAGTGAAAGTGCCCGACATCGGCGACTTCAAGGAAGTCGCCGTGATCGAAGTTCTGGTGGGTGTGGGCGACACCGTGAAGGTGGAGCAGAGCCTGATCACCGTTGAAAGCGACAAGGCGTCGATGGAGATCCCTTCGGCCAGCGCGGGTGTGGTGAGCGAACTGCGCGTGAAGGTGGGAGACAAGGTCGCCGAAGGTTCGGTGGTGCTGACGCTGCAAGTGGCGGATGCCCATGCGGGCGCCGCAGTGCCTGTGGCCGCGCCGACTGCAGCCATTGCCGCACGGGTCTCTGCAGCACCCGCCGCCTCTGCACCCGCACCCGAGAAGACTTCGGCACCCGCGTCGGCGACTGCACCGTCGCCGGCCAGCTACGCCGGCGGTGCCGATCTGGAATGCGACATGCTGGTGCTGGGCGCCGGCCCCGGTGGTTATTCGGCCGCCTTTCGCGCCGCCGACCTGGGCTTGAAGACTGTGATCGTGGAACGCTTCCCGGTGCTGGGCGGCGTGTGCCTGAACGTCGGCTGCATCCCCAGCAAGGCGCTGTTGCACGTGGCCGCGGTGATGGACGAAGCCCGCCACATGGCCGACCTGGGCGTGAGCTTCGGCGCGCCGCAGGTTGACATGGGCAAGCTGCTGGCGCACAAGAACAAGGTGGTGGGCAAGCTCACCGGCGGCCTGGCCTCGATGGCCAAGATGCGCAAGGTCACGGTGGTCACGGGCGTGGGAACATTTGCCGACCCCCACCACCTGCAGGTGGTGGACGCCGACGGCAAGGCACAGACCATCCGCTTCAAGAACGCCATCATCGCGGCCGGTTCCGAGGCCGTGAAGCTGCCGTTCCTGCCGAAGGACGACCCCCGCATCGTCACCAGCACCGGCGCGCTGGAACTGCGTCAGCGCCCCGAACGCATGCTGGTCATTGGCGGCGGCATCATCGGCCTGGAGATGGGCACGGTCTACAGCACGTTGGGCGCCAAGCTCGACGTGGTGGAAATGCTCGACGGCCTGATGCAGGGCGCCGACCGTGACCTGGTGAAGGTGTGGCAGAAGCTGAATGCGCCGCGCTTTGACAAGCTGATGCTGAAGACTAAGACCATCGGTGCCGAGGCCACTGCCGACGGCATACGCGTGATGTTCGAAGGTCTGGACGGTAGCAAGAGCGAAGGCCTGTACGACCTGGTGCTGCAGGCCGTGGGCCGCACCCCCAACGGCAAGAAGATCGGCGCCGACAGGGCGGGCGTGGTGGTGTCAGACCGCGGCTTCATCCCCGTGGACGTGCAGATGCGCACCAACGTGCCGCACATCTACGCCATCGGCGACATCGTCGGCCAGCCCATGCTGGCGCACAAGGCGGTGCACGAGGCGCATGTGGCGGCCGAGGTGGCTGCTGGCGACAGCAAGGCGCAGTTCGACGCTCGCGTGATACCCAGCGTGGCCTACACCGACCCGGAAGTGGCCTGGGTGGGGCTGACCGAAGACGAAGCCAAGGCCCAGGGCATCAAGGTGAAGAAGGGGCTGTTTCCGTGGACGGCCAGCGGCCGAGCCATCGCCAACGGCCGCGATGAGGGGTTCACCAAGCTGCTGTTCGACGACAGCCCAGAAGCCCACGGCCACGGCCGCATCCTGGGCGGCGGCATCGTCGGCACGCACGCCGGCGACATGATCGGCGAAGTCGCACTGGCCATCGAGATGGGCGCTGACGCGGTGGACATCGGCAAGACCATCCACCCGCACCCGACGTTGGGCGAGAGCATCGGCATGGCCGCCGAAGTGGCGCACGGCAGTTGCACCGACTTGCCGCCGGGACGGCGCTGACAAGAGGTCACACCGGGCCACGGAAAAAACGGCTGTGCCGGGGCAGGGCCTGGCGCTTCAGCCGGGTCAGCGGCAGCTCGGTTCAGCGCCCGTAAAGCCGGCACAGCTCGGCCAGCCGCCCCGCGTGCCAGGGCTGCACCTGGTCCCAGCGGAAGCGCCAGCCCCACCAGCCGCTCTCCTGGCCGGGGTAGTTCATGCGAGCAGCCGTTGGCAGCGCCAGCACGTCCTGCATCGGGTGCACCGCTGTGTCGGCCACGCTGGACATCGCAGCGCGGATCAGCGTCCACGGCATGTCATGGCCGTCGGTGTCGAGATAGCCCCGCGCGCAGTGGCGTTCCTTGTCGCTGGCGCTGGCCCACCACCCCGCCGCGGTGTCGTTGTCGTGCGTGCCGGTGTAGACCACCGTATCGGGCTCAAAGTTGTGCGGTAGAAAACGGTCCTTGGCGTCGCCTGCAAAGGCGAACTGCAGGATGCGCATGCCGGGGTAGCCGAACTTCTTGCGCAGCGCGTCCACATCCGGCGTGATGACGCCCAGGTCTTCAGCGATGATGGGCACCGGGCCCAGGGCCTTGCTGATGGCCTTGAACAAAGGCTCGCCCGGGCCGGGCAGCCACCGGCCCTTGACGGCCGTGGGTTCGCTGGCCGGAATCTCCCAATAGCCGGCAAAGCCGCGAAAGTGGTCGATGCGCACGATGTCCACCAGCTCGAAGGTGCGCTTGATGCGCTCCACCCACCAGGCGTAGCCGTCTTTCGCGTGTTCGGCCCAGCGGTACAGCGGGTTGCCCCAGCGCTGGCCGGTGACGCTGAAGAAGTCTGGGGGCACGCCCGCCACCGCGCTAGGGCGGCCGTTGCCGTCCAGCTCGAACAGGTGCTGGTTGGCCCACACCTCGGCCGACAGGTAGGCGATGAAGATGGGGGTGTCGCCGATGATCTGCACCCCCTTGCCGTTGGCATAGGTCTTCAGCTTGGCCCACTGGCGGAAGAAGCGCCACTGGCAGAACTGCCAGAAGGCGATGCGTTCGGCGTGTTGCGCGCGTGCCGCAGCCAGCGCCGCAGGCTGGCGCTGGGCCAGCCCGGGCTCCCACTCGCACCAGTCCTGCCACCCACCGGCCTCGCACAGGCTCATGAAGAGCGCGTAGTCGCCCAGCCAGGTGCTTTGCTCGGCCTCAAAGCGCGCGCAGTCGGCCCGCTGTTCGGACGTGCCAGCGATGGCAAATCGGGCTGCGGCCCGTGCCAGGCGTTGCATGCGATACGGGTACATCAGCGCGTAGTCGATCTGGCCCTGGGTGAAGCCGGCCACGGGCTCGAGGTCGGTCGCGTCCAGCCAGCCTTGGGCGTGCAACTCGGCCAGGTCGATGAGCAGCGCGTTGCCCGCAAACGCCGAGTTGCTCATGTAGGGCGAATTGCCCGGCCCGATGCCGGCCAGCGGCAGCAGCTGCCACAGCTTCTGTCCACCGGCCACCAGCCAATCGACGAAGTTGTAGGCATCGGGGCCGAAGTCGCCGCTGCCGTGCGGGCCGGGTAGCGAGGTGGGGTGCAGCAGCACGCCGCTGGCGCGTTCGAATCGCATGGTGGTCAGGTCCTGAGGGGCAACAGTGGTTTGCTTGCGGGCGTCGACGGGGCGGGCACCGGGCGCGCCGGGCGACGGTCATTCAGCGACTGCATGTTCATCGTCCCGCAGCAGCATCACGCAGCGCGCTGGCAGCACAAGACCCGCGGCTGAAGTGGAAGGCTCCTGGCGCCAGTGACTGCGGCCGTCGGCTTGCGTGCTGTCGAGTTCAGCCACCCAGCGGCCCGGCGGCAAGACAAAACTGGCATCCATGTCGCGGCCGTTGATCAGCAGCAGCAAGGGCTGGACAGCGCGTCCCGGTGCGCCGATCCAGGCGCCCAGAATGCGTGACATGCGGTTTTGCCAGTGCGCGGGCATCATCGGTTCGCCAGTGCGGCGCAGCCAGGCCAGGTCGTGCATGCCGTGCTCATTCGGCAAACCGGTGTACCAGCGCGACCCCAGCGGCAACAGGCGGCGGCGCAGCGCCAGCACGTGGCAGGTGAATTCGATCAGCGACTGGTCGGCAGCCGCCCAGTCGATCCAGGTGGTGTCGTTGTCCTGGCAATAGGGGTTGTTGTTGCCACCCTGGCTGTGGCCCAGTTCATCACCAGCGGCCAGCATCGGTGTGCCCTGTGATAACAACAGCGTGGCCAGCAAGGCGCGTTTCAGGCGCTGGCGTCGCAACAGCACCTCGGGGTCGGTGGTGGGGCCTTCCCAGCCGCAATTCCAGCTCAGGTTGTGGCCATGGCCGTCGCGGTTGTCTTCGCCGTTGGCCTGGTTGTGGCGCATGTTGTAGCTGACCAGATCGTCCAGCGTGAAGCCATCGTGACTGACGATGTAGTTCACCGACTCCAGCGGCGTGCGGTGACGGGGCTGGAACAGGTCACTGCTGCCGGCCAGGCGCAGCGCGAACTCGCCGCGGGTGCAGTCACCCCCCAGCCAGAAGGCGCGTGCGGTGTCACGGAAGCGGTCGTTCCAGTCCTGCCAGCCCTGCGGGAAGTGCCCCACCTGGTAGCCACCCGGCCCCAGGTCCCAGGGTTCGGCCACCAGTCTGACCCGCTGCAGCACCGGGTCTTGCAGCACCGCCTTGAAAAAAGGACTGTCGCGTTCAAAGCCCGCGCCGGACCGGCCCAGCACCGGTGCCAGGTCAAAGCGAAACCCGTCGACGTGGAACTCCTGCACCCAGTGGCGCAGGCTGTCCATCACCATCTGCAGCACGCGCGGGTGGCGCACGTCCAGCGTGTTGCCGCAGCCGCTGTAGTTCAGGTGCTGGCCGTGGTCTTCAAGCCGGTACCAGTGGGCGTTGTCGAAGCCGCGCCAGCTGAGCGTGGGACCGCGGGCATCGCCTTCGGGCGTGTGGTTGTAGACCACGTCCAGAAGCACCTCGATGCCGGCCGCGTGCAAGCGCCGCACCATGGTCTTGAACTCGTGCCGCGGCTGTTCGCTGGCGGCATGGCGCGGGTCGGGGCAGAAGAAGCCCAGCGTGTTGTAGCCCCAGTAATTGACCATCGCGCGCGACGCCAGATGGACTTCGTCCAGCACCTGCTGCACCGGCAACAGGCTGACCGCCGTGACGCCCAGCCGCTGCAGGTGGGCGATGGCCGCGTCGCTGGCCAGGCCTGCATAACGGCCCTGCTGATGGGCCGGAACCCCGGGCATGCGTTGGGTGAAACCGCGCACGTGCAGTTCGTACAGCACGCCGTCGACCAGCGGCACCTGGGGCGGTCGGTCACCCTGCCAGTCGAACGGGGCGTCATCCACCACCCGTGCCTTGAAAGCGGATGCGCCGTTGTCGCGCGTGTCCATGTGCTGCGGGTGCTGCGCGTCGGCGCCGAAGTGCGGGCCTTGCCAGTTGAAGCCGCCGGGCGGGCTGACGATGTCGCGCGCCCACGGGTCGAGCAACAGCTTGTAGGGGTTGAAGCGATGGCCGCGGTCGGGCCGCCACGGCCCGTGCACACGGAAACCGTAGACCATGCCGGCGCGGGCGCCAGGCAGGCAGCCGTGCCAGACGTCGCCGCTGCGTGCGGGCAGCGGCGCGCGTGCCACCTCGTGCAGGCCTGCGGCGTCGAACAGGCACAGTTCCACCTGCGTGGCGTGGGCCGAGAACACGCAGAAATTGACACCCTCTGCGTCAGGCGTGGCACCCATCGGCCAGGGCCGACCCGGTTGCAGCACCGGCGCTCGCGCTGGCGCTGGCTTCCAGGCCGCGCCGCCCATGCCGCTGTCGCCCATCAACCGTTCCATGACCAGAACACCGTGGCCAGCGGCGGCAGATCGACCACGATGGACTGCGCCCGGCCCTGCGCCGACACCGCTTCGCTGTGTGCCGCACCCAAGGGTGTGCCGACGTTGCTGCCGCCGTAATGCGAGGAATCGGTGTTGAGCCGTTCCTGCCAGGTGCCGGCGCAAGGGACTCCGACGCGCAAGCCGTGGTGCACGACAGGCGCGAAGTTGCACAGCACCAGCATCATTTCGCCTGCGCTGCCCTTGCGCACGAAGGCCAGCAGGCTGCGCGCAGCGTCCTGGTGGTCCACCCACTCGAAGCCTTCGGGCCCGAAGTCTTGCGTGAACAGGGCAGGGCTGCTGGTGTACAGGCCGTTCAAATCGCGCACCAGGTGCTGCATGCCCGCGTGCAGCGGGTTGTCAAGCAGGTGCCAGTCCAGACTCTGCTCGTGGTTCCATTCAGCGGCCTGCGCAAACTCGCAGCCCATGAAGAGCAGCTTCTTGCCGGGGTGACCCCACATGAATCCCAGATAGGCGCGCAGATTGGCAAAGCGCTGCCATTCGTCACCCGGCATCTTGGCCAACAGGCTGCCCTTGCCATGCACCACCTCGTCGTGCGAGATGGGCAGCACGAAGTTCTCGGTGAATGCGTAGACCATGCCGAAGGTCAGCTCGCCATGGTGGAAGGTGCGGTGAATGGGGTCGCGCGCCATGTAGGCCAGCGTGTCGTGCATCCAGCCCATGTTCCACTTGTAGTGAAAGCCCAACCCGCCGGCGTAGGTGGGGCGGCTGACGCCGGGGAACGCGGTGCTTTCCTCGGCCAGCGTCACGGCCTGTGGCCGCTGCCCGCCCACCACTTCGTTGGTGCGCTTGAGCAGTGCAATGGCTTCCACGTTCTCACGCCCGCCGTCCACGTTGGGTATCCACTCGCCGGCCTTGCGGCTGTAGTCGCGGTACAGCATGCTGGCCACAGCATCCACGCGCAGGCCGTCGATGTCGTAGCGCTCCAGCCAGTACAGCGCGTTGCCGACCAGGAAGTTGCGCACCTCGGTGCGGCCGAAGTTGTAGATCAGCGTGTTCCAGTCGTTGTGGAAACCTTCGCGGCGGTCGGCGTATTCGTACAGGTGGGTGCCGTCGAACTGGGCCAGGCCGTGGGCGTCGGTGGGAAAGTGCGCCGGTACCCAGTCCAGCAACACACCGATGCCGGCAGCGTGCGCGCGGTCCACCAACCGGCGCAGCCCGGCAGGCGGGCCAAAGCGCGCCGTGGGCGCAAAAAGGCCCAGCGTCTGATAGCCCCAAGATCCGTCGAAGGGGTACTCGCTGATGGGCATCAATTCCAGGTGCGTGAAGCCCATGTCCTTCGCGTAGGGCACCAGCTGGTCGGCCAGTTCGTCCCAACTCAGCCAGCGGTTGCCACCCGGCGCTGCCGGCTCGGCCACTCGGCGCCAGCTGGCCAGGTGCACTTCGTAGATGCTGATCGGCGCGGCCAGGCCATTGGCGTCCTGGCGCGCCGGTGAAGGAGCTGCCACGGGCGGCATCGCCGCCACGATGCTGGCCGTGGCCGGCCGCAACTCGGCCTGCCGCGCGCAGGGGTCGGCCTTCAAGGGCAGCAGCTCGCCACGCGGCCCGACCAGCTCGTACTTGTAGCGCGCGCCCTCGGCCACACCCGGCACGAAGAGTTCCCACACACCGCATTCGCGGCGCAAGCGCATCGGGTGGCAGCGGCCATCCCAGAAATTGAAGTCGCCCACCACGCTGACGCGCCGCGCATTGGGTGCCCAGACGGCGAAGCTGGTGCCGGCCACTGCTTCAAGTACGCGCGGTGTTGCGCCGAGCATTTCATAGGGCCGCAGATGCGAGCCCTCGGCCAGCAGCCACACGTCCAGTTCGCCCAGCACGGGGCCGAAGCGGTAGGGGTCTTCGACCTCGGAAAGGCTGCCGTCGGCCCAGCTCACTTGCAGCCGGTAGACGCCGGACACCGGCACAGGGCCGTCGAAGAACCCGTCGGTGTGGCGGCGTTGCAGCGGCCAGGCACGCGCGGGGGCGCCGTCGTCGCGGTCAAACAGGGCCTGCACCGCCACGGCACCGGGCAGGAAGACCGCGAGTTCGGCGCCGCCAGCAGCCGCGCCGTGACGGCCGAGAACCGCGAAGGGGTCCCCGTGCCTGCCGGATTGCAGAGCGTTGATATCGGCGCTTGTCAGCATGCTGGTGCCGCGATAAAGGCGGCCGTGAAAGGTGAGGGCGGATTCACGCCTTGGGCTGCAGGCCCCACACCTGGGTGGCGTATTCGCGGATGGTGCGGTCTGACGAGAAGAAGCCCATGGCGGACACGTTGATGATGGCCTTGGCTGCCCAGGCCTCGCGGTCGCGGTACAGGGCGTCCACGCGGTCCTGCGCCGCCAGATAGCTGTCGAAGTCGGCCAGCAGCAGATAACGGTCGCCGCCCCACAACAGCGAGTCCACCAGGGCGCGGTAGCGCCCGGGCTCTTGCGGGCTGAAGCTGCCGCCCGACACCGCGTCCAGCACGCCCTTGAGCCGCTGGTTGCTTTCGTAATGGCGCATGGGCTGGTAGCCGGCCGCCCGCTGCGCCGCCACCTCGGCTGTCGACAGGCCGAAGATGAAGATGTTGTCGTCGCCCACTTGTTGGCGTATCTCGACGTTGGCACCATCGTCGGTGCCGATGGTGAGTGCGCCGTTCAGCGACAACTTCATGTTGCCGGTGCCGCTGGCCTCGGTGCCCGCGGTGGAAATCTGTTCCGACAGGTCGGCTCCGGGCATGATGACCTCGGCCACCGACACGCCGTAGTTCGGTATGAACACCACCTTCAGCCGACCGCCGATGCGCGGGTCGTTGTTCACCACCGCGCCCACATCGTGGATGAGACGGATCACATCCTTTGCCGCCACGTAGCTGGAGGCGGCCTTGCCGGCGAAGATCACGGTGCGGGGCACCCAGTCGGTAGATGCCAAGCCCCGGGGGTCGGCCAGCATGGCCTGGTAACGGGCCACCACCTGCAGCACGTTGAGCAGTTGCCGCTTGTATTCGTGGATGCGCTTGACCTGCACGTCGAACAGGCTGGCGGGGTCGACCTCCACGCCTGTGGCGGACTTGATGTGCTCGGCCAGCCGCGCCTTGTTGCCGTGCTTCACGGCCATGAAGGCGGCCCTGAAATCGCCCCGCTCGCGGTGCGGCGCCAGGCGCTGCAACTGGTCGAGGTCGAGCCGCCAGCCGCTGCCCGAACCTTTTCCAATCGTGCTGTCGATCAGCGACGCCAGACCCGGGTTGGCCTGCGCCAGCCAGCGGCGTGGTGTGACGCCGTTGGTCATGTTGGTAAAGCGCTCGGGCCACAGGCTTGCAAAGTCGGCAAAGATGGTCTGCGTGATGAGCTCGGAATGCAAAGCCGACACGCCGTTGACCTTGTGGCTGCCCACCACCGACAGGTTGGCCATGCGCACGCGCCGTTCGCCACCTTCGTCGACGAGTGACAGGCGACGCAGAAATTCGTGATCTCCCGGCCTGTGTGCGGCGGCCTCGGCCAGGAACTCGGCGTTGATGCGGAAGATGATTTCCAGGTGCCGTGGCAGCACCTGCTGCATCAGGGCCACCGGCCAGGTCTCCAGCGCCTCGGGCATGATGGTGTGGTTGGTGTAGCTGAACACCTTCTTCGTCACCGCCCAGGCCGCCGTCCAGCCAAACCCATGCTCGTCCACCAGCAAGCGCATCAACTCGGCCACGCCAATGGCGGGGTGCGTGTCGTTGAGATGGATGGCCACGCGGTCGCTCAGGTTCGTCAGCCGGCCGTGCTCGCTCAGGTGGCGCGCCAGGATGTCTTGGATCGACGCGCTGGTGAAGAAGTATTCCTGGCGCAGCCGCAGCTCACGGCCCGCGGGCGTGCTGTCGTTGGGGTACAGCACCCAGCTGATGTTCTCGTACTGGTTCTTGAACTCGGCGGCGCGAGCGTAGTCGCCGGAGTTGAAGGCGTGCAGGTCGATCTGGCTGGGTGCCACGGCCTTCCACAGCCGAAGCGTGCTGACGCGCTGCGTGCCATGGCCCGGCACCACCATGTCGTAGGCCTTGGCGCTGACCTCGCCCGCATGGCGCCATGTGGGTGTGCGGCTGGGGTCGGCCGCCGGCTCGACCCAGCCGCCAAAACGGACCGTGTAGGCCACGCCGGAACGCGGAAATTCCCAGGGCGTGCCGTCCTCGATCCACGGGTCGGGGTGCTCCACCTGACGGCCTTCGACGATGCTCTGCTTGAACATGCCGAACTCGTAGCGGATGCCGTATCCGAAGGAGGGCAGTTCCACGGTGGCCATCGAGTCCAGAAAACAAGCCGCCAGGCGGCCGAGGCCGCCGTTGCCGAGTGCGGCGTCGGCTTCGGTCGTCGCCAGGTCTTCCAGCGAACTGGCGTGCGCCCGTGCCGCCACGCCCATTTCGCCCTTGAGGTCCAGCGCGGCCAGCGCGTTGCTCAAGGTGCGGCCGATCAGGAATTCCATGCTCAGGTAGTAGACGCGGCGCGCTTTGGCCGCGCGATCGGCGCTGTCGCTGGCCACCCAGCGTTGGGACAATTGCTCACGCGCCACCTGCGCCACTGCGCGCATGATCTCGGGCGTGGATGCACGCGCAGGATCGGTTCCAACGGTGGCCAGCAGATGCGCGTCGACGGCAGCGGCGCCGGCGGCCGTGGCGGCGATGGTGCTCGATGAGGTGTGGGTCTGGGCCTGCGTGCTGCTCATGTCTGGGGCCGACGCGCCGAAGGCGCACCCGGCAAGGGGTTTAAGTGGGCATGAGTGTTGCTGAATCGGTGTTGCAGCGTCAACGGGCCTCCAAAGAATTTTTCTGTAGTTCCACTACAGGATTTTCTGCCGCCTGTTCGTGCTTGGGAACCGCCCGCCAACCTGCACCAATGACCGACAAAGAGTTGTCGGTCGTTTCTCAAGTAAAACCTGGGTCTGAACAAGCGAAGAGGCTTGCATCGGGCCCCGTGTGCATGACCTTGTGCATGTAATTTTCTTGCCAAGCCTACTGTGAAGGATCCGACATGAAGAACGTGGACGTGGCCCATGGCCTGGACTTGCCGCGCCGTGCGGTGGCGCTGGTGCTGGCCGGCGGGCGCGGCAGCCGCTTGCACAACCTGACCGACACGCGGGCCAAGCCTGCGGTGTATTTCGGCGGCAAGTTCCGCATTGTCGACTTCGCGCTCTCAAACTGCATGAACTCCGGCATCCGCCGCATCGGTGTCATCACGCAATACAAGAGCCACAGCCTGCTGCGCCACCTGCAGCGTGGCTGGGCTTTCCTGCGCAGCGAAGGCAACGAGTTTGTCGACCTGCTGCCTGCCCAGCAGCGCATGGACGAAGAGAGCTGGTACCGCGGCACGGCCGACGCGGTGTACCAGAACCACGACATCCTGATGGACTACCGTGCCGACTATGTGGTGGTGCTCGCTGGAGACCACGTCTACAAGCAGGACTACGCCCGCATGCTGGCCGATCACGTGGCCATGGGCCGTGAATGCACCGTGGGCTGCATTGAGGTGTCGCGCGAGGAAGCCTCGGCCTTCGGCGTGATGGCCGTCGACAGCGACCGCCGCATCACCGACTTTGTCGAGAAGCCCATTGACCCGCCCTGCATATCCGGCAAGCCCGACCGTGCGCTGGCCAGCATGGGCATCTACATCTTCAACGCGCCGTACCTGTATGAAGCGCTGGAACACGACATGGCCGACCCGCAGTCCAGCCACGACTTCGGCAAGGACATCATCCCTCGCATGGTGAAGCTGGGCGTGGCGACGGCGCACCCGTTTGAACTCAGCTGCGTGGGCAACAAGCCGGGCCACGCACCCTATTGGCGCGACGTGGGCACCATCGATGCGTATTGGGACGCCAACATCGACCTCACGGCCACCGACCCGCTGCTGAACATGTACGACAAGAACTGGCCCATCTGGACGCACCAGCCCCAGTTGCCACCCGCCAAGTTCGTGCACAACCAACCGGGGCGCCGCGGCATGGCCATCGAGTCGCTGGTCTCGGGTGGCTGCATCGTGTCGGGTTCGGTCGAGAAGTCGGTGCTGTTCTCCAATGTGCGGGTGCACTCCTACGCGCAGGTGCACTGGAGCGTGCTGTTGCCCGGCGTGCAGGTGGGGCGCGGCGCCACGCTCAACCGCTGCGTAATCGACCGCGACTGCGTCATTCCCGATGGCTTGCAGATCGGCGTCGACGCGGTGGCCGATGCGGCGCGCTTCTATCGCACCGAAGGGGCAGGCATCACACTGGTGACGCGCGACATGTTGCGCCGCCTGGCCTGAAGACAGCCCGCAGCCGATGAGTTCACCGCCCGTGAAGGCCCTGCATGTGGCCGCCGAAGTGTTTCCGCTGGTCAAGACCGGGGGGCTGGCAGACGTCGTCGCTGCGCTGCCGGTTGCGCAGGCGGCGTTGGGTGCCGACGTGCGCCTGTTGCTGCCCGGCTACCCGGCCTTGCTGCAAGGCGTGGAGGACTTGCGCCCGGTACTCGATCTCGGCCCCTGCTTCGGCGCGCTGCGCGCCCGCTTGATGCTGGCCCGCATGCCAGGCAGTGGCCTGCGCGCGTATGTCATCGACGCGCCTTACCTGTACCGGCGCGATGGCGGTCCCTACCAGGACCCGCAGTGGCAGGAATGGCCCGACAACATGCAGCGTTTTGCGCTGCTGGGTTGGGTGGGTGCGCACCTGGCCGCCGGCGACGCCGACCCGGACTGGCAACCCGACGTCGTGCATGCACACGACTGGCACGCGGCACTGACCTGCGCGTACATCCACCAGCACGCGCCCACGCCTGCTGCCACCGTCTTCACCGTGCACAACCTGGTGTTTCAGGGTCTGTATTCCCTGCAGGACTGGCCGCTGCTGGGCCTGTCGACGCGCCTGCGCTCGCATGACGGCATGGAGTACCACGGGCAACTCAGCTTCATGAAGGCGGGCCTGAACTGGGCCGATCGCGTCACCACCGTCAGCCCCAGCTATGCGGCTGAAATCGGCACCAAGGCCTTTGGTTGCGGGCTGGAGGGCGTCATACACAAGCGCGGTGCTGCCGTCAGCGGCATCCTCAACGGCATCGACGACCAGGTCTGGAACCCGTCCACCGACACGGCCATCGTGGCCCGCTACAGCCCTGCAAACAGAACGGGCAAGGCCGCCTGCAAACAGGCGCTGCAGCTTGAACTGGGTCTGCAGGTCCACGAGCAGGCGCTGTTGATGGTGCTCATCAGCCGCCTGACGTCGCAAAAGGGCGTGGACCTGCTGCTGGCCGCATTGCCGGAGTTGATGCGGGCCGGATGTCAGCTGGCCGTTCAGGGCACTGGCGACGCTTCACTCGAAGTGGCACTCAAGCAGGCGCAACTGGCCCATCCGGGCCGCGTGCATGTGCATGTGGGCTACGACGAAGAGCGCGCACACCGCCTGGTGGCAGGTGCCGACGTCATCCTGGTGCCCTCGCGTTTCGAGCCCTGCGGCCTGACGCAGATGTACGGGCTGCGCTACGGCACCTTGCCGCTGGTGCGGCGGGTGGGCGGGCTGGGTGACACGGTGCGAGAGACCGATTCGGCAGCAGGCCCCGTCAACGGATTTGTGTTCGAAGAAGCCACGCCCCATGCGCTGGTGGAAGCCGCCCTGCGCGCCGTGGCACTGCACGGCTCAGGCGCCGACTGGGAGAAGCGCGTGACAACGGCCATGACCCAGGAGCTTTCATGGCGAGCGCCAGCGGCTCAATACCTCAGCCTGTATCAAACGGCCTGCGAGCATCGTCGATCGCATCGTTGAGCGCGAGGATGCAGCCGCTACAGTACCGATCCAGCGGCACCCGAACCTGCGTCTCTTGCCAATGGCAGGGACGCAACAGGTGGCGAACTCAAGGTTGGCATGAACGGCAAGATCAACCGGCACGCCGGCCGCGACAACGAGCCGGGCGAGGTGACGTCCCAAAGAGGACTCTGCGCCTTGAACGGACGCAGTCCCGAGTGGAGAAGGAATCACCGCATGAGCACTGACAGCCACGCCGCCCCGCCGACCGAGACCCCCGCCGTTGCGCAGGCCCGGGTGCTGGTCGACCCCTACCGGGACTGGTCGGTGGCCGAAGGCATCCCCATCCATCTGGACTTCGGCCACAACCTGCTCGAACTGGAGACCGGCCTGTGGGACCGCTACGACGCCAAGGGCTGCTTCGCGCACACCCATGGCGCCGGCGACTTCATGGCCAACTACGTGCTCGAGGTCGCACCGGGCGCCAAGACTCGGCCCGTGCGGCACCTGTACGAAGTCTTCTGCTACGTGTTGGCAGGGCACGGGTCAACCAAGGTCTGGCTGCCGGGCGGTGAGGTGCGCACTTTCGAGTGGGGACCGAAGGCGATGTTCGCGGTTCCCTTGAACTGCAAGTACCAGATCTTCAATGCCACGGCGGCGCACGCGGTACGGATCTCTTGCACCAACGACGCACCGATCACGATCAACCTCTATCACAACCTCGATTTCGTCTTCAACAACTCCTTTGAGTTTCCCGAACGCGCAGGCGCGTCGCGGCACTTCGAAGGCGAGGGCGAGCATTCCACCTGGATCGCCGCCAACACCATCAAGCGCAACCTGTGGGAGACCAACTTCGTCCACGACTTGTCAAGCTTCAAGCTGTATGAGTTCGAGGAACGCGGCAAGGGCTCGACCAACGTCAGCTTCATCCTGGCCGACGGCACCATGCACGCCCACGTGTCGCAGATCCCTGCCGGCCGCTACAAGAAGGCGCACCGCCATGCGGCGGGAACGCATGTCCACGCAGTGGATGGGGTCGGTTACTCGCTGCTGTGGTACGAGGGCGAGTCGGAGTTCAAGGAATTTCCCTGGCGGCACGGCTTCATGTACACGCCGCCGTTCTGGATGTTCCACCAGCACTTCAACACCGGGCCGCAACCGGCGCGCTACCTGGCGTGCAGCCTGGGCAGCCGGCGCTACCCCTTCATCTCGCTGCGGCGCAAGAGCTCCGAGGGCGCAGGCTCGATATCGATCTCCCAGGGCGGGCGGCAGATCGATTACGAAGAGCAGGACCCTCGCATCCACCACAAGTGGTTGCAGGCCATGCAGCAGGCCGGAGTCGCTTCCCAGATGGGTGAAGTCTTCGACGAGCCGGCGATCCTGCAACTGCCCGTCGAGTCGCTCAGCGGCGTGATCCGTTCGCCCAAATCCATCGGCCCGGCCGTCTAGTCCGGATCGCTGTCGCGCCCGTCAGCAACGCGTCTTCTGCTCGCACAAGCGCATGTCACACGACCTCGAATTCGATCACGAGCACGAAGGCCTGAACGAGGCCGAGCAGGCCGCCATTGCACAGATGATCTGGGAGCAGGACACGCTGGAACTGCGCACGGTCGGCATCGACATCGGCAGTTCGACCTCGCACCTTCTGTTCGCCAAGCTCACGCTCAGCCGCCAGTCGAAGGGCTTGTCCAGCCGCTTCACGGTGGTCGACCGTCAGGTGCTGTGGCGCTCGCCGATCATGCTGACGCCATTCCTGCCCGATGGTGCGATCGACGCTGGCGAACTGGCGCACTTCATTCACCACGCGTACCACGATGCCGGACTGCGCCGCCGCGACATCGACAGCGGCGCGGTGATCCTGACCGGCGAGGCCATCAAGCGGCGCAACGCGCGTGCCATCGGCGACATCTTTGCTGCCGACTCGGGCAAGTTCGTCTGCGCGACGGCAGGGCACAAGCTGGAGAGTCTGCTGGCCGCCCACGGCTCTGGCGCCACGGCCTTGTCGCGGCGGCGCCAGCAGTGTGGGCTGCATGTGGATGTCGGCGGCGGCACCACCAAGCTGGCCTTGATCGACTGCGGCGAGATCGTCAGCGTCGCGGCCTTCGCCGTCGGCGGCCGGCTGTTGGCCCGCGACGCCGCGGGCTCATGGACGCGCATCGATGCGTCAGCGCGCCTGGCGGCCGCGGACCTGGGATGCGCCGCCGTGCCCGAAACGTTTGCCGATGCGGCCGCGCGCCAGGCCCTGGCTCGGCGGTTGGCGGGCATCGTGGTCGATCAGATCGTCGGCAAGAAGCTCGACGCCCTGGGCCAGGCGCTGGAGCTGACCGAGCCGCTGCAACGGATCGTCGCGCCGGCCTTCATCACCTTCTCGGGCGGCGTCGCCGAGTACCTGTTCGGCCATGAGACAGCCGACCATGGTGACATCGCGCGCCTGCTGGCTGACGAAATCGTGCAGCAGATCAAGACCCGCGTGCGGGTGCCCGTCATCGAGCCGCTGGAGCGCATCCGCGCCACCGTCATCGGCGCCTCGCAGTTCACGGTGCAGGTCAGCGGCAAGACCATCTACCTGCCCGACGCGTCGGTGCTGCCGGTGCACAACGTGCCCGTGGTGCACCTGGGCCAGGAGCTTGACGACGACATCGCCTTCGACGCGGTGGCCAAAGCCTTTGCCCGGCGCGCCGCCTTGCTTGACCTGGAGCCCGCGGCGCGCCTGGCCTTGGCGTTCAGCTGGCAAGGCGAGCCCACGCACGCGCGGTTGCTGGCGATGGCGCGGGCGATCATGCGTTTTGCCGCGCCGAGTGGCCGGCGCGACGAGACCCTGTTCCTGATGATCGACGGTGACGTCGCGGCCTCGCTCGGGCGCATCCTGCACAACGAACTGGGGCTCGTCGGATCCCTCGTCTCGATCGACGGCATCGCCTTGCGCGAGTTGGATTTCGTCGATGTCGGCGAATGGCTCACACCGCCTGGCGTCGTGCCCGTGGTCATCAAGTCCTTGCTCTTCCCTGCAGCCACCGGCTGAAAAGGCGAGCGCTGCCCGCTGCGCAGCGGGCACCTCGCGGGCTCCGGTGCCGGCGCTCAAGCCGCCGAGGGCGCAGCCGCTGAGTCAGCGGCGCAGGAGATCAGCCCCGCCTTCAGCCCGGCCTCGTCGAGGGCGCGACCTATGAACACCATGCGGGTCTGACGCGTTTCGTCGTCGCGCCACGCGCGCTGCCAGTCGCCTTCCAGCACCATGTGCACCGACTGGAACACCATGCGTCGCGCGTCCCCGGCGACGTTGACGATGCCCTTGGCGCGCAGGATGTCGGCCCCGCGACTGGCCACCAGGTCGGCCAGCCACGCCTGCACCCGAGCCGCGTTCAGGGGTTGATGCAGGACGATGCTGACGCTGTGCACGCTGTGGTCGTGGCTGTGGTCGTGCGGTTGATCTTGCGCGGCGTCGTGTGCATGGTCATGCGGGTGTCCGTGCCCGCAGTGCTCGTCGTGCACATGGCCCGGTTCATCATGCGACGGAGCGCTCAGGAAGTCGGGCTCGAGCGTGGTGATGCGTGCCAGGTCGAACCCGCCGCGCCCCAGCACCTGCGACAGCGCGACGCCGCTGCGCAGTGCGCGGTGGATCGGCGCCAATGGGTTGAT
>JANOZF010000249.1:0-5127 GCA_031429255.1 Rubrivivax sp.
GCGCGTGGCGGCGCGGTTGCGGGTGCATCCGTCTTGCTGCGTGCTGGTGGAAGATTCGGCCGTGAACCTGAAGGGTGCCCGCAAGGCCCGCATGCACACGGTGTGGATGCGCCGCTGGCTGCCCGCCGGCAGCAGCCGCGACGGCGCCAGGCGGTGTCCCGCCTACGTGGATCACCGCGTGACGTCGCTGCGACACCTGGAGCGACTGGCGGGCACTTTCACAAGCAGCAAAAGCTACTGAATCCCGCTGCATCGCAGCCCGGAGTCAGTGTTTACCTGCAAGCAGTCGGGCAGGGGCCCTGTGCCAGAATGCTTTTGCGAGCCGGCACCGGCTCTGGCCGGGCCCGAAAGCGGCCACTCACCACCCAAGCCCGACTGCGCCACTTCATCATGTCTGACCCGCTTGACACCGCGCAGCCCGGCGACAGCCCCCCGACACCGGACAGCGCAGCAGACGAAGCGGCTGCCGGCACGGCCACGCCTACGCGCAAGCGGCCCAAACCCGGTGAACGGCGCGTGCAGATTCTGCAAACGCTGGCCAGCATGCTGGAACAGCCCGGCTCCGAACGCATCACCACCGCCGCGCTGGCTGCACGGCTGCAGGTAAGTGAAGCCGCGCTGTACCGGCACTTCGCCAGCAAGGCGCAGATGTTCGAGGGCCTGATCGAGTTCATCGAGACCAGCGTCTTCACCATCATCAACCAGATCGTCGAACGCGAGCCTTCGGCTGCGGTGCAGGTGCACAAGATCACCAGCGTGCTGTTGCAGTTCGGCGAGAAGAACCCGGGCATGACGCGCGTGATGGTGGGCGACGCGCTGGTGTTTGAACACGAGCGTCTGGTGGCGCGCATGAACCAGTTCTTCGACCGCGTGGAATCGCAACTGCGCCAGAGCCTGCGTGTCAGCACGCAGGAAGCCGGATCCACCACGCCCACGGTGGACGCGCAGGCCTTGGCCTCGGCCGTCGTGGCGCTGGCCATGGGTCGGCTGCAGCGCTATGCGCGCACCGGCTTCAAGCGCCTGCCCACCGAACACCTGGACCCGGCGCTGCAACGCTTGTGCCAGTAAGTGCGGCTGCAGCGCCACGCGGCGCTGCCGGGCAACCCCTGGAAATCGAAGTCGGCGGGCAACGGCTGCAGTTGCTGCCTGAGCGCGCCGCGTTTCTGCCTGACCATCAAACCCTGCTCGTCGCCGACGCACACATCGGCAAGGCGCAAAGCTTTCGTCGTCTGGGTGTGCCCGTGCCGGGTGGCACCACCGCCGCCGCGTTGCGCCGCCTGAGCCAGGCCATCGCACGCACCCAGGCACAGCGGGTGGTGTTTCTGGGCGACCTGCTGCACTCGGCGAAGGGTCGCGCGCCCGACACCTTCGCCGCGGTGGCTGCATGGCGTGCCACACATGACGCGCTGGAGCTGACACTGGTGCGTGGCAACCACGACCTGCATGCGGGCGACCCACCGCCCAACTGGCGCGTGGCCTGCGTCGCCGCCCCCCTGCTGCTGGGCCCGCTGGCGCTGGCCCACCACCCCCAGCCATTGCCAGGCCACTACGTGCTGGCCGGGCACGTGCACCCAGCGGCGGTGCTGGGTGGTGGTCGGCACGGCCGCCTGCGCCTGCCGTGTTTTCACTTCGGGCCCGGCATGGGCGTGCTGCCTGCCTTTGGTGAATTCACCGGCATGCACGCCCTGCCCCGCCTGACCACCGACCGCGTCTACGTGGTGGCCGGCGACGAGGTGCGCGCGCTTCCGCACCCGGCGGCGCCGCGCTGACTACACTGCGCGCCTGATGAGCACCCAAGCCCCCACCCCCAGCGACGCGCCAGCCGTCACCCACCCGTTGCTGGCCCTGGCCGCGCGCGCCGAACGCCTGATGTCGCGGCTGGAGGCCCTGCTGCCACTGCCCGCCACGCCGCCCGACTGGAACGCCGCCGTCGCCTGGCGCTACCGCCGCCGCAGCGGCGGCTGGAACCATGGCGGTGCGCTGGAGCCCGTGCGCCTTGTCGGCAGCATCCGCCTGCACGACCTGAAAGAAGTCGATCAGCAGAAGGAGCGCCTGCTGCGCAACACCGCGCAGTTCGTCGCCGGTCGGCAGGCCAACAACGTGCTGCTCACCGGCGCACGCGGCACCGGCAAGAGTTCGCTCATCAAGGCCTGCCTGAACGAGTTTTCTGCACAGGGGCTGCGCCTGATAGAGGTCGACAAGGCCGATCTGGTTGACCTGCCCGACCTGGTGGAACTGGTGTCCGGCCGCCCCGAACGGTTTGTCGTGTTCTGCGACGATCTCAGCTTCGACGAAGGCGAGGCCGGCTACAAGGCGCTGAAGAGCGCGCTCGACGGCTCGGTGGCCCAAAGCGGCGAAAACGTGTTGATCTACGCCACCAGCAACCGCCGCCACCTGTTGCCGGAGACGATGCGCGAAAACCTCAGCTACAAGCACACCGAGGACGGCGAGGTGCATCCGGGCGAAGCGGTGGAAGAGAAGATCTCGCTGTCGGAGCGCTTCGGCCTGTGGCTGAGCTTCTATCCGTTTTCGCAAGAGGAATACCTGGCCATTGCGGCGCAGTGGATGCGAGCTTTTGGCGCCAGCGACGAGCAGATCGCCGCCGCGCGCGCCGAGTGTCTGGTGTGGGCGCTGGAACGGGGGTCGCGCTCGGGCCGCGTGGCGCAGCAGTTCGCCCGCGACCACGCCGGCCGCGCCGCCGAGACGGGCCACCAGGGCGACACCCGCGGTGGCTGAACCACCCCTGTCGTTGGCGGCTGCGCCAGAGGCGCCGGCAGCGCGCCAGTCGGTCGACGTGGCCGTGGGCGTGCTGGTGGACGCGCAGCAGCGCTTCTTGCTCACCAGCCGGCCCGCGGGCAAGGTCTACGCCGGCTATTGGGAATTCCCCGGCGGCAAGGTGGAAGACGGCGAGACCGTGGCCCAGGCACTGGCGCGTGAACTGCACGAAGAACTGGGCATCCAGATCGGCACCGTGCACCCCTGGAAAGTCGAGGAAGTCGAGTACCCGCACGCCCGTGTGCGCCTGCACTTCTGTCGCGTCTACGACTGGGCGGGCGACCTCCAGATGCGCGAGGGCCAGACCATGTCCTGGCAGAGCCTGCCGGTGCAGGTGCAGCCGGTGTTGCCAGGTACCGTTCCGGTGCTGGCCTGGATGGCCCAGGAGCAGGGCTTCCTGCAGGCCACGCACTACACTGGGCCGATGCAAGAAGATGCAGCTTGGCTGGACGTCGTGAAGTGGGACCGCGACGGCCTGGTGCCTGTGATTGCGCAGGAAGCCGGCAGCGGCGACGTGCTGATGTTTGCCTGGATGAACCGCACCGCGCTGGCCACCACCGCAGCCCGCGGGCAAGCGGTGTACTACAGCCGCAGCCGCCAGCGTCTGTGGCACAAGGGCGAGGAGTCGGGCCACTTCCAGCGCGTGCACGAAATCCGCATGGACTGCGACAACGACGTGGTGCTGCTGAAAGTGACGCAGCTCGGGCACGAGCCTGGCGTGGCCTGCCACACGGGGCGGCACAGCTGCTTTTACCAGCGGCTGGAAGACGGTGCCGACGCGGCGCTGAACTGGCGCGCGGTGGAGCCGGTGCTGGTCGACCCCGAGCGGATCTACAAGAAGTGATGTTCCCTTGATGAGCACAACGGCATGAGCACCTCCAACGGCAACGACACACTGGCCCGGCTGGCGCTGGTGATCGAGTCGCGCCTGCCGCAGGCCGGCGGCGACCCCACAAAAAGTTATGTTGCGCGCTTGTTTTCCAAAGGCACCGACGCCATCTTGAAAAAGGTCGGCGAAGAAGCCACGGAATTGGTGATGGCTGCAAAGGATGCAGACCGCCACCGCATCGTGGCCGAAGCCGCCGACCTGTGGTTCCACAGCATGGTGGCGCTGGCCGCCTTTGGCATCAAGCCGGCCGAGGTTCTGGCCGAACTGGAGCGGCGCGAAGGGCTGTCGGGGCTGGAAGAGTTTGCATTGCGCAAGGCGCAAGATCGAGACGATCAGCGCAAAGGAAAAACCTGATGACATCTGTTGGCAACGACATCCTGCTGCGCGGCACCCGCGACGAGCCCCGGGAAGGGTTGCGCATGCTCACCCACATCCTGTACGGGCTGCACACCCTGTCGTTCTTCTCGGGTGGCATCTTTTCCGTCATCGCAATGGTCATCAACTTCGTCAAGCGGCCCAGCCTGCCCGACGATTTCTACCGCAGCCATTTCCGCTGGCAGTCGCGCAGCTTCTGGTTCACGCTGCTGTGGCTGACGCTGACCGCGCCGCTGTTCCTGCTTTTGTGGCTGCCCGGCGCCGCGGCCTGGTTCGTCATCGGTCTGTGGTACCTGTACCGTTTCGTGCGGGGCTGGTGGTCGTTCAGCGACAACCGGCCGATGCCCGTCTGAGCACCTGACACCGCCATCCTTCTGGCCCACCGACGATGAACGCCGATCCGGACTGCATCTTCTGCAAGATCATTGCCGGGCAGATTCCCTGCAAGAAGGCCTATGAAGACGACGAGTTGCTGGCGTTCCACGACATCAATCCTTGGGCACCGGTGCATGTGCTGGTGATACCCAAGCAGCACATCGCCACGCTCTCCGACGTCGGCCCCGAGCACGATGCGCTGCTGGGCCGCATGCTGGGCTTGGCACCGCGGCTGATGCGGGAGTTGGGTGTGAGCAACGGCTTTCGCACCGTCATCAACACCGGGCGCGACGGCGGGCAGGAGGTGTATCACCTGCACGTGCACGTGATGGGCGGCCCCAGACCTTGGAGCAAGGGGTGACATGGGCCCTGTTATCGGGCTTTCGGACCCACCCTGGGGTCATGGCCATGAACCTTAGAATGACTGGTTGGGCTTTATTGGAGAAAGCATATGGGATCGTTCAGCATTTGGCATTGGCTGATCGTGTTGCTGGTGGTGGTGGTGATCTTCGGCACCAAGAAACTGCGCAACATCGGCTCTGACCTTGGCGGCGCCGTCAAGGGTTTCAAGGAAGGCATGAAAAGCGGCGGCGAAAGCCCCGAGCCCGAGGCTCCTGCACAGCAGGTCTCGAATGCCAAACGCGTCGACGCCAACACCGTCGACGTTGAGGCCAAGACCAAGAGCTGAGAGCGCACCGGCGTCACTCCCCGGC
>JANOZF010000250.1:0-14789 GCA_031429255.1 Rubrivivax sp.
GGCTTCTTGGCCGTAGCCGCCTTCTTCGCCGGCGCAGCCTTCTTGGCCGGTGCCGCCTTCTTCGCAGCAGCCTTCTTGGCTGGTGCCGCCTTCTTGGCGGGTGCTGCCTTCTTCGCGGCCGCCTTCTTGGCCGGCGCTGCCTTCTTGGCTGGTGCCGCCTTCTTGGCCGGCGCTGCCTTCTTCGCAGCAGCCTTCTTGGCCGGGGCGGCCTTCTTAGCCGGAGCAGCCTTCTTTGCCGGGGCCTTCTTGGCCGGAGCGGCCTTCTTTGCAGTTGCCATAACGATCTCCTTGATCAAGTTACAAAAAACCCGGTGCCGGTTGAACCGATTCCGGGATTCACCGCCCGATGGTCAGCCAGTCTGCGAAGTACTCGCATCCTGACGGTCGCCTCGGTAAGGTGAATGGGGTCGCAAGCTTGGCCCGTGGTCTGTCGCCGGCCTTGGCTCGTCATTCTTGATCTTGCATGGGCAAACCACATCGAAACGCCCGGCGCTGCGGGAGCCTGTTGCGGTCTGCCTTGCGGTGTGCTGGTCATGCGGACTGTGTTGCCTTCAGTCCCAAGCCAGCGCGCCGCCGGTCTGGTAGTCGATGACACGGGTCTCGAAGAAGTTGCGTTCCTTCTTCAAGTCGATCATCTCGCTCATCCAGGGAAAAGGGTTCTCTTCGTTCGGGAACAGCGGCTCCAACCCGATCTGGGTGGCGCGGCGGTTGGCGATGTAGCGAAGGTAGCCCTTGAACATCGAAGCGTTCATACCCAACACACCACGCGGCATGGTGTCCTCGGCGTAACGGTACTCAAGCTCGACGGCTTTCTCGAAGATGGTCTTGATCTCGGCCTTGAATGCCGCTGTCCACAGGTGCGGGTTCTCAAGCTTGATCTGGTTGATCAGGTCGATGCCGAAATTGCAGTGCATCGATTCGTCACGCAGGATGTACTGGTACTGCTCGGCGGCACCGGTCATCTTGTTCTGGCGGCCCAGTGCCAGGATCTGCGTGAAGCCCACGTAGAAGAACAGGCCTTCCATCAGGCAAGCAAAGACGATCAGACTCTTGAGCAGCGTCTGGTCGGTCTCGGGCGTGCCCGTGTGGAAATGGGGGTCCATGATCGCGTCGATGTACGGGATCAGGAACTCGTCCTTCTCGCGAATCGAGGCGACCTCGTGATAAGCGTTGAAGATCTCGCTTTCATCCAGACCCAGCGACTCGACGATGTACTGGTAGGCGTGGGTGTGGATGGCTTCTTCGAATGCCTGGCGCAGCAGGAACTGCCTGCACTCGGGGGCCGTGATGTGGCGGTAGGTGCCCAGCACGATGTTGTTCGCCGCCAGCGAATCTGCCGTGACGAAGAATCCGAGATTGCGCTTGATGATGCGGCGCTCGTCTTCGGTCAGACCGTTGGGGTCTTTCCAGGTCGCAATGTCGCGCGACATGTTGACCTCTTGCGGCATCCAGTGGTTGGCGCAGGTGGAGAGGTACTTCTCCCATGCCCACTTGTACTTGAATGGCACCAGCTGGTTGACATCGGTCTGGCCATTGATGATGCGTTTGTCGGCTGCGTTCACGCGCCGTGTGCTGACCGCTGGCGCGATGACGGGCTTGGCCGCAGGCGGAATCGGCCGGGCCTGCACGGGTGCGCTTGCAGACTGCATGGTTGCAGCGGCTTTGACTGATTCAAACGTGGCTGCAGTGCCCGAAGGCGATAGTACCGCCGACAGTTGCGGAGCCAGCGACGCCATCGTCGAAGGGCTCTTGACCGAGACCTGCAACACCGCATCGAGTCGGGGTCCCGTCACGACTGCCTTGGGCAGCGTGGGCGATGGAGTCTTGACGTCTTCTTCCCAGACCAACATGAGTATTCGTGTCCTGTATGTTTTGATTATCTGAGTGTTGCGGGCGAACACCAAGCACTGTTGACAGATGAGCCGACTCGTTGTTGCAGCAGAGCATCGCAAGCACGCTCTGCGCGGGCGGCATGCGCACCACGAATGCCGTGCCAGCGCATGCGCGCGGCAACGATCAGCGGTGCGCACGACATCACTGGCAGGCCTCGCAATCGGGGTCGTCGATGGAGCAGAACTTGATGTCCGTTGCAGGCTCCGATGCGAAGGCCGCAGCGGATGTGCTTGCTGCAGCAGCCGAGGCCTGGCCCATCGAGACGGCGTTCAGCGAACCGTGTGACACGGTGGACTTTTCCGAGTAGGTGGCGCTGGTGGTGCGCAGGTAGTAGGTGGTCTTCAGGCCTCGCAGCCAGGCCAGCTTGTAGGTCTCGTCGAGCTTGCGGCCTGAGGCACCGGCCATGTAGATGTTCAGCGACTGCGCCTGGTCGATCCACTTCTGACGCCTTGCGCCGGCTTCCACCAGCCACGTGGCATCGACCTCGAAGGCCGTGCTGTACAGACGCTTCAGATCTTCCGGCACCCGATCGATGGGGCGCAGCGAACCGTCGAAGTGCTTGAGGTCCATCACCATCACGTCGTCCCACAAGCCCAGGCGCTTGAGGTCACGCACGAGGTATTCATTGATGACGGTGAACTCGCCCGACAGATTGCTCTTCACCGACAGGTTGCCGAAGCTGGGTTCGATGGAGGCGTCGACGCCGATGATGTTGCTGATGGTGGCAGTGGGCGCAATGGCCACGCAGTTGCTGTTGCGCATGCCGTGCTCGGCGATGCGCGCCCGCAGCGGCGCCCAGTCCAAGGTCGAGCTGCGGTCCACGTCGAGATGGCCGCCGCGCTGCTCGTGCAGCAGGTCCAGCGAGTCTTGCGGCAGGATGCCGCGGTCCCACAGGCTGCCGCGATAGCTGCTGTAGCGGCCGCGCTCTTCGGCCAGTTCGGTGCTGGCCCAATACGCGTAGTAGCACACTGCTTCCATGCTGCTGTCGGCGAAAGCCACGGCCTCTTCGCTGGCGTAGGGCACGTGCAGTTCATAGAGGCAGTCCTGGAAGCCCATGATGCCCAGGCCGACGGGCCTGTGGCGCAGGTTGCTGTCACGCGCTTTCTTGACGGCGTAGTAGTTGATGTCGATGACGTTGTCGAGCATGCGCATCGCGGTGGCCACGGTGCGCTTGAGCTTGTCCTGGTCGATCTTGCCGTCACGCAGGTGCTGCACCAGGTTGACGCTGCCCAGATTGCACACCGCGATTTCGGTGTCGCTGGTGTTCAGCGTGATCTCGGTGCACAGGTTGGACGAGTGCACCACACCCACGTGCTGCTGCGGGCTGCGCACGTTGCACGCGTCCTTGAAGGTGATCCAGGGATGGCCGGTTTCGAACAGCATCGACAGCATCTTGCGCCACAGGTCCTTGGCGGCCACGCGCTTGAAGAGTTTGATCTCGCCACGGTCGGCCTTGGCCTCGTAGGCGGTGTAGGCCTCTTCAAACGGCTTGCCGAACTTGTCGTGCAGATCAGGGCAGGTGCTGGGTGAAAACAGCGTCCACTCGCCGCCTTCGACCACGCGGCGCATGAAGAGGTCGGGAATCCAGTTGGCCGTGTTCATGTCGTGCGTGCGCCGGCGGTCGTCGCCCGTGTTCTTGCGCAGCTCGAGAAACTCTTCCATGTCGAGGTGCCAGCTTTCGAGGTAGGCACACACCGCCCCCTTGCGCTTGCCACCCTGGTTGACAGCCACGGCCGTGTCGTTGACGACCTTCAGGAATGGCACCACGCCCTGGCTCTTGCCGTTGGTGCCCTTGATGTAGCTGCCCAATGCGCGCACACGCGTCCAGTCGTTGCCCAGGCCCCCGGCGAACTTGGACAGCAGTGCGTTTTCTTTCAGCGCCTCGTAGATGCCGTCCAGGTCGTCAGCCACCGTGGTGAGGTAGCAGCTGCTGAGCTGCGAGCGGCGCGTGCCGCTGTTGAACAGCGTGGGCGTGCTGCTCATGAAATCGAAGCTGGACAGCACGTTGTAGAACTCGATGGCGCGGGCTTCGCGGTCGATCTCGCCCAGCGACAGACCCATCGCCACACGCATGAAGAAGGCTTGCGGCATCTCTATGCGCGCCTCTTCGATGTGCAGGAAGTAGCGGTCGTACAGCGTCTGCAGGCCCAGGTAATCGAACTGCAGATCCCGTGTGGCGTCGAGTGCGGCGCCCAGCCTGGCCAGGTCGAACTGCAGCAGCTTGTCGTCCAGCAACTCGGCCTGCACACCCTTCTTGATGAAGTCGCCGAAGTATTCGGAGTAGCGCTCGCCCATCTGTTCTTGCGTGACTTCGCCACCCAGCACTTCGCGGCGGATGGTGTGCAACAGCAGCCGTGCCGTGGCGCGGGTGTACGACGGCTCTTTCTCGATCAAGGTGCGGGCGGCCATGATGGCCGCCTTGTAGACCTCGTCCATCGGCACGCCGTCGTACAGGTTGCGGCGGGTCTCGGCCAGGATCGGCTCGGCCTGCACGTCGGCGCCCAGCCCGACACAGGCCGATTCGATCAGCGAACGCAGGTGGTTGGCATCCAGCGGCACGCGTTGACCATGCTCGATGACGTGCAGTTCCACCGCCTTCGGAGCCGTGGCCTGGCCCTGGCGAGCACGCTCTTGTGAACGGCGCTCGCGATACAACACGTAAGCGCGAGCTACTTCGTGGTGCCCGCTGCGCATCAAGCCGAGTTCGACATGGTCCTGCACGTCTTCAATGTGGAACGTGCCACCACCGGGACGGGAGCGCAGCAGCGCGCGCACGACGGCTTCGGTGAGGCGCTCGACGGTTTCACGAACGCTGGCCGACGCGGCGCCTTGCGTGCCGTGCACGGCCAGAAAAGCCTTCATCAGCGCAACGGCGATCTTGTTCGGCTCGAAACTCACCACGGCGCCGTTGCGCCGGATGATCTGATAGCCCGAGTAGCTGGCCGAAGCCAGGTCGACGCCTGCTGCGGTGCTGCGTGGTGGCTGCGCAAGAGGCGCTGCGGTGCTTGATGAAGTTTGCATTCAATTCCCTCGGTATAGGTGGAGCAAGTGTTGTCTGTTTGGATGGTGCTGGCGTCAGGGGCGACAGCAACAGGGTCTGGCATCGAGAGCCCTCAGGCTCAGGAGCAAATCAGCAGGTGGCACGTCGCGGTCGTCGTGCGCCGGGGGCCGCAGCCCAGGGCTGCGCGTCAACTTCTCGATGGCGCCGCGCAGGCAGGCCGAGGGTCACACTGGTCTGCGCGCACGGCTGCTCACCAGTTCGCGGCACGAGGCCTTTCGAACTCGGCAACACAGAGGCGACGACGACTTTCTGGATCACTGTGGGGCTGCCGATGGATGCGCTGTTGCGGTGACTGAAGAGCTTGCTGGCACGGTCTTGGGGCGGCTGTTCTGCCGCTTCCCCGGCCGGGGTCTTGGCCAGGATTTCTGCCGCGGGTGACAGCGCGGTCTTGACGGGTCATTACATGTGCTTTTGTGCCACCAGGATTCTCGCCGTAGAGCCAGATGGGGCCCGCTGGCAGCGGCTGCATCCCTCTTGCAGCCCACGGCTGCGATGCCCAGTAGACACTATATCTGGTGCCAGCAGGCAGGACAAGCCACTACCCGTAGCGTTGGACCGGTGAGAACCCTACTGGTCAGGGCTCGGTGCGCGCGCACACCAGAGCGCTCGGCAGCGCCGCCGGTCTTGCGCACTTGCGGCTCGTGCAGCGCCAACACGAGGCCTGCGCGCGCGGAGCCTTTAACCATGCGCATCAACGCCAGAAAAACGCTCGCAGCCCGCGCCACGCCTGCATCACGGCATGCGGCACGGCGACAAGGAAGGCCCGGCGCCACGCATCGAACGGCGCAGTTGGCGCCAGTCGAATCCAGGCCCCGGATCGAACTTGCGCCCTGGTGCAATGTGTTCGTGGCCCACCACCTCGTTCAGCGCGTAGCGGCTCGACAACACATGCAGCAGACGAGCCAGCGCAAAGTACTGGTTGCCGTCGAAGGCCAGGCCGTCCAGCCCTTCCAGCTCGATGCCGATGGACCAGTCGTTGCACTGGTCCCGGCCTCTCCAACTGGACACCCCGGCATGCCAGGCTCGCTGGTCGCAGGACACGAACTGCAAGACGCGCCCTCTGCGGCGAATGAAGAAGTGCGCCGACACACGCAGGTGCCGGATGGTTTCGAAGTACGGGTGTGCTGAGGCATCGAGCGTGTTGGTGAAGAAACGCTCAACAGAGTCGCCGCCCCATTGGCCCGGCGGCAGGCTGATGGCATGAACCACCGCCAGCGTGGGCTCTACGCCGAAAGGGCGTGGGCCGAAGTTGGGGCTGGGCCGCTGCGACGCGCCTCGCCACCAGCCGGCATGCCAAGCGCAACGCCTGGGCATCGGTGTCAACCCGTCGGCTCGTTGCGCTCGCCTTCGCCCACACCGATGCCCAGCCGCGCCATGCGGTAGCGCATCTGCCTCAGCGACAGGCCAAGGCTGGCGCCGGCGGCGGTGCGGTTGTAGCGAAACCGGTCCAGCGCACGCACCAGAATGTTGCGTTCAACGTCGTCCAGATAGGTCACCAGATCGGACGGCAGGGCTGCAGCCGGCCCGCCGCTGGTGGCGGCAACCTGCAAAGCGTCGGGCAACACGCGCTCGTCAACCGGCGGGGCCGGGGCAACCACCGGATCGGGTGCCAGCGTCGCGCGCAAGTCACCCGGCATCGCCAGCGCGGCAAAACCAGAGTCGTAACTGCTGTCGTGCAGCATCTCGGAGGTCAGGCCCAGTTCATCGGCTCCGATATCGGGGCTGCTGGCCAGCGCCAGCGCGCGATGCAGCAGGTTCTCGAGTTCACGCACGTTGCCCGGAAAACGGTAGGCCATCAGCTGGCGCATGGCCTCTGGCGTCACTACCGGTACCGGTGTGACGCCGGCGTCGCGGGCGATGCGCGCCAGCGCCTGCGCACAGATCGCGGGCAGGTCGGCCATGCGTTCACGCAGCGCCGGGATGCCGATGCGTATGACGTTGAGCCGATAAAACAGGTCCTGCCGGAACCGCCCCGCCTGCACTTCTTGCCCCAGCTCGCGGTGCGTGGCGCTGACCAGCCGCACATTCGTCGGCACCTCGGCCACGGCGCCCACCGGTCGCACGGCCCGCTCCTGGATCACGCGCAGCAGCTTGCTCTGCATCAGCAGCGGCAGGTCGCCGATCTCGTCGAGGAACAGCGTGCCACCCTGCGCGGCTTGAAAGAAGCCTTCGCGATCCTCGGCAGCACCCGTGAAGGCGCCCTTGCGGTAGCCGAAGAATTCGGACTCCAGCAGGTGCTCGGGGATGGCGCCGCAGTTGACCGCGACAAACGGACCGCGTGCACGCGGCGAGCACCCGTGGATGGCTCGCGCCACGAGTTCCTTGCCAGTGCCCGACTCACCATGAACCAGCACCGGAGCCATGCTGCGCGCGACCTTTGCAATCAAGGCGCGCACCTGTTGAATGGCCGCAGAGTCGCCGACGATGCGCGCCAGCGCTTCAGCTTGCGGCGCTGTGGCGCCCCTGGCGCCGGGCTGTTCAGGCGTAGCGTGCGGCGCAACCGCGGCCATCCCGGCCGGCGTGCGACCTATCGCCGACGCCACCACGGCGCGAAACTGCCGCAGGTCCACCGGCTTGGTCAGGTAGTCATAGGCGCCTGCCTTCAGTGCCTCGACAGCGTTTTCAGGGGAACCATAAGCGGTGATCACCACCGCCTTTTCGTGTCTACCCGCCAGATCGATGCGACGCAGCAGGTCCAGGCCTGTGCCATCGGGCAGGCGCATGTCGGTGATGACGAGCTGATAGGTGCCTGGGCCGCGCTGTTGCAACAAAGCCCAGGCCTCTTCGACGGTGCCAGCGCTCTCCACGTCGTAACCTTCCCGCACCAGCGTGAGCTCGTACAGGGTGCGCAGATCGGGTTCGTCGTCCACCACCAGTAGGCGGGGGCTGGCGTTGGAACTCACAGGTTGGCTTGGGGTTCAAGGGCCAGCATGCTGGCGGGGCCGGAAAAGGTGCGTCGCTGCAGCCTGACGACAAACTCGTTGCGCAGCCGCTCTGTAGACGCGCGGCGGTTGTAGTCGATGCTGGCGCCATACCGCTCACAGAGCTCACGGCAAATATACAGGCCCAGCCCGGTGCCACGGCTGCGCGTCGAAAAGAAGGGTTCGAACAGGTAGCGCTCGATTTCTGGCGCAATCAGCGGTCCGTCGCTGAGCACCGACAACTCCACCGTCTGCTCGTCGCGCACGCGCAGCCGCAACAGGATGGCCCCGGGCGCGGAGGTGGCGTGGCGATGCGCGTTGTCCAGCAAATTCACCAGCACCCGGCGCAGGTGTTCGGGGTCGAACAGCACACCCTCGGGCTGCATGCCCAGCTCGGTGCGCAGCCGGCTGTCGGCGCCCAGCGGCAAGGCCACGGTGCTGGCCCACTCCGATGCATCGCGAGCCACCGTCTGCTGCAGGTCGATGACGCGCTCGGCCGCGGGCATGCCCGGGGAGACCTCCATCACGTCGTCGACCAGGCGCTTGAGCCTCTCAACATTGTCAGCCACCATGCGGGCCAGCCGCCGTTGGCCGGGCTCGAGTGTGTCTTCCAGCATCAAGGCATTGGCTTGGGAAATGGCCGCCAGAGGGTTGCGGATCTCGTGCGCGATGCCCGCCGAAACGCGGCCCATCGCAGCAAGCTTTTCCTGCCGGATGCGCGCCTGCAGCGTGCGCAGGTCTTCCAGCAGCAACACGGCAAAACCGTCGCCGCGGGGTTCACCATCCCCGGACGCGGTGGTCTGGGTGGAGTTGGCAGCGTCCCACGCCGGCCGGCGCATGAAACGAACGCGCATGCGCAGCGTGCGCAAATGGCCATCCCCGAAGTCCAGCACCATGTCGCGGCCCACCTCGGGCCAGCTGCCCGCCAGCATGGCCTCTTGCACGGCAGCCTGCAGCGCCTGCCATGCCGCTCTCTCATGCAACATGAAAGGCGCGGGCGGGCTCAGACCTTCAGGCACCAGCAACGCACGCGCCGCCGGGTTGGCGGCGCGCACGCGCAGTTGCGGGTCCACCACCAGCACACCATCCACCATTTCTTCGATCACCAAGCGGTTCAGCTGTGCTTGCTGGCGGGCCAGTTCCAGGCTGCCGCGCGCGGACAGCTCTTCGCGTGCCAGCCGCGCGGCCAGTTCGCCAGCCAGCAGGCTGATGATGAACAGGCCCAGGCCCGCCAGGCCCGTCTGCAGCATCAAGGCTGGCAGCTCGCTGGCAGGCGCCGTGCGCCACGCCATCAGCAACAACAGCAGCGCCACCGCCGAGGCCGTGCCCAGCGCCAGCACGCGTGACGTGAAGACGCCTGACATCAGCACCGGTAACACGAGCAAGGCGCCATAGTTGAAGGTCGAGCCGCCTTCCAGCAGATGCAACGCCGAAAAGGCCAACAGGTCGACGCCGATAGTCACCAGCCATTGGCGCCGCCTTTTGCCACGCTGTGTCTGCGGCTGCGCCAGGGGGCTGAAACTGGGCAACAGCCACAGTGTCACGGCCTGTATGGCGTAGGCCAGGGACACCATCGCGAGCCACTCCGAACCGCGCGAACCAATCAGGCTGGACACCCCCTGCACCACCACCAGGCCGAGCCCGATGGCGGCGCGTGCCGCGGCATAGGTGCGGTAGACACGCGCCAGCGCACCGCCCTGCAGCGCCTTGGCCTGTCGCTCCTGGCGCACAAGCGACGGCGGCGTCTGCACCGCGTCGCCAGCAGAGAGCCAGCCCGCATCGAAGAACGAGTCTTCTCCCGTCCCCGGTTCGTTGCCCGAAGCACCAAAGAGGGAATCGCTGCGTCGCCGGCCCTGGGGCCGGCGGCGGTCGACATTGCGGCGATCGCCAGCACGGCGGTCGGGATCTGCCGCTGGCTGCGGCGCGGCAGGGCCATCCAGACTCATGTTGAACGACGCGGCGGCTCAGCGCGGACCAGCCAGGCGATGCACATCACCACAGTACAAGCGCCCCTGCGCATCGACCACGGCCTCACTGCGCGGCAGATGCAGGCCGCAGTGCACGCAGCCCACCATGGTCTGCGGGCCGGCATCGCCTTTGGCGCCCGTTGCCTTGGCGTCACCGGCCGCAGGCGGGGGGGCATCACGGCCTGCGCCATCGGGCCTGGAGTCGCGACCCCGGCCCCGACTGCGGCCCATCATCACCCAGGCCGCCACGATCACGATCACCAGCACCAGCACGTATTTCATGACCCACCCACCTCTGTTGATGCAGACCCGGCCCGCCGGTGGTTGTCACCTCCGCTCATGAGTCAAGGCACCGGACGAATGGACCGATGCGCCCTCGGCAGCGCGGCAACAACAGGAACTGGGGCACCTCAGCGCCCCAACAAGACCTCAAGCACAAAGCGCGAGCCCGCATAGGCCAGCAGCAGCAACACGGCACCGGCATACAGCCATCGCGTTGCGCGCCGACCCCGCCATCCGCGCCAGTGGCGACCCACCAGCAACGCTGCAAAAACGGCCCAGGCCAACAGCGCAAACACCGTCTTGTGTTCGAAACGCCAAGGTCCGGCCGTCATCAGGCCCAGCAGCAGCGTGGCGCTGAGGGCGGCAAAACCCGCCGCCACGAAGTTGAAGGTCAGCCGCTCCAGTTGCAGCAGCGGCATGCCGCGCTTGTGGTCTTCGGGCTGACCCGACACGCCCGCGCGCAGACGGCGCTCCGCGGCATCCAGCATCAAGCCGTGCAGCACCGCCGCGCCAAACAGGCCGTAGGACCCCACACCCAGCGCAAAGTGCAGAGGCGCCAGCGCCGTGGCGGCGCGCTTGGCCTCGCCAGGAAACGCGGCGGCCAGTGCCACCGAGACAGCACCCAGCAAACCCAGCCACTGACGCACTGCCGGCAGCGGCAGCAACCGGCTTTCAATGGTGTAGACGGCAATCACCAGCCACACTGCCATCGACAACACCGGGCCAAAACCCAGCCGCGCGCCGCCCTCGGGCTGGCCCAGGCCGGCGATGTCGATCAGCAGCAGCAGCGCATGCAGCACAAAGGCACCAAGGAACGCGGCCACGGCAAACCGACGCAGCGCTGGCACCGGTACCGCAGCCAGCAAATACAGCACCACGGCCGCGGCCACCAACGGCCAGGGGCCGGTCGGGCCGAGCAGTGGTGACGCGCTCGATAGAATCATGCCGACAGTGTACTGACCGCGGGCCCGTCTTCACGGCGCCCGCCCGCAAAGCAACCATGGCCACCACCCTCACCGACCGCCTGTCAAAGATGGTCAAGACGATGCGCGGCCAAGCGCGCATCACCGAAAGCAACGTGCAGGACATGTTGCGCGAGGTGCGCATGGCCCTGCTCGAGGCCGACGTGGCGCTGCCCGTGGTGCGCGACTTCATCACGCGCGTCAAGGAACAAGCGCTGGGCCAGGAAGTCGCCGGTTCGCTGAACCCGGGCCAGGCGCTGGTCGGCATCGTGCACAAGGAGTTGGCCGCGACGATGGGCGACACGGCAGCGCCCGGCTCGGGCTCGGCGTCGCGCCCGGTGTCGGAACTGAATCTGGCCACCCAGCCACCGGCCGTCATCCTGATGGCGGGCTTGCAGGGCGCCGGCAAGACCACCACCACGGCCAAGCTGGCCAAGCACCTGATCACCAAGCGCAAGAAGAAGGTGCTCACGGTGTCGGCCGACGTCTACCGGCCCGCGGCCATCGAACAGTTGAAGACCGTCACCGCCCAGGCCGGCGCGGAGTGGTTTCCGTCAGACCCGGGCCAGAAGCCGCGTGACATTGCACTGGCCGCGCTGGACCACGCCAAGCGCCACTATTTCGATGTGCTGCTGGTGGACACCGCCGGCCGGCTGGGTATCGACGCCGCGCTGATGGCCGAGATTGCCGACCTGCACGCGGCGCTGAACCCGGTGGAGACCTTGTTCGTGGTCGATGCCATGCAAGGCCAGGACGCCATCAACACCGCCAAGGCCTTCAAGGACGCGTTGCCATTGACCGGCGTCATCCTGACCAAGATGGACGGCGACTCTCGCGGCGGCGCAGCGCTGTCGGTGCGGCAGATCACGGGCGCGCCGATCAAATTTGCCGGCACGTCAGAAAAGATCGACGGACTGGAAGTCTTCGACGCCGAGCGCCATGCCGGGCGCGTGCTGGGCATGGGCGACATCGTCGCGTTGGTGGAAGAAGTGCAGAAGGGCGTGGACGTGGAGGCCGCGCAGAAGCTGGCCGACAAGGTCAAGTCCGGCAGCGGTTTCGACCTGAACGACTTCCTGTCCCAGATCAGCCAGATGAAAAAGATGGGCGGACTGTCCAGCCTGATGGACAAGCTGCCCAGCCAGCTGACGGCCAAGGCGGCCGGCGCCGACATGGACAAGGCCGAGCGCGACGTCAAGCGCATGGAAGGCATCATCTGTTCCATGACGGCGCTGGAGCGCCGCAAGCCCGAACTCATCAAGGCAAGCCGCAAGCGGCGCATCGCCACCGGCGCCGGCGTGCACGTGCAAGAGGTCAACCGCCTGCTCAATCAATTCGAGCAGATGCAGGGCATGATGAAGAAGATGAAAGGCGGCGGCCTGATGAAGATGATGAAACGCATGGGTGGCATGGGCGGGGGAGGATTTCCCGGCATGCCGCGACCGTAGGCGCCACACCTGCCCCGCCGCTCGACCCGCCCATGCCCGTCGCGCTGTCCACGATCTGGCTGCCCCTGTTGGTGCTGGTGCTGCTGGTGGCCGCTGCGGCCGGGTGGTGGTGGCGCCACCAGCAGGCCGCTGCGCGGGGTGCGGCGGCCACCCCGTTGGCGCTGAGCCCGGTGCGCAGCCCTTCGATCGACCCGGCTTCGGCCGGCGGGCCCCAGGCGGCAATGGTGCTGGGCGGTGTGGAAAGGAAGGCCTACCGCCTGTTGCGTGGCGCCTTTCCCCGCGCCGAGGTGCTGGCGCACGTGCAACTGCTGCGCTTCATCCGCCTGCCGCCGCGCGAGCTGCGCGAGAGCTGGCTTCAAGGCGCTGGCGTGCTGGACGTGGACTTGCTGCTGTGCGACGGCCGCTTTCGCGTGCTGGCTGCCGTCGACGTGCGCACGCGCCGTGACACGCCGTCGGGTACGCTGCGCAATGAACAGATGGCGCGTGTGCTGCAGGCCGCCGGCATCCCGGTGCACGTTTGGCACGAAGAGAGTCTGCCCAGCGTGGCCGAGATCCGAAGCAGCATGGCGCCAGCGCTGGCGGCGCGCAAGGCCCAGGCCAAGGCTGCCGAAGCCCTGAACGCCAAGGCAGGTGTGGCGCCGTCTGCGGGGGCGTCATACACACCCCAGGCGATGCTCGCCAGCGCTGAGCTGCCAGCCGCCGGAGCCCAAGTCTCGGCACCAAGGCCACCTCTTTCAACGCTGCCGACGCAGGACGGGGCGGGCGAGCTTCGTCGCAACGCGCACCATTGAGGGTCTTCGGGGCAGCGTTTGCTGCGCACACGCAAGCAGTCTGCCGTAGACCTTCAGCCCAGCAAGGCCTGCGCGAACTCGCGCGCGTCAAAGGTCTGCAGGTCTTCCAGCTTCTCGCCTATGCCGATGAAGTAGACCGGCACCACACGCTGCTGCAGCGCACCCCAGCGGGCAATCGCGGCCAGCACGCCGCCCTTGGCCGTGCCGTCCAGCTTCGTGACGATGAGACCCGTCAGCCCCAGTGCCGCATCGAAGGCCTTGACCTGGGACAGCGCGTTCTGCCCGGTGTTGCCGTCCACCACCAGCAGCACTTCATGCGGCGCGCCTTCCTGCGCCTTGCCGATCACGCGCTGGATCTTCTTCAACTCTTCCATCAGGTGCACCTGGGTCGGCAAGCGGCCGGCCGTGTCGGCGATGACGACGTCGCACTGGCGTGCGCGCCCGGCCGTGACGGCGTCGAACGTCACCGCCGCCGGGTCCCCACCTTCCTGGCTGACGATCTCGACCTGGTTGCGATCAGCCCACACCGCCAGCTGTTCACGCGCCGCGGCGCGGAAGGTGTCCGCGGCAGCCAGCAGCACCTTGCACTGCGCCTGCGCCAGATGCCGCGTCAACTTGCCGATGCTGGTGGTCTTGCCAGCACCGTTGACGCCCGTGACCATGATCACCGTTGGGCTGGCCCCACCTATCGCGAGCGGCCGCTGCAGGGGCAGCAGCAATTCGGTCAGCGCGTCGGCCAGCAGCGCCTTCACCGCCGAGGGCTCGCTGGCCTTGCTGTCCTTCACCCGGCGCTTGAGATCGGCCAGCAGGAATTCGGTGGCCGAGACCCCGGTGTCGGCCATCAACAGCGCCGACTCCAGTTCCTCGTACAAGGCATCGTCGATGCGCGTGCCCGTGAACACCTGGGCGATGCCGGCGCCGGTCTTGCGCAGGCCCTGCGACAACCGGTCCAGCCATGATCTGCGTGCCGGTTCAACCACCGCCATCGGCGGCGGCGCCGCGGTGGTGGCGACGGAAGCTGCGCCAGGCGGGTTCGTTCGGTGCTCGGTAGCGACGCCATCAGCCAGTGCTGGCGTCGCCGGGCCTTGCAGCGGCTGGTCGCTTGCTGCTGGCTGCTGCCACGGCCCCTCAGGAGACCCTGCCGTCGGCGTGGGCGACGAATCCGCCTCAGGAGCCCCTGCCGTTGGCGTGGGCGACGAATCCGACTCGGCAGGCGCGGGCACGCCATCGGGCGGCTTGCCACCCCCGCCGAGGAACTTCTTCTTCAGGAAACTGAACATTCGTAGAGCGCTGCGCGCGCCGGTTGCGCCTTGCCAGCCACGAGGGCCCGTGCGAACGCATGCAGGCTCAAATGTGCAGGCGATTCAGTCTCGCTATAATGTCGGGCTCAGGCGCTTTAGCTCAGCTGGTTAGAGCGACGGAATCATAATCCGCAGGTCCGGGGTTCAAATCCCTGAAGCGCCACCA